>NZ_BAAAFI010000007.1:0-401070 GCF_039523455.1 Algoriphagus jejuensis | reverse complement strand
ACAACACCGTCATTGATCACCGTGTTACCCTCCGAGCTGTGATTTCCCTAGGAAAGTACTGATTTGAAAGCAATTCACAACGATTCTATAACAAGTCGTTGGAAATGTCCGGCTGTGATTTCCCTAGGAAAGTACTGATTTGAAAGCAATTCACAACTGAAATCGTATCGATGTTTCAACTAGTGATGCTGTGATTTCCCTAGGAAAGTACTGATTTGAAAGCAATTCACAACTGGTGTTCCTGCTGGTGTTGAAACGAAAGGCTGTGATTTCCCTAGGAAAGTACTGATTTGAAAGCAATTCACAACTGTCCAGGTAAGTATATTATCCATATCAACGCTGTGATTTCCCTAGGAAAGTACTGATTTGAAAGCAATTCACAACCCGGTCTATGTAACAGCGATCGTGCATGGTCCCCGTTGGTTTCGGTGTAGGTATTTGGATTTTTGGGGAGTGAGTGCTTGATTCGGCAGGAAATTCCTTGCTTGACTTTTCGGAATACCTATCTGCCATGTTTAACCTACGATTTCAACTCGTTTTTTTGTCAACGCTATTTGCATTGACTTCGGCAATAGCCCAGGATAGCCTCTATACCCGCTATGGCGATCTCCTGATCGGGAAAGTGGAGAAGATCAGCGCCGAAAAGATTTATTTCAAGACCGCCTACAGGAGTTCGGCGGTGGACATCAAGCTGACCGAAATAGCCAAAGTCAGCAGTTCTGAAGGTTTTCTGCTCAACGATACCAAAAACAAAAATTGGAGGGGAGAGCTAGTCTTGGACTCGGCCAACCATGGAGTGGTGGGGATTCGTACGCCCGACTCGCTGTACTTTTTTGACCAGAAGGAGGTGTTTGAACTGACCAAAGACCAGAAGAAGCGCTTCAAAGATCGCTTTACCCTTGGGATCAATTTGGGCTACATCCGAGCCAAGACGGACAATACCCTGGCTCTTTCGCTGGGCCTCAACTCCAGATATCGCACGCGTCGCTGGGACACTCGGCTGGATTATCAGGACTATGGGGCGGCGATAGCAGCGGAGATCGTCGGCAGAACCTCCCTGGATTATTCCCTGGCCTACATCCTCCCCAAAGAATGGTTTGTAAATGGTAAGGCAAACTTGTTTTCCAGTACAGAGCAGCGTCTCGATATTCGGAGGACCTTGACAGCGGGAGGGGGGAGATACCTCATTCACCGGGAGGCCAAGGTGCTGTCCTTTTCAGGAGGCGTGCTCTCCAACCATGAGGTTTTCACCGACAACCCGCAAACCTTCGCAAGTGTAGAGGGGGACCTCACCTCCCATTTCTATGGGAAGATCGGAGGCCATGTCGATCTGACGACCGACTGGGGGCTTTTCCCAAGTTTCACCGATCGTGGACGAGTTCGAAATACGCTGAACCTGGACTTGAAATATCTTTTTCTCAGCCATTTTAACGTCGGTATTCACTATATGCTCAATACTGACAACAAGCCTCCCTTGGAGACTTCCAAACGGGACTATGTCTTCGAAGTGAAGCTGGGCTGGACGCTGCACAAGCGATAGACTGAAAGGAGCAGAATTAGGGGTGGTGTATTGGGGAATTCTGACTTTACTGTCGGACTCAGTGTGATTGCGGCTGCTTCTGGGTATTTTTGTTACGGGTTGGAGTACTGATGATTTCGACAAGAACGATATTGAGTCCTCACAGTGGGGAGTCTTTGCGGGTTCCGGAGTAGAACTCTCTTTGGTTTATCTAGACCTATCTTGCCAATGGTCGCTCACGAATATTCAGAAGGAGATTGACCAGATCGATTTGGGTAAAACCAATGGCTTTTTTATAACCGCAGGGTTGAGATTCTAAAAGTCGTCTTATAATAATGAGGTCGGGGCATGTCCGAGCTTCCTGTTTTTGGGTTATCTCCGAAGCCCATGAAATGTTTCTGCCTGTTTCTGGTCTTATTGTCTTTTCCTGCGGCAGGGTCGATCAGTGTCTGATCAAAACGAATATGTGCCGGAATCCCTCCTCACCGATTCGGTGGCGCCTGCGGAGAATTTAACCCAGGATGATCAGACGAAGGTCGCTAGGTTGGTCGGGTTGACGCTGCGCGATTGTACAAAGAAGACTTGGAGAAGAGCTGGATCGATAGCCACGGCCGCCTGTACGTCTACCAACAGTTGGATCTTAATACTGATGGCAAAAAGGAAATCTTCATCGGTCTGCCGAAACCCTAATTTTTGTGGCTCGGGTGGCTGTGCCATCATTTGTCATGGGAGCCAAAACTGTCATTTTTAGGTGACTGACTATCCGGAGAATGATAGTCAGCGAGCAAACAGCCGGCTGGAGCAATCTGACCATCTATTCGTGGAGGAGCTTCCACCTGCTGAAGCTAAAGGATGGCCGTTACCCAAGTAATCTTTCTATAGCACCTGACGATCCCGACGATCCAGATGCTGGAATGCCTGGAGTTTTGGAGAGGAAAAGCTGAACGTTAAAAGCTTTTGAATTTTATTGGGTGGCACGGAAGGGGCAATTTACCCCACTCAAAGGCAAAACTGAATTCAGGGAGTTGAAAGATGAAATTCGATCGTAAACACGTGAACAATAGTAGTTTTGTCAGAATGCTTTCCTTTTAAATAAGGAAGTGGAATGAACTGAGATGGTTTATAGCAGTATTTTTTCGCGGGTCAACGATCAGTCTAGTCGACGTTCTAAACTGTGAAACCACCATTTTTTGGATATAATTAGGATAATCACAATTTCTCAGTTGTGTTTTTAATTTTTAAAAAATCGATCGAAGCATTGGGTATTTCAGCAAAAAATGGATAAGCTTGGAGATCGGTGAGAATGTTTTAAATGACCGGTTGAAAAGAGTTCAAAAATTATTCAATGGAGTATTTGGAGCACTCAAAAAATGCGATTTTGGCAATCCATTCATGTAAAAATTGGCCTAATCAGGGCTTAAACAAGGGATTGTATCAAAAAAGTTAAAAGACCCCATTGTTTTTTGAATTTAAAAAATCATAACTTTAAAACTCGATTTTAATCTGGAAACCATTTAACCTTTATCAAAAGTCTAATTAAAAACACATTATGAGAAAGTTAATCGCTTTGTTCATGCTTGCAGGTATCATGTTTGTTCCTGTTTTCGCTAACGCACAAGATGCTTCCGCAGACACTGCTGCCACTGAAGCAACTCCAGCAGTAGAAACACCTGCTGCATCTCCTACAATGGTCGACGATGAGATCGTCGTTGAGGAGCAAGGCTTTCATCAGGTAATCAAAGAGAAATTCATCGATGGTGATCCAGTTTACATGACTCCGGTATTGATCTGTTTGATCTTGGGTCTTGCGATCGCTTTGGAAAGAATCATTACGTTGAACTTGGCGACTACCAACACCAAGAAGCTTATCAACAAAGTAGAAGATGCATTGTCTTCTGGCGGTATTGAGGCGGCAAAAGACGTGACCAGAAACACCAAAGGTCCTGTTGCTTCTATCTTTACCCAAGGGTTGATGAGATATTCCGAAGGAATCGAAATGGTTGAGAAATCGATCATTGCTTACGGATCTGTGGAAATGGGCAAGCTGGAAAAAGGTTTGGTTTGGATCTCTCTTTTCATCTCCCTAGCTCCGATGTTGGGTTTCATGGGTACTGTAATCGGTATGATCTTCGCCTTCGATACCATCGAAGCAGCTGGTGATATCTCTCCTTCAATCGTAGCAGGTGGTATCAAAATCGCCCTTTTGACTACGGTAGCTGGTTTGATCGTTGCGATTATCCTTCAGTTGTTCTACAACTACCTAGTTTCTAAAATTGACTCCTTGGTTAACGACATGGAAGAAGCTTCTATCTCTTTGGTAGATGTATTGGTTAAGCACAAATTGACCGGTAAGTAATTTTTACTTCCCAATTGTCTAAATCAGTTCCTAATTAACTTAAGAAATCACTATGGATACTTATGATATCATGCTCTACGTGAGCTATGCGCTAGTGGGAGTCGGAGCAGTGGTCTCCATCCTGCTTCCGTTGATCAAGTCTTTGGATGATCCAAAGAGCTTGGTAAAAGTAGGCGCTGCCATTGTCGCGATTGCGGTTTTGTTCTTCATTTGCTACAGTATTTCAGGCAATGAAGTCCTTCCAAAATTCGAGGGTGAGCCGTTTAATCTTACGCCGCAAATGTCTCAAATCGTCGGCGGTTGTTTGTACACTACCTATGTTTTGATAATTGTTGCATTAGTCGGTATTGTGTTTACTGAATTCAACAAAGCGATCAAGTAATTATGGCAAGAAGTAAAAATAGAGGGAGTCAGGAAGTCAATGCGGGGTCCATGGCGGATATCGCCTTCCTTCTTTTGATCTTCTTCCTCGTCACGACAACGATGGCTTCGGATAAGGGGATTTTGAATATCCTTCCTCCGAAGTTAGATCCGAATGTTCCTCCACCAGATATTCAAAAGAACGAGCGTAACATTTACAATATCCTGATCAACGCAAATGACGATCTTTTGGTAGAAGGTGAGTATAGACGGAACGCAGAGGGACTTGATGTAGAAATCAAGGAATTTGTCCTAAACTTTGGATTGCCTGACGACGATGCGAGAGCTTTGTACCAGACGCTTCCGGCGTCGCTACAGGCTCAGTCTATGAAAAAGCCTGAATCTTCAGATCATCCGGGGGAGGCAGTAATTTCCATCAAGACCAACCGAGGTACTAGCTACGAGGTGTATTTGGAAGTATTCGATATGGCCAAAAAAGCCTATTTCGATATCTATGCCGAACGAGTTGGCTTGACCTCTGATGAGTATCGTAAATTGACAGGAGACGATGAAGCTACTCAAGCGCTTCTAGACCGTGGTAAACAAGGAATTCCGATGGCAATCTCTATTGCGGAGCCTGATAAAATAGGAGGGAATTAATATGTCAAAGTTTAGAAAAAAACAGAAAGCTGAACCTTCCGTATCTACGGCTTCGCTTCCAGATATTGTTTTCATGTTGCTTTTCTTCTTCATGGTAACTACCGTGATGAGAGAGCAGGAGATTTTGGTAGAACAAAAAATCCCTCAGGCGACCCAATTGCAGAAGCTTCAGAAGAAATCGTTGATTTCGTACATCTTTATTGGAAAGCCTAAGAAAACAGCGCTTTACGGTTCCGAGCCTAAAATTCAGGCGAATGACGTATTGATTAGCCCACCAGAACTTGTTCAGTGGGTCAACCAAGAGCGCGATATGCTTCCTGAGGCGGACAGAGGACTCATCACTATCTCCATGAAAGTGGATAGAGATGTAAGTATGGGGCCGATTTCCGATGTTCAGACTGAATTGAGAAATGCTGACGCTAGACGTGTATTATACGCTTCCACAGCAAAAGTGAATCAATAAGATTTCAATCTCTCTAATTAAAGCCATTCGCTAGTCGAATGGCTTTTTTGTTTTAAGCTATGAAGATAGAACTCCCTAATAGGAAGAAGATTCACCGGGCATGGGCCATGTACGATTGGGCCAACTCGGTCTATAGTCTGGTAATCACGTCCACGATCTTTCCGGTCTATTACAACAGTGTCACCAAAGGTACGGACGGTTCAGATTTGGTTGATTTTTTCGGGTGGAAAGTCATCAATACGGTTCTTTATTCTTATTCGATTTCCTTCTCATTCTTGGTTATCGCAATTTTGTCACCGTTGCTGTCTGGGATCGCCGACGCATCCGGAAAGAAGCTGTCCTTCATGAAGTTGTTCGCCTATCTCGGGTCGGCAGCTTGCGCGGGTTTGTTTTTCTTCGAAGGAGATAACCTAGAATTTGGGATCATTTGCAGCATCTTGGCCAGTATCGGGTACGCCGGCAGTATTGTATTCTACAATGCCTATCTACCGGAGATCGCTGAGGAGTATGAATACGATTTCCTCAGTGCGCGTGGTTTTGCCTTGGGCTATGCCGGTAGTGTGATTTTGCTGGTATTCAATTTACTTCTTATTCAATTTCCGGAAGCATTTGGGGTGCCTGAGGGAAGTTTTGCTCCGCGTTTCTCTTTTTTAATCACCGGACTTTGGTGGGCGGGTTTTTCACAGATCACCTTCAGGAATCTTCCCAAGAATCCCTTTAAGAAGAATATAGAAAGTAAGCTGCTCATGAAAGGCTACCACGAAATCAGAACGGTGTTTTCTCAGGTGAAGACGATTCCTGTGATAAAGAGATTTCTATTGGCCTTCTTTTTTTACTCTATGGGAGTACAAACAGTAATGTATCTAGCGGCATCCTTTGGAGACAAGGAACTGGGCCTGCCCGGGGATCAGTTGATATTGACGATCCTGATCATCCAATTGGTGGCGATCGCAGGCAGCTACCTCTTTGCTTATATTTCAAAGATTTCTGGCAATAAGGTCAGTTTGATGATCTTGGTTTTTATTTGGATTGGGATCTGTGGGGCGGCCTACTATGTTTATACGGTGTACGAGTTCTACGCTCTGGCATTTGTCGTGGGTTTGGTGATGGGAGGAATCCAGTCGCTTTCAAGGTCGACTTTTTCCAAGCTTATCCCGGGGGAAACGACTGATCATGCCTCTTTTTTTAGCTTCTATGACGTGACTGAAAAATTGGCTATTGTGTTCGGTACGTTTTCCTACGGTGTAATCGAGCAGCTTACTGGAAGTATGAGGAATAGCGCCCTTTCTCTGGGAGTGTTCTTTGTCGTAGGTTTGGGCTTCTTGGTTTTGGTTACTATCCCCAAAAAATCGTTTTCTGCTACGACTACCTGACTATGCTAAAGATACTTTCCGGCAAACAAGTCAAAACGCTCGACGCGGCCCACATTGAGTTCAATGGGATCACAAGCTTGGACCTTATGGAGAAGGCAGCTTTGGCGTTCGTTGCTTGGTGGAAAACAATTCCCCTCAATGATGCATTGCAAATTCACATTTTTTGCGGAGCGGGTAACAATGGCGGAGATGGGTTTGCCATCGCACGTCTCCTCCATCAATCTGGGCGTGTAGTTGCTGTTTTCAAATGCTTCGATGAACTTGCTAAAATGAGTCCTGAGGCCTTCAGTAATATGGAAAAGCTTCCTTCGGAGATTCAACAGAAAGTATGGAGCGAATTTGATCCCGACTCCGATGGCATTTTGATCGATGCGTTTCTGGGCGTAGGTTTCAGTGGTCGGCTCAGATCTGAGGCCGTTGAAGTGATACAGCGGATCAATTCTTTTGCTGGGAAGAAGGTCTCGGTCGATATCCCGAGTGGTTTGCCCTCCGATGAATTGTTGGATGGACCTTGTGTGGAGGCGGACTACACAGCCACTTTTGCTTTCCCGAAGCTATCGCTACTGTTTCCGGAGCATAGCCAAGTCACAGGCGAGATGGTGCTGCTGGACATCGGGATAGGTGATGAGGAATATAGTCGGTTTTCTGGTTCCTGTTTTTTCCTGCGGGAAAATGACATCGCAGGTGTTCATCGTAAGTTTCACCGTTTTTCACACAAGGGAGACTTTGGCAAAATCTTGATTGTAGCAGGAAGCAAGGGGAAGATGGGGGCTGCAATTCTGTCTTGCACGGCGGCTCTTCGGACAGGTTCAGGGTTGGTGACGTCTTTGGTTGCAGAAGAGGAACGGCAGATCGTTCAGATTTCAGTTCCCGAGGCCATGGTCACTTTTTCTCTGCCGCAGGATTTGTCCAAATTTGACGCGATAGCAATCGGTCCGGGGATCGGCGTGGGAAGAAATGCGGAGCTTCTGGCTACAATTTTCAAGAACTATACTAACCCAATCGTTCTCGATGCGGACGCGATCACCATACTTTCCCAGAATCCGGAGTTGCTTGCGCTGGTGCCAAAGGGCAGTATTCTGACACCTCACCTGACAGAGTTTGACCGGATTTTGGGAAAGACCGAAAACCATCAAGACCGATTAGCCAAGGCTTCTGAGTTTTGCCAAAAGTGGAACCTTAACCTACTGATCAAGGGGGCCAATTCGGTAATCTGTTTGGCTGACGGCAGACATATTTTCAATTCCTCCGGCACACAGTTTATGGCGACGGGAGGTGCTGGGGATGTACTCACAGGGATGCTTACATCTTTTCTGGGGCAGGGATACAGTGAGGAGCGCGCAATGATCTGCGGGGTTTTTCAACATGGACTTGCAGGAGAAATTGCCGGACGGAAGAAGCGGCGGGGGACAATTGCCTCCGATATCATTGAGGCCATTCCCGATACTTTTGTCGAGTTGGGTATTTCCTGACCCAACATCTTGGATCTAACTCTTACCTTGTTCTTTGGGTTTTTTTAAACCATAGCTTGTAGACATGCAAAACGAAAAGGCGCTACTTTGGACGCTCGCCGCGATAAACTTTATCCATATTGTAGACTTCATGATCCTGATGCCGCTTGGGCCGCAGCTAATGAGGATCTTCGAAATCGGCCCAGGAGAATTCAGTCTATTGGTGTCTTCCTACACTTTCAGCGCAGGAGTATCCAGTTTTTTCGGTGCGTTTTTTCTGGATCGATTTGATCGAAAAAAAATCCTCATTTGGGTGTACATCGGGTTTACCATCGGAACCTTGGGCTGTGCACTTTCTCCGAGCTATGGAGTACTATTGGCTGCAAGAGTCCTTTCGGGCGTTTTTGGAGGTCTGACCTCAGCTCTGATTTTGGCGATCATCGGAGATGTGGTGCCCAATGAAAGACGGGGACGTGCAATGGGTTTGGTTATGGCCGCCTTTTCGTTTGCATCTGTTATGGGAGTTCCCATCGGATTATTTTTGGCAAGTCTTTCCAGCTGGCATACGCCCTTTTTCATCCTTACAGGACTATCCTTGTTGAGCTTTGGCATGATATCTAAGTTTATTCCTCCGATTCGCGAGCATTTGGGTAAAGAAGTCAGAAGGCCCCATCCGCTGGAAGTGATATCTCGGGTGACCAGTAATAGCAATCAAATGCGGGCGATTGGTTTGTCGGTGATGATGATGTTCGGTCAGTTTATGATCATCCCTTTTTTGAGTCCCTATAACGTCGCCAATGTTGGCTTTTCGGAGATGCAGCTCACCTACATCTACATCGCAGGGGGCGCCTTTACGATCTTTACTTCGCCTTGGGTTGGGAAGCTTTCTGATCGCCATGGCAAGCTTAAAATCTTCACCATTTTCATGTTGCTTAACATGATTCCGATTGGAATCATCACCCATCTCGGGCTCACTCCGATTCCTATTGTACTGGTGGTCACCACCATGTTTTTTGTGACTTCCAATGGACGCTATGTTCCTGCGGCAGCGATCATCACAGGGACAGCAAAGCCTGAAAACCGTGGCAGTTTCCTAAGTTTCAATTCTGCGGTGCAGCAGTTGGCGGCAGGAATGGCGTCGCTTGGGGCGGGGCTGATCATCGGGGAAAATGAATTCGGGCAGCTCACCAATTTCAATAACGTTGGTTATCTAGCCATCTTTTTTAGCCTACTTTGTATTCCTTTGGCGCGCCGCGTGAAGGTGGTGAGTTGATCGCCGGGATTTCGGATTGGATTGCTTATTTTCAGAAAAATTTTCCTCTGAAGCATGTCCTTTTTGAAACCCTTTTTCCTTTCGGTTGCCTTGGTTTGGCCGGTTTGTCATGAATCTTTTGCCTTGCAAAATCCTACGGAAAAATCCCCACCAAACATCCTGTTTATTGCAATCGATGATCTCAGGCCGGAGCTTGGAGCCTATGGAGCGGACTATGTTCATTCCCCCAATCTTGATCGCTTGGCTCAACAAAGCAGCCTCTTTCACAATCACTTTGTCACCGTGCCTACCTGTGGTGCGTCCCGCTACAATCTGCTCGTGGGCAAACTCCCACAAAGCACCGTAGAGGTTGGCAATATGGCCGCCGCCCAATTGATTTCGAAGAAGGCGGAAGGGGAGCGGCCTGTAACCTTTTTGGAAAGGCTGAGGGGAAATGGCTACTATACTGTGGGAGTCGGCAAGATTTCCCACCATCCAGACGGCTATGTGTATGATTATCTGGAGCCCAAAAGCGATCAGATCGAGCTCCCGGGGAGTTGGGACGAGATGCTTTTTGATGCCGGAAAATGGGGCACGGCACACAATGCTTTCTTTGGCTATGCCGATGGCTCTAACCGAAACACCCTCAAGGGCCAAGTGAAGCCCTATGAGGCGGCGGACGTGACCGATGAGGGCTACCCCGATGGACTCACTGCCAATCTTGCGATCGAAAAGATGAAGGACTTGAAAGAAAAGGGGCAACCCTTCTTCCTGGGTGTGGGTTTTTTTAAGCCGCATCTTCCCTTCACCGCACCGAAAAAGTATTGGGACCTGTATGAGGAGTCGGAGATCCCGCTGGCACCTTTTGCGGGGATTCCGGAAAGCTCCTCCAAAGCAAGCCTACTTGCAAGTGGGGAATTCAACCAGTATGCCCTGGGAGAGGAAAAAGCAAGTCTGGATGCGGCTATGTCTGACGCTTATTCCCGCAAAGTCCGGCATGCCTATCTCGCTGCGGTGAGCTACGTGGATGCACAGGTTGGGAAAGTGCTCGATGAGTTGGAAAAACAAGGCCTCGCAGAAAACACCATCGTAGTGGTCTGGGGAGACCACGGCTGGCATCTCGGTGATCAGCTGGTTTGGGGAAAGCATACGCTTTTTGATCGGGCGCTGCAAAGTGTGCTGATGATCCGAAGACCGGGCAAGTCTGGTGAGCAGATCACCCAGATCGTCAGTACCACGGATATCTATCCTACCATATTGGAGTTTGCGGGGCTGCCTGAAGAGGCGGGTCTGGATGGGGAAAGCTTAGTGGCTCTGATGGATGAACCACAGTTGCCGACCTGGAGAAACTATGCCTACTCGTATTACAATCGCGGGGTATCGCTACGCACCGCTCAATACCGGTTGACAGAATATCTCCGAAAGGAAGGTAAAATCATCGAACTTTATGACTTCAATAAAGATCCGTATCAGAGCAAAAATGTTGCCGGGGATCAGCCTCAGAAAGTTGAACAGCTGATGAATCTCCTGGAGAAGGGAAATACGGGATTGTATCAAAAAGAGGCTGGAGACAAATGAATTATGATGTTGGCTAGAAATGAAAAACCCTCACAATGCATCGCTTTTGGAGGGTTTTTTTATAGTGTTTAAACTCTCCAAGGGATTTAAAACCCTTGGAGAGTGGGTTGATTGCAATTAAAACTCTGCGTTTCCGGGTGTTCTTGGGAAGGCGATTACATCGCGGATATTGCCCATGCCGGTTACGAAGAGCACCATTCGCTCGAAGCCCAGCCCGAAGCCCGCATGCGGCGTTGCGCCGAATCTGCGGGTGTCGAGATACCACCACATTTCTTCTTGAGGGATATTCATTTCTTCCATTCGTTTGGTCAACAAATCCAGACGCTCCTCACGCTGAGATCCACCGACGATTTCACCGATGCCTGGAAAAAGGATGTCCATGGCAGCAACGGTCTTTCCGTCGTCATTTTGACGCATGTAGAAGGACTTGATGTCTTTTGGATAATCGGTCAGGATCACCGGTTTTTTGAAATGCTTCTCTACCAAGAAGCGCTCATGTTCGGACTGCAAGTCGGCGCCCCATGCGTCGATGAGGTATTGAAACTTCTTCTTCTTGTTGTGATTGGAGTTGCGTAGGATGTCGATAGCCTCGGTGTAGGTAAGTCTGACGAAGTCATTTTCCACTACAAATTTAAGCTTATCAATCAATCCGAGCTCCGCGCGTTGGTCGGCTGGCTTTGACTTTTCCTCTTCTGTAGCCCGCTGATCAAGGAATTGGAGATCTTCGGCGCAGTGTTCCAATGCGTAGTTGATGACATATTTCAGGAAGTCCTCCGCGAGGTTTTGGTTGTCCTCTGCATCGTAGAAGGCCATTTCAGGCTCGATCATCCAAAATTCCGCCAGGTGACGGGTGGTGTTGGAGTTCTCTGCGCGAAAGGTTGGTCCAAAGGTATAGATCTCAGCCAAGGCCATCGCCGCCAATTCTCCCTCAAGCTGCCCAGATACGGTAAGGTTGGTTTCTTTTTCGAAGAAATCCTTTTTGAAGTCTATCACTCCTTCTTCATTTTTCGGAAGGTTCTTCAGATCCAAGGTAGTCACGCGGAACATTTCTCCGGCACCTTCTGCATCAGACGCGGTGATGATCGGCGTGTGGATGTAGAAGAATCCCTTGTCATTGAAATATTTATGCACTGCAAAGGCCAAAGCGTGACGCACTCTGAAAACTGCGCTAAAGGTGTTAGTGCGCATTCTCAGGTGGGCAATGTCTCTCAGGAATTCCAGGGAGTGCTTTTTGGGCTGGAGCGGGTATTTGTCCGGATCTGCCTCGCCAAGGATTTCGATGGATTTGGCATTGAGTTCGGAGGATTGCCCCGCGCCTTGCGATTCCACTACGGTGCCGGACACTTTGAGGCAGGCGCCAGTGCTGCATTTCTTCAGGATGTCTTCCGAAATCAAATTGGGGTCTGCGACTACCTGGTAGTTGGTAATGATCGAACCGTCATTGAGAGCGATGAAAGAGACATTTTTATTGCTTCTTTTGGTACGTACCCAGCCCATCAGGGTGATCTCTTGTCCGGTCAGGTTCTGATCCAGGATGGTCTTGATTTTGACCCGTTTGTTAAATGCCATTGGAGATTAGTTATGCAGGGAAAAGGCTTTTCCGGCCATTTTTTAGTGGAATGCAAAAAAACGATTAAATCACCTTTTTATCAAAACATTGGCTCTTTTTCCTAAATTTGATTCATGAGCTTTTTCCTGTGAAAAAGCTTTTTTTTACTCCAAATAGCCGATCCTTTCAGATTTCAATGCAAAAGCTAAACCTAAGTCAGTCTCTTTCCCAGAAGCTTTCCCCTCAACAAATCCAGTTTATCAAACTGCTGCAGGTGCCTACCGCTGAGTTGGATTCAAGGATCGAAGAGGAGCTTGAAATAAATCCTGCCCTGGAAGAGGGGAAGGACGAGCCGGAGCAGACTCAAGAAGAGGACTTTGGGGATAGTAGTGAAGAAGAAAGAAACCGGGACGATCAAGACCTTAATCTTGATGGATATCTCGACGATGACTATGGCGGCTATAAGATGCAGGGCGATGGCAACTATAACTCGGATGACGATGACCGTGAAATCCCGATTTCCTCTCAGTCATCGCTTCATGAGCAGCTCATCTCTCAACTTTCGTACTTGAAGCTGGATGAGCGGCAGAAGATCATAGGGCAACAGCTCGTCGGTAGTATAGAGAATGATGGCTACATCAGACGCGATCTAGAGGCGATCATCAACGATCTGGCTTTCAGCCAAAATATCGAAACGGACATCGATGAAATGGAGGAAATCCTCCGTAAAATCCAAAATTTTGACCCAGCGGGAATTGCCGCACGAAATCTTCAGGAATGTCTGACCCTGCAGCTGGAGCGTAAGGAACATCCCGATGATCCGGTCGTCATGCACGCTCTGTTGATCGTGCAGGATTGTTTTGAAGAATTTACCAAAAAACACTATTCCAAAATCCAAAAACGTCTGGATCTCGATGAAGAACAGATCAAGGATGCCGTCAATTTGATCACCAAACTGAATCCTAAGCCGGGAGGAACGTCCGACGGTTTGGTCAGAACGCAGTATATCATCCCGGATTTTATACTTTCGAATGTGGGCGGAAAGATGGAAATCAGCCTTAACTCCAGGAATGCGCCTGAGCTTCGGATTTCGAGGTCTTATGCGGAGATGTTTGATGCCTATGATAAGAGCGACAAGAAGGATAAAAAACTGAAGGATACGGTTTCTTTTGTCAAGCAAAAACTGGACTCGGCAAAGTGGTTTATCGATGCGATCAAACAGCGGCAAAATACATTGTTGAGAACCATGGAGGCAATTTTGACTTATCAGAAGGAATTTTTTATAGATGGCGATGAGACAAATCTGCGGCCAATGATTCTGAAGGATATCGCGGAACGGATCGATATGGATATTTCCACCGTATCCAGAGTGGCCAACAGCAAGGCTATTCAGACGGAATTCGGAGTGTATCCACTGAAGTATTTCTTCTCCGAGGGCATCGCCACCGATAGCGGCGAAGACGTGAGCAACCGGGAAGTGAAGTTTGTGCTGCAAGGCATGGTGGATGCCGAGGACAAGAAGCGGCCGCTTTCTGATGATAAATTGGTGAAGATGCTCAACAAAAGAGGCTACAACATTGCCAGGAGAACGGTGGCAAAATATAGGGAACAGCTGCAGATTCCGGTAGCGAGACTAAGAAAAGAACTGTAGTGCAGAGAGGGGTTGCCTTATTTCTTACGATATTGTTCCAACCACTGCTGATCCCAGCCTTGGTTTTTGCCTTGCTGCTTTTTGTAGTTCCGGAAGCAACCAGTATTCCAGAAGCGTTCAAAACGCGCATATTTCTCCTGATTACGCTTTCTACTCTGTTCATTCCGTTGGTCACAATCGTTGGACTTCGCCTCAGTGGGACAATCAAAAGTCTGCATATGCCAGAGGTGAAAGACCGCAAATTGCCCTTTGTCATTGCGACACTGTACTTTATGGTGACCACCTGGTTTCTACACCAAAGACCGGAATTCGATCCCGTCCTCTGGCAGGGGATGATGGTCATTTCCATTTCGGTGGTCCTGTTGACGGCGGTTAGTTTTTTTTGGAAAATGTCGGCACATATGACCGGACTAGGTGGGTTGCTCGCAGTTGTCTTGGTTCTCGGTAGGAAATTTCCCACGTTTGAGGTCCTTTATCCGCTGTTGGGTGCACTGATACTTTGCGGAATTGTTGCGGCGGCAAGGCTGTTTTTACAAGCACATCGTCCATCGGAGGTTTATGCGGGATTGGTCGCGGGATTTGTGATTTGCTGGTTCGGTTTCAACTGGATTTGGGTTTGAAAAAAAATCGAGATTTTACACGTTAGAAATTAGTTTTTAGAACCAAGTCGGAAGAGGGTGGAGGATCGAAGGGGATAACATCCTCATTAAAGTGCTCACTGTCCGTAACCTAGTTTGAAAAAAAAATGCCCCCAAAAAGAATTTCTCTTTCTGGAGGCATTTGAGTTTTTGACTTTTTTCTGACCTAGAAGACGGAGACGGCCAAACCGAAGTTGATCTGACTAGCTTGAGTGGCGTAAGGGCCGCGACCTTTCTCCCAAACATCATTCAGGTAGAAATTTCCCCAGACATAAAATCCGGGCGAACCTGCTTTGACTGAGATTGCATATCTAATTTTTTCTAAGCCATATTGCTGAGAATCTTTGATTTTTCGCTTGTCAAATCCCGCAGATTCGTATTTGATTTTCGTGTGTGCTTCATAGAGAAACCCAACTTTACCTCCAACGCTAAACCGAAAGCTTTTGGCGTAGTTGTTTTTGTTAAGGTGATATCTCAGATCGATAGGAACTTCAAAGTAGTTTGCAGAGAAGTTGTTGGCCTTGATCAGGATGTTGTCCCCATAGACTTCGGTCACGTCCAGCAGTTCAGAAGAGTTTGAGCCAAGATCAGGATTGTTGAAAAGGTTCTGATCGTCTTTGAAAGCCAGCTTGTCGGTGCCAACGCCAAAACCAGGATTGAGCGTAAAACCGGAATTTTTCCCCATCAGGTAGAGGGGAAATTGATAGGATACATTGAAGGTTCGCGAGCCAAAAAAATCCACTCCGATTTCGTTTGGACGGTTAGTTAACTGATTGAAGCCAAATTCGAAATTTAGGTCACTCGGGATATTTGGGCGGCCACCGATCGGCGTTTTTGGTTTAGTTTCTGATTCCTGCGCCTGCGCAAAATGAAATGCAAAGATAGCTAGCGACAGTGTAAATAATTTTTTCATCAAAGAGGATTCAATTCTGTAGGATGGGGGCAAAAATATAAAAACCGTAATGATTAACCCCCTAAAAGCTCTTAATTATTCTTAAGTGGAGAAGGAGTGCCTCTGGATATTTCAAAAAATCTTGGGGCAGAGGATTTGGAAAAAATAGATTTATAGATACCTTTGCAAACCAATTCGGCTTCGTAGCTCAACTGAATAGAGCACCTGATTACGGCTCAGGAGGTTTCAAGTTTGAATCTTGACGAGGTCACAAAGCTCAGCCTAACCGCTGGGCTTTTTTTGTTTTCGGATTTAAAGGTGCCAACACAAAACGGTGGGATTTATTTTTGAGTAGTTAAATGAGGCCGTCGATCAGATGAGCTAGATCGATTATAGAAAGGCTGCGAAAAAGGAGCGCTGATAATTAAGAAAATGCGAACGTTCTAGGAGAGGGTTTTAGACTTAAACAAATGGTGTTTCCCCATTCTTTTTTTTAAGCCAGTCCTTTTCTTTAATTTTAAACCCAAGGGCTAAAAAATCTATGCGGAAATACCTGATGCTGACAGTAGTTTTTGGAATGTTTGGTTGTGAAGGTTTTAACGACGTCACGGAAACAAGTGGGCCCTGCACGATTTTATTGGTTAATGGTGCTTCCATCTCGACTCAGGAAACGATCAAAATCATGGAAAGCACCAACATCATCACCTACCGTGATGCGGATGGCAAGCTATGGTCTATCCCACCTGCGGAATACAGCTCGTATTCCTGCGGCCTCTAGTCCATCGCGTCTAAGATCAATACCCAGTCGTTTCCTCTGCCTTGACTAGGCGGAGACACGTCTACAAACTTTTCATCCGTATAATTTTCGGCTGCAAAACTCACTCCCGTGCGAGGGTCGTACCAAGTAGACTTCACAGTTTTGCCCGGAAACGAGCTGATATTTAGTTGAGCGGGATTCCCTTCGGGAAAATATACCATCGCAAAGTCTCCGGTCGTAGAACGTGTTGCAGCGAGGTGTTGCATAGGGCGTTCTGGATTGGTCGCAATCAGCGACTGATCAGGAATTCTGGAAAAGTAAGTTCGGCTAAGCATCAGATTTTTAAGATGCTTGACTTGGTTAGCCATCTCCAAGTCCAGAGACTTATTCCAGGGTTTAAGTGGGGCGTTTACTGGTGCTCTGTCCAAGTCATACATTTGCCAGACGGCATGGCAGCCGTAGGTTTGCCCCGCTGCCCCAGCGAAGACATTCCAATACATAATCATGCGTATGTCTGCCGCCTCACTATAGCCTTGATTTTTTGCATCAAAACATTTTGGATGCTCCTCGTACATCGGTTCGCCATCGATGGTTGGCTTGGTTGGAGAAAGTGTATAATCATGGGCGATTTTTTCGAAATTTCCGGTGTCTGGGCAGTGTCCGGTTTGATGCATGTTGAAACTCAGCCATTCCTCCTGATGAAACCAGTTGGAGCTGCCGCCGAGGTCGGCAGGTTGGGGATGAAAGGTCATCAAAATCGGGTTTTCAGGATTTTGGCTTTCCAATATTCCTTTTGCCATCTGGTTCCAGACTTCGATGTCTTCCGATTCCTTTCTTGGATTTCGGTCTCCGCCCAATACCCAAACAAGGTTTTTTCGGTCTTGGTATCTCGCTCCGATCCATTTGCCGTAGGTATATGCTGTCTCCAAATCGAATATTTCTGGGCCGACTCCCCAGTTGTGTTTGAATAATTTGTCGCCCCAAGTAGGAAGGAGTGCAATGTGTATTCCACTTTTTTCTGCCAAATCCAAGATCAAATCGACGTGTTGGAAGTATGCTTCGTTGTATTCCCATTTTTCTAGGTTGGAAAAGGGTAGCTCACCGTACGCATTGGGCGTATTGAGCCCGTCTAGTTCTGCCAACACCACGGCCTGTACGACATTGAAGCCTTGTTCTTTTCGCTTGTCCAGATAGTATGTCGCTTCCGCTATATCCAATCGATGAAAGAGCTCCCATGCCGTATCTGCCATCCAGAAGAAAGGTGCCCCTTCCGGAGTGGTAAGGAATCTGCCATTTGGATGCACCTGGATCGGACCCTTTATATCTTGCGAAAAAGCAAGCAAAGTCCAGAGAGTCAGAAGTAGTGAAAGAATAGTGGACTTTGCGTTCATTGGTCAGCTTGGGAAAAAAAAAGCAGCCCGAAGGCTGCTTTCATAAGTTAATGAGCGGCTGCAGTAGCTGGCTTGGAGCCTTTCTGCCAGATAAAGAAGATGATGAAGAGAACAATCAAGATACCCGGGAAGATCATTATTTTCTGGAGGGTCTCTTGGCCTGCTGCCAATTCCAAAGCACTACCAGTAAGTCCGGCAGCACTATGAGTTGCCGTAGAGGTGTCGATCCATGATCCGATGAACGGTTGGAAGATCGCCGTGGAAAACATTCCCACGCCCCCGATGATGGACATGCCCAAGGCACCAGAAAGCGGTACTCGCTGAGCAACGGCGCCGATCATCACTGGCCAGAAATAACATACACCGATTGCAAAAACGAAGGCGGCAAGGTAAGCCATGGGGCCCGTTACTGTACTGAACATAAAAATTCCCAATGCTGCGAAGATGGCTCCTCCGAGCAATACTCCGGTTTGTCCCAGGGCTTTCACCACCGGGCCGGCGAAGAATCTGCCTATAGCCATCACACCTGTAGTCAAAGCCAAGATCAGCATCGGGCTAGCACCGCTTGCGCCCATGATCAGGCCTACCCACTGCTGTGGACCGAATTCGGTAATTGCTGTCAACGCCATAGCGAAGAACAGGAAGATAAATACTGGGCTGATCATCGCCTTCAGGTTGCTACCGAGAGACGCTGCACCTTCTACTTTTGGCTGAGGGAAGGTCTTTCCAAAGAAAAGAACCGCATAGGCGATCGTAGGGATCATCATTACCCAAACTTGAGTTTGCCATGCAAAGCCCCCATCGGTCATAAATTTCGACACTAAGCTTCCTAAAACGATCCCCCCGGGGAACCACATGTGAAATCTGTTCAGCATCTTATTCAGAGTGACACCAGAGTACATGTCAGCGATAAGCGGGTTACAGGCTGCTTCAGTACATCCGTTACCAAAGCCGATAAACAGAGTAGAAATCAATAGGGTAGTATAACCGTCAGCAAAAATGGTCATCAAAATACCCAAGGTATGTGTCACAAATGCTATTCTCATAATGTTGGCCGGGCCAATAATATGATAGAATAGCCCGCCTAGGATCATCGAAATAGGGAATCCCAAGAACCACATCGAATTGATAAACCCAAGCTGTTCGGCGGAAAGTCCAAATGAATCTCCCAGCTGTGGAAGAATGCCCGCCCGAATGGAAAAGGAAAAGGCAGTGGTGATGAGTGCCAAACAGCTTGCGTTGAAGAGGGCACTTTTGTTGATGGTTTGCGTCATAAAAGAAGGTGTTTGGTTTTTGGGTTGAGTAAAATAAGGCTTTGAAGCGGCTCAAAATAGAAAAAAAAAAGGGTTTTGCTTTCCCGTACTTTAAAATATTCCTTGAAAGGAAAACCCCGCTATTGGATTACCAGTAGGGATCCGGTGGTTTTTTCCTCAAACCCAAAGACGGAATTTTTTCCGATAAAGATTACCGCATAGGTCCCCGGTATAATATAAGACCCGTTGCTTTTGCCGTCCCATTTGAAAATAGCCTGATCACTGGAAATGTCCTGGGCCTGCTGGTGAAAAACCAGAGAACCCTGTCGGTCGATAATGAACAATTCCGCCTCGGTTATGCCTTCGCTTACCCGCATTTCAAAGCTCCTTGCGGGGTCTCCCAAGACCATGGCATTTGGGTAGACGAACTCAAACGGGCAGCCGTCATAGGTTTGGAAGGGAGCGAGAAACTCGCAACCATCTATCGTGACTACTTTGAGGAGAAACTCTCCTACCTCTGATGGAGAAAATGTAGGATCTGTAGAGACCAGATCTCCTTCAAAATACCAATAATATTCTGAGTATTCTCCTGGGTTGATTACAATGCCCCTCGATCCCTTGGCACAGACGCCGTAAGAATCTTCAATTGTCGGCTCATCAAGTAGAATGCTATTATCTACATGGATAAAGTTTCTCCCCATTTCACAACCAATTCGGTTGTAGACTACTGCCTCGTAATTTCCAGGTTTATCTACTAGGATCTTTTTCTGGTTAGTGTATTGTGGAAGATCGATTTTGGGTCCATTTACAGCATCCTCAAAATAGATCCACTCGATTTTATTGGCCAATGTAGTGTCCATCGTCAGTGTGACCCAAGCCGTACCCGGATCCGGGCAAATTTTATCGGCATTCAAATCCACAACTATATTGAATACCAAGGTTTCGACGGTGAAATTGACCGGTGTAGCTGGACAATAGGCGATTCCAGCAGGCTGTACTAGCAGGGAAAAATTCCCGATAGTTGGGGCATAGAATGTCTTTCCTCGGCTCATGATTTCATTTTTATCATTGAGCCAACGGATGGACGCATTGTCTATCGCTGACGAACTTAGCCCACTCCCCTCGAGGTTGGCTTTATATATTTGATTTCCATAACAATCTGGTTCGTAGGTATACCCAAAAGAATACGGTAAAGATTCGATGGCAGTGAATTTCTCAGATCTGGAACAATAGCCAAAGGAAGGATCTGTGCTCTCTCCCAAAAGCTCGTACTCTCCCCCTTGGGTCAAGACAAAGGCTTGACCAGCGGGCAAGGTTTGCGTGGTTTTATCAGGATATGTCAGGGTGAAGATCAGCTCTTGGTCCGTTTCAGGAGTAAAATCGAAGCTCTCACAAATTATAATACGGGAAGGCTCATCGAAATCGACCACCGCTTTGAACGGCACAATCAATTGCTCAACAGGATAGATACAGTTATCTATTTCGATTTCTAAAAGATAAGTTCCTCCTGGTAAAGGAATTGTCAAACTGGATTGATCCTTAAAATCATCGCTAACAAAAAAGCCTCTTCCTCGACCCAAAATCCGATAGGTTCCAGTTACCGGTCCCTGTGTAAACTCGACCTGAACCGATCCGTCCCCGTCGCATGTTTCAGGAGATATCTGAACAGTAGGAGTGCTTGAGGGAGAGTTTTGGCTTTCAAGTGTGAATAGGACAACGATTTCACATCCTTTGTAATACCCTACCGCAGTGTAAACCCGAGCCTCCAGCCCGTTGATCGTAGCGGTCTCATTTCGATTCATATTCACCTTTTGAAATCCAGCCTCAAGGACAAAAAGGGAATCGATTGGAGAGGATGCAGTCACCTCAATAGCGCCGTCAAATGTTCCGCAGCTGTCGGGCTTTTTTAGCGCCTTGACGGTTAAATAAGCTCCTTCGGTTACTTCGAAGGTTGCCATACGCTCTGAAGTGCAGTCGGGATATTTAGGGTCAGTGACGCTGAGCACAAGCGTGTATGTTCCTATTGAAGTTAAATCTGCCCCACCTATCGAAACTTGGTAGCCTCGATCCACAAGAGTCCTAGTAGTGGAATTGGGCTGGACCAGATACCAATCGCCTGGACTCGTGCTGTTCGTGGTTGCGGTTAACTGTTGCCGCTGACATAAGGTTGTCTTGCTAAGTCCAATGGTGTAATCGAGCGAAGGTCCGGCAAAAGTCGATCCTTCAATCGGACATAGTTTCTGCCCATCTGTCCCCAAGAAATGCAATTTGTAATAATAGAAACCTTCTTCAGATACCGTGATTGTGTTCGTGTTGCCGATGACAGCGCCACTGCCATTTTTCCACTCGAAGACGTATTGGTCAATGTTTGGGGTGGCGGGACTGATCACCGTCATGTCGGTAGGCGAGTTGCCGCAAAGTAAATAATCGGGCAAAACAGTCAATTCTGGTCCTTGGACCACCAGAACTGATTGTGTCTGATTTAGAATTATGTCAGCGTTTCGACGTACACTCAGCTCGACCCGATAGGATCCCAGTGCGTAGAACCAAACTTCAATTCTCTCATACTGAACACCGCCGGAGCGTTGGAAAACCAATTCGCCATTTGGACCAAATACATTCCAAGTATATACATCAGATTCAGGGTTTCCGCCTGCACTGAATACGCCCAGGACTGAGCCAAAAACATTACACAGACTACTAGGGCCTACCAGTTCCGGGTCGACCCTAAGGGGCGAAGTGAGTTCGGTTACCAAAGGAGTTGATGCAATACCGCCTCCCCACATAAAAAGTGAAACGAGTAAACTCGCCCATACCAAAAGTATCCTAAACTTCATTTTTGGTGATTAAATGTTTGCCAAAGGCATGGTTGAAATTTTGGGATTATCGCTAAAGATAATTTTTCTTTTTTGGCGTTCGGTAATTTCCTTTTGAGAAAATGCACTGTCTCGCTTAAGTTTTAACGTACTCTAATCGGGGCACACCGCATGATTCGAAATTTGGCAAAAGCTATTCCAAGATTCGCCAGCTTTGAAGATCAAACCTTGAGTTTGTCCTTTGTGGCCGTATTACTGTTTTGCAAATATACTTTGCTTAGGAAGAAGTCAGTATATTTTCCTCATTAAGCTGTCGATTGATTTCTAATTATCCGGTTCGGCTTATTCCTATCTGATGAAAAACCAATCAGTCGTAGAGCTCATCGGCTCCGAGAATTCGTAGCCTTCTAGGTCAAATGCTTTCAGGTCTTCGGGATCGGACACTCGATTTGTGATCGCGAAATTGGTCATCATTCCTCGGGCTTGCTTGGCGAAAAAGCCAATGGTCTGATAGCTTTCATTTTTGAATTCCTTGAAATGAATGTTCACCACCGGCGTTTTTAGGGTTTTTAGGTCTACTGCTTTGAAATATTCCTGCGAAGCCAAGTTGACAATCGGCCTTCCCGCGGCCGCTTCGTTTATTGCTTTGGCGATTTTTTTATCCCAATATTCGTAGAGATTCTTTCCCTTTTTGGTTTCCAGCCGGGTACCCATTTCCAACCGATAGGGCTGAATCAGATCGAGCGGCTTCAGCAATCCATACAATCCGGAGAGAATCCTCAAATGTTTTTGTGCGAATTCAAAATCAGCCGCCGAGTAAGTCTCTACGTCGATTTTGGTATAGACATCACCGTTGAACGCTAAGATCGCCTGCTTGGAATTTTCCGGGGTAAACGCCTTTTCGAAAGTTTTATAACGCGTCTCGTTGAGTTGGGCCAGATTTTCACTCAGGTGCATCAGCTCCGCGATTTCCTTAGAAGATTTTTTCTTCATCACGCCTACGAGTGCTTTGATATCTGAAGTGAAGTCAGGAAAGGTGTGTTCTTTGAAAGCTGGGACGCTATAATCGAGAGATTTCGCAGGGGAAATTAGAATTAACATACTATTGAATAATCGTAATCGCTTTGGTTTCTGTTTTCGTGATGTTTTGGACTCTGGAGGAATATTTCACCACAACCGCGTAGGTCCCGTTCGGTACAAATTTCCCATTGACCACACCGTCCCAAGGACAAAATGGCTGTCCGGGTTCCACATTTTCGTGTTCGCAGTAAAATATCAGCTCTCCCCATCGATTGTAGATGAAGACATCAATCGTGTCAATAAAGTCATTGGCATAAAGGATAAATCCGCGGTTGGGATCGTTGAGCACGACGCCGTTTGGATAAGAGATCAATAAGCGACAATCCTCAATGACGACGAACGTAGTGGAATATCCGCACCCCAAATCGTCAGAGACGTTTAGTTCGTAGGTGCCGGGCAAAGTTGGCGTGAAGATCGCGTCCTGAGAGACTTCCACTCCATCGAGCAACCAGCTGTAGTTATCGTAGGCACCTGGATTGATACTCGTGGTGACGCCTTCTACCGCGCAGATGGTGATTTGCGAGGGCACAATCGGAGGTGGAATGGTGGATTTGACTACCGAACCATTTGCACGCCCGAGTTCGCAACCATATTGGCTACGTATCAATACCTCATAGGTGCCTTCCGCGCCGACTTCGATGATGGGCAGGTCGTCAAATTGCGGCAGGCGGGTGCGTGTACCGGCCACCACACTATACCATTCGATCTCTGCCACTTCGGATAAGTCTCCGATGACGGTAATTGTGGTGCTTGTCTGATCTACGCAAAATGGAACTACGTCTAAGGTAATGGGCACGGCATTAGTCTGGATCTCCGCTGTAAACGGGATCTCTGAGGTTGGGCAAAGGCCACCGTCGGCTGGCTGGACTTCCAGAGTGTAATTTCCATCTCGGCTTGGTACAAAAGTCTGACGTCTGCCGACGATCACACCGAGATCGTCTTTCCAAAGGAAAATCACATCATCGGCTACCGCGTTGTTCAATATCGCCTCATAACGTACGCCTACTTGACAATCGACAATTGGGCCAGAAAGAGAGAAATCAAGTGGTACGGTAATCGACACATTCATTTCGATTTCTTTGGGGCAATTGACACCGGCTGGATCTATCCCCAGAACGGTATAGACGCCAGAGTTGGTAAAGGTATACGCTCCGTTCGAATCGGGCGAAATGGACACTCCCGCGGCATCGGTAACCGTATAGGTCAACGAATCTGGGCTGGTAGGGGTGAAAGCAAAACTTTCACAGGCCGTGACAGTCGTCGGCACAGAAAACACCACCTGGAGTTTTTGCGCGATGGAATACAGCGTCGGGTCAGGCACTGGACAGCCGGCGGCATCAGCCACTTCTACCAGATAATCTCCATGGGGCAGTTCAATATCAAACGATGCCAAGTTCGGAAGCTGCCCTGTAAATACCTGCCCATCGCCCTGTCTTATCGCAGTGTAGGTGCCGACTTGAGCAGCGCCATTGTCAAACGAGATAGTGATCCTTCCGGGTACCACAGCAGTGGAAGAACAAGTTTCGTCGGCAGGAGCCACTGAGAACGCGTAGGGTGCAGGAGGATTCTGATTTTCGATCGTCACTGAAGTAGAATAGAAACAACCGGTGCTGTTTTCCGCTTCGATCGTGTAGATGCCTGGCAACACGTTGGGTACCGGGATGATAGTTCCCGCAGCTTGATTGGAATAGGTCAAAGCTAATTCTGGAATTCTAACCTCTGCGGCATCACCTTGTAGCGTGATTTCGAAAGCCCCATCTGCGGTCGCGCAGTCTGTGGCTGGATTGGTTTGTGCCGCAATTAAAATCGGCAATTCATTAACCATGAGGTTTGTTTTTTTCTCGATGATACATCCTGCCAAGATCGGATCCTCAGTCACGAATATCAGCTCGTATAGGCCTGGGCCTGGGAGGGTGTTAATGAATAGTTCCAATTCGAAAAATTCACCCAACGGGACTCTCGTACCACTTGCATTTAAATCATAAAACCATTCGCCAACGATCGGGGTGTTTGGAGCGAAAATCACGGAGGTTTCCTCAAAGCAGACTTCGGTAGCTGTCTGAGTCAGTTCAAATTCGAAAGCGGGACCGACAAAGACTTCTGCGGTTGCGGGGCAGGTTTGGAACAACAAAGCCTCATCATCCGGAATTCCCGCCGGCAATCTGAAACTTACCTTGACCGTGTAGATGCTTTCGTCAATCACCTCAATGGAGTTGGAGTTTTCATCCCCAAAAATTTGACCTGCAGCATTGGTCCATTGGAAATCATATAGGCCATCGGCGGGATCATAGCCGTCGATCGCAGTGAGCGTCACCGGGCTTCCTGCGCATAGTGTAGCATCAGAAGCTAAAGTCAATACCGGGGGCTCGACCACCTCAAGTTCTCCTTCTGCTTCAAAATATGTGGGGTCGCCGCACCGATCCACGCGCAGCGCGATAGTGTATTTTCCTGGGGAATTGAAGATTTGATCGAGATTCTGAAATTGGTCTCCAGGCCCCCCATAGTCAGCCCGTATTACCGTGCCGTCTTCATGAGTAATAGTCCAGAAGTAGGAGTCAATATCCGGTTCCCCGGCACCACCGAGAGTAGCGCTGGCGCCGAGTGCGGGATCTAGACAAAGTCGGGGCGGGAAAGAAAGTGCCGGCTCTGGAATGGAGCTGCCGGAATTTTGAACAAAAGACGGGAGTCCAAGATTGGAAGTTCCCGGCATAGGTTCGACTGCGTCCTGATTGAAAGTGCTCGTGCCGCTGCATCCGGATCCCACCTGGATCTGACCGATCCGGTTATCGCCGACGACCGCCACATAGATTTGTCCATCTGATGCGATTTGCAATGCGCCAAGATTTAGGCTAGCAGTACCGCCGACAGCTTTTTTGGTCGTAAGAATACAAGCCTCACGTTCAGCTCGCGAGGAGGCAGAGTCAAAACAGGCGGGACAACTTGTCGCGTCTGGATCGTCGTTTTCGACTTCCTTAATGATAAATTCTTCGATTCCTGGCCCTCCATTCCGGTAGGAAACCAAAATTCGATCGGAATCTTGGTTGAATTCCAGTCCATAGACATCTCCGTCGCATCCGAGATCTACCCGCGCGTATTCGGTGAGTTTTCCGGTCTGCTGGTCAAATTCAAAGATCTCGGTTTTGTTACACCCACCTTCGGAGATGGTCACGGCGAGCTTCGTGCCATCTGGGCTGAACTTCATCGCACCTACTCCCGAGTTGAATCCATGGTTGCTTCCTACCGAACTCAGGACGGGTTGCCCGATGCCATTCCCGGAGACTGGATACGCCCGAAAGGTATTGTTTCCCAATTCGTGAAACATTACCCAAGTGGTGTCACCACTAGAAATGGCTGCCGATTGCTCTGTTGAGGGGCTAAAAAGGAAATTGTTTTTGGTGACCACGTTGCCGACTCCATTTGCGTTCTCGGCCTTGATATCTACCATAGAGAAACTGACAGAATTAGTTCCACTGGCTGTAGCTTGGGTGGTGAACAGATAAAAGAGAGTGGGTTGTTGAGGTACAGTCACCGCAATGACGGATTGACTGGCTGTATTGTCGCCTCCGATGCTGTCTCCGTTTGCCATGATATCCCCGTTGAGATCCCATACTTTTTGCCCGTCGGTAAAAAACAGTACTTGGCCAGCCTGATCCGAAATCGTAGTGGTTCCCGCCGGGATATTTTGCGGATGTCTCTGCGCTATTGGTCTGGGAGTCGGGGCGGTGGAATCATTCGGATCTGGGTTAAAGTCCAGTCCGGCGCCGTCTCCAAAATACCAGATGTTGTTCGATTGATCCGGAAGATCCCAGATTTTTATCCTGATCTCAGCATAGGCGTAGCACTGGGAGCCAGGCTCCCGCACCAGTGCCCAATATAAACCCGGAAGGCAGACCTGATTGGCCTCTTTTCCGATCCATCCTTGATCCCGCTTGTTAGACCAGAAGTATTCGTAATTGTCTTCGCTGCCAGAAGGTGGCGCTTCCCCGTCGCCTCCTGCGGCCTGAGCCTGGAGAAGTGGATCCAGGTCTATGCAGGATAAGCACAACGTAGTGTCTGACGGGCTGAAGTTTGCTTCAAGATTGTTTTCTGTCAGCGGGATGGTTTTCGGCACCACTTGGGTGCTTCCATCGGCAAACTCAACTGTGAGCGTGACCGATATGCTCGTCCCTTGTGCCGCATCCTGAGGGATCAGAAAGTGCTCTTGACTATAGTCTGCAGGAAGTGGATTGCCGAGTGAATCTACCAAGGGAGGAGAAAATTCCCAGTTGAAGGAGACGGCTTGGTAGTTTTCGGGAGTGATATTGCTGGTCAGCTGCACGGGATTGTTGGAGCAGGGGGCAGCCGGATCCCAGGTAAAGTCAACACTTGGGCTTATGTCTGCATTGGGCGCAAATACCGGGAACACTGTTCCGCAAAAGTCAACGCCAGCAAAGGGATCTTCTTCCAAATTGACTAAGGTGAGGTCGAGTTCATTCGGGTTGGTTACCCGCCCGATCAGTTGTGGCCCACCGGCTACTTCCTCATAGATGTAATACAACTGCCCATCTGGTCCGACTTTAACATCGTAGAGTTGGTTCAGCCCGGGGGTCAGAGGGATTTCTTCGGGTGTGGCACTCAGGTCGGTTATCGGTACCCGGAATAGTTGATTTCCTCTGGAGAAATAAATTAAAGAATCATTCGGAGAAAAATCCGCTCCGCCGATCTCAGCCGATCCTCCAGACTCGGCGACCGGTGTCGGAGTGCCAAAGGTCCCCGTAGCACTATTAAAAGGAATCACCAGAATGTCGTCGTTGACGTTTTCGGAAATAACGATCAACTGGCTGCTTTCCTCGTCAAAGACGATGGACTTTGGAGTGAAGGGGATTCCGGCCGTGGCTGTTTGAGTAAAGTTCCCTTGGGTAGATTCCAATCGGTTTGAAATCAAATTGCCTCCTTCGAAACTAATCAGATAGGAGGGAGACGCGGTAGTTTTCACGACCAGCAATGCGCCGGACGCAGGTCCAATAACCTGATCTTTGACAATGACTTCGCCTAGAGGCCGCTCATTTCCGCTGGCCTGACCGAGGGCATTCATGTCCACTACCGCATATTGAAGTTGGCCGCCAGGAGAGAGATAGAAAATATAGAAGAGCTTATTTCCGTCAGGATCGTATTCGAGAAATCCAGTGGCTACTTTTTGCCTTCCGTCTATATCTCCGTTGAGTCCGGGAGCACTGCCTTGAATGGGGGAGGAGCTGTAGTCATAGACCAAAACGCCGTTGGTGGAAAACAAAGGCTGGCCTGTGATCGGGTCAATGGCGAGCGCATTGTTGTCTGCACCGATGATGACAGTCCCCGGCAAAGTCTGAACAGTTGCGGTTCCGCCTTTTCCGAAGGAAAGATAGTTGTTTTCAGAGCTTGGGCTGCAGTACCCAAAAATCCACTCATTTTCATTGAATCCTTGAGAATTTGCCAGATGACTAATTCCAATAAAGCTCAGAAAGATGAAACTTGTAAAAATTAAAATGAACCTTATGGAAATAGGTCTGCTTTTCATATTTTTCGAACTGCTATCTAAAACAAGCCAAAGCCTGGATCGTTTAGAAGCTAACTGAATACTCAAATAAACGAACAATTCCTTGTTACGGTCTCTTCAAAGTTTGGTTTTTTTTACGGTTTTTTGTCTTTGCCTGACCTTTACCGCTTTGGCGCAAGATCCCCAATATAGCCAGTATTACGCAGCTCCTCTTTACCTGAATCCTGCTATGGCCGGGGGTGAACTTACCGGACGTGTTGGTTTTAATTACCGCAATCAGTGGCCTTCAATCGACGCTCAATTCACGACTTTTTCCGCCTATTATGATACCTATCTACCTGAATACAATAGTGGTATAGGTATACACGTAATGCAGGATACAGAGGGCGCGGCTAAACTTCGCTCTACTAGCATTTCGGCTTTGTATTCCTATGAATTAAAGATTTCGGACGGCATGTATTTTCGCCCCGGATTCCAGGTTAGTTACATCCGAAGAGAAATCGGGTTTTATGAAAATTTGATTTTTGCCAACCAAATTAATCCAAGCGACCCATTTGGGCCAACCCTGCCGGGGACGGATATTCCGGGCTTGGGAGACCCTATCGGGATGCTTTCCCTCTCCGTTGGCGGATTGTTTTTCACAGAGAATCTCTGGGCAGGGTTTTCGGCACACCATGTCAATGAGCCTAACCAGTCTTTTATAGATGGTGCCAGCCCGCTACCGATGAAGCTTTCCGTACATGCAGGCTACCGAATCAGCCTCGGCGACGGCCCCATGCGAGGGGACTTTACCCACATGAGAAGACAACGCGCCTTTACCCCAACGGTGAACTACAAGTGGCAGGGGCCATTTCAACAGCTGGATGTCGGTGCCTATTTTACAGTTGAGCCGATAGTGTTTGGACTGTGGTATCGGGGGCTTCCCTTTAAGCCGGTCAACGAACAAAGCAACCGCGATGCGATCGTCATGATGTTTGGTGTCAATCTACTGAGTGGGCTGAATGTCGGGTATAGCTTTGACTACACCGTTTCGAAGCTGGGTATCCAATCTGGTGGAGCACACGAACTGAGCTTGTCTTGGACGCTTCCCAATGGCAATCAGGGAAAGCCTTCCAGAAGGGACACGGTCCTGCCTTGTCCGAAGTTCTAATCCCGTATGTCCGTAGAAAATTTGAAATACCTGATGATCGCGGTGGTCGTCTTTGGGTTTTTGGTAGAGAAAATCCTCGGATTTCTGAATGTCAAAAATCCCGTTCCCAATGTTCCCGATACACTGGCTGGCTATCTGGATCGGACCAAACTCGAAGAGTCAAAAGCCTATCAGCGGGAAAATTTCCGGTTCAGGATCATCGAAACGATGTTCTCTCTGGTGCTTACCTTGGCGTTTATCTCGCAGGGTTGGTTTGGAGCGATGGACAATTGGTTAGCGACTTTTGGGTATAGTACCTTGACCATGTCGCTGCTGTTCTTCGGGCTGATCTTTGTTGCTTCGGACCTCCTAAGCATTCCATTTGACTGGTATAAGACCTTCGTAATCGAGGAAAAATTCGGTTTCAACAAGACCTCCCACATGACTTTTTTTACCGATAGAATCAAGGGGTATGGCTTGGCTATTGTGATCGGAGGGGGACTGCTGCTGGTGTTTCTCTGGTTGATCGAGCAGGTGGGAGCGAATTTTTGGTGGCAGTTTTGGATTGTCTCCGCCGTATTTATGGTTTTGATCAATCTGTTTTACACTTCTTGGATTTTGCCATTGTTCAACAAACTAACTCCATTGGAAGATGGGGAGTTGAAGCAAAAAATCATGGCTTATGCCCGCAAGGTGGATTTTCCGCTGGATAATATTTTCGTCATCGACGGAAGCAAACGATCCGCCAAGGCCAATGCATTTTTTTCCGGTTTGGGCAAAAGAAAGAAAGTTGTCCTATACGACACGCTGATCGAGCAGCACTCCACTGACGAACTGGTCGCTGTGCTAGCCCATGAGGTAGGGCATTTTAAGAAAAAGCACATTGTTTGGGGAATGGTGATATCGGTCGTTCAGGTGGGTTTGATGTTGTATTTGCTCGGACAGTTTGTGTTTTCCGAAACAATCAGCTCTGCGCTTGGTGGAGAAACTTGGTCGGTGGCCTTGAATCTCATCGGGTTTTCGCTGTTGATTTCTCCCATCTCTACAGTCTTGGGTATGGCGATGAATTGGCTGAGCAGAAAAAACGAGTTTGAGGCCGATGAGTTTGCCAAGACTACCTTTGCGGGAGTTCCGCTTGCCGCTGCATTGAAAACACTTTCAGTCAAGTCCCTCAGCAATATCAATCCGCATCCTTGGTATGTGTTTGTGAATTATTCTCATCCGCCGCTGCTGGAGAGGCTGGAGAGGTTGGAGTAATTTGTTTCACGGTGGAGGCGCGAAGGCAGCCGCGTTTCCGTAGCGCTTTGGTGTCAGAGAGGCCTTGTCGAGTGCAGAGACAGAGGTATCTAGATTTAGATCCAACCAACTCTCTCCAAACTCTCGTTTTTCTCTAAGATAGAAGGAACCGGTTTTTCAGCAAAGAAAAAGCCGTCCAGAGCTATGTCCGGACGACTTCTTGATTCTAGCGCAACGGTCTTAAACCTAGGTTTTTGGCTCTAAATCTAAACCGTATAGTACTCTTCCCAGCCTTTTCTAGGCGGCATGCCGGCCAGGATCTGATTCAGCATCGGATTGTTGGTGATCTTTCTGGTTTCCCGGTCAAATTCAACTTTTTCCCCTGACCACTGCGCCATTACACCTAGGCAGAACACCTGTGAAAGTGGGCCCGCGATTTCAAAACGCGATCTAGCCTGCTCCTCGCCTTTGCAAGCTTTGAGGAAGTTGGCAAAGTGATTGGATGGGCTTGCAGGAACTTCCGGTAGCTTCGATTCCCATTCTTTGGCTTTGTCTCCCCCGATAATGGAAAGCGTGCTGCCATGCGAACCGCCTTTGAAGATCAGATCTTTGCTGTAGATGATTTTGCCGGGATTTAGTTTGGCAGGTTGCATCTGTCCGGTGCTTGGCGGCGGAATGTTCGGGTCGAGTTCGGAGACACCATAGCCTTCCGGCACTGCAGGAATATTATCCATCCCATCTTGCCAGGTAATAACCATCGGAGGCATGGCGCCTCTTTCTGGAAACTTAAATTCCAGCGTGGTCGACATCGGGAAGAAGAACGGGTTGTGGCCGGTGAGCTTGGTTGGATTGACTTCGTAAGGTAGGCCGAGGTCGAGAAACTCATGTGCTGTATCCATGATATGCGCACCCCAATCTCCGAGTGCGCCCATGCCGAAGTCATACCAGCATCTCCACTGTCCGTTGTGATAGTCTTTGTTGAACTCGTGCGGTCTTGCCTGCGCAGTCCACACATCCCAGTCCAAGGTGGAGGGAATCGGTTCAGCCGCTGGGTAGGAGGAGATCTTTGGATCCCAGTCATGCCAGCGTCTGCGGCTGTTCATGTGGGCAGTCATGGCGGTTACGTCTTTGATCACTCCGGCTTCTTTCCAGGTTTTAAACTGGAAATAGTTTCCCTCAGAGTGGCCTTGATTTCCCATTTGGGTCGCCAGTTTTGGGTATTTTTTGGCGGCAGCCATCATCAAGTCCACCTCTTGGAAGGTGCGAGCCATGGGCTTTTCTACATAGACGTGCTTGCCCTCGGAGAGCGCCAGCATCGTGCAGGGGAAGTGGGAAAAGTCCGGCGTAGCGACACTGACTGCATCAAAGTTTTTTCCGAACTGTTCAAACATCTTGCGGAAATCCTGGAAATGTTTTGCCTCGGGAAACATCTTGATGATGTCCTGAGTCTGCTTTGCACCCATGTCCACATCACATAGCGCGACGACATTGCAGAGTCCGGTCTTGTGAAGTTCACGGATGATCTCGGCTCCGCGGTTTCCGATGCCAATGCAGGCTAGGTTGACTTTGTCACTCGGAGCCACATAGCCCATGGACTTTCCCAGGACGGAAGGTGAGATCACCGTCAGTCCCGAAAGCCCAAGAGCCGCCGTCGCTCCGGTTTTCAAAAAGCTTCTTCGATTGGTATTCATAGCATGGAATTTTTGGGTTAAAGTAACGCAAGCCTTTTCAAGGGCTTATACCTTTGGAAATTTATAACAGGCCAATCTACCGACATATCCATGATTTTGAGAGGCCGCTATTTGAAAATTAACGGAAACGATGCCGAAATGCAAAATACATCCTCGGGATAGCTTCTTTTTTGATTTTTAGTATCTTTTGTCCGCCCAAAATTCCAAAGCCAAATGAACGATCTAGCCGACTTCCATCACCTGCTCACGGATCTTTTTCCCCAACCCAAAACTGTGGAAGATTGGGATCAATACCGACTCAGCCAAGAGCAGATTGCCTTTTTTAATGAAAATGGCTATTTGTCGGATATCAAGCTGCTAGACCAAGATCAGATCGATGCGCTGAAAAAAGCGCTGGACGAAGTGATGGATCCAACGCATCCGCAGCATCACCTTTTCCATGAGTTTCACAGCAACGAATCAGGAGATCCAAATAAAGTTCTCTTTCATTCCCTGGGGCATTGGAGGATTGCCGAGGCCTTTCACGATGTGATCTGGAATCCGGCTTTTCGCATGGCCGCCTCCCAACTCTTGGGAGATAGGTCGGTAAGGTTTTGGCACGATCAGCTCTTTTGCAAGCCCGCACATCACGGTGGAAATGTGGCCTGGCATCAGGATTATAGCTATTGGACGCGAACTGTCGAGATGCAGCATCTGACCTGCTGGTGTGGACTCGATGATGCGACTGAGGAAAATGGCTGTCTCCAATACGTGCCGGGTTCGCATTGCTGGGGATTGTTGGAGAAACCGGCCTTAGCTGGAGATATGAACGGGCTTATGGCGATGATGAGTGAGGAGCAAAAGGCAAACTTCAAACCTGTCGCCATCCCGCTGAAAGCGGGGCATGCGGCATTCCATCATCCCTTGTTGGTGCATGGAAGTTTCGCAAACGATTCCGGTCATTCCCGAAAGGCTTTTGTGCTCAATGTCTTTGCAGATGGGACGATTTCCGATTCCGACGAACCGCTTTTAAAGGGAGTTCCTGTGATTCCCAAGGGAGAAAAGATGGAAGGAAAGTTTTTTCCGCTGATTTTTGAAAAGGAGTTGGAAAGTGGCAAGGTGGAAAAGTGGTAAGGATTCGGAATTTTCAGTGCCAAAGTTCACGGATTCCGTAAACCTAACTTCTCATTTCGCTCGTTACTTTATACCGCCAGCCTTATCTTCGCAAGGATGGCGGCTACCATTGACGTCGTAAATTTTAAATCAAAAATCATAACTAAAAATGGCTTCAGGACTTTTTGCCCTATTGGATGATATCGCCACGCTGATGGATGACGTGGCAGTGATGAGCAAAGTGGCGGCAAAGAAAACCGCCGGAATCTTGGGCGATGACCTCGCCGTAAATGCCGAGAAAGCATCAGGTTTCGTCTCCGACCGGGAACTGCCGGTGCTGTGGGCGATCACCAAAGGTTCGCTGCTGAACAAAGTCATCATTCTTCCCGTGGCCTTTCTCCTCAGTGCTTTTTTACCCGTGGCGGTAACGGTTATTTTGGTGATTGGTGGTTTGTATTTGGCCTACGAGGGAGCGGAGAAGATCTATGAGTATTTTGTACCCCACCACCATGAAACGGCGGTTAAGTTAGAAAATGAGCTTACGGAAGAACAGATTTTGGCTCTCGAAAAGCAAAAGATCAAGTCTGCCGTCACGACTGATTTTATTCTTTCAGTTGAGATTATCATCATCGCGCTGGGTACGGTAGTAGGCGAATCGTTGTCCACTCAGATCATAGTCGTCACCATAATCGCATTGATAGCGACCGTCGGTGTATATGGAATAGTTGGGCTGATTGTGCGGATGGACGAATTTGGCGCCAAACTTATTGCACTCAACGACAAAGACGATAGCTTTTCGGATAAAGTCGGGCTCTTACTGGTCAATGCACTGCCCATGTTAATCAGGGCTTTGGGATTTATCGGAACCATCGCTTTGCTCTTGGTCTCAGGAGGGATTTTCGTCCACAACGTTGAGTTTTTCCATCACCTGCTTCCGACCTGGCCCGGAATCGTCAAGGAATTTCTTTTCGGATTGGTTGTGGGGATTATTGTGCTGCTGTTAGTATCAGCGGTCAAGTGGATTTTCAAAAGAAAATAACCGAATCTGGAATTCTGCGCTTCCAATTTGTCCAAAAGGTCTATTTTGAAGCTTGGAATTCCATCTAAATCATTTTAACCTATGTCATCAATTTTCAAAATACTGACCCTCAGTTTTTTACTTGCTTCTTTTAGCCTGGTAGCCTGCGCTCAAAACGGCAAGACTTTTCTCCAATACGAGGGAAAAGAAGGCCCCGGCAAAGGCAAGCACGTCGTGCTGGTAGCCGGTGACGACGAGTATCGCTCCGAGGAGTCCATGCCCATGCTGGCCAAGATCCTCTCCGAACGCCACGGCTTCAAGACCACTGTCTTGTTTCCGATCGAACCGGGCAGCGGGGACATCGTCCCGAATTTCCAGAACAACATCCCCGGACTCGAGCACCTCGAAACAGCCGATCTGATGATCATGCTGACCCGCTTTCGTGAACTGCCCGACGAACAAAGCAAGTACATCGAGAACTTCCTGAAAGCCGGTAAACCTATCATCGGTCTGAGAACCTCCACCCATGCTTTTGCCTACTCCAAAGACAAAGCGTCTCCCTATGCTAAATGGGCTTGGAACGGCAAAGAAGCCGGTTGGGAACAGGGCTTTGGCAAGCGGATCTTTGGGGAGACCTGGATCAACCACCACGGTAAGCACGGCAAGGAGGGTACCCGCGCGCTTCTCGACGGAGTACAGCTGATGAACGACCATCCCGTCCTACGCGGTGTGGATGACATCTGGGTGCCCGAAGACGTGTATGGGATCAAAAGCCTGCCGGCCGAAGCGCAAGTCCTGCTCTATGGACAGTCTACCGCCGGAATGGACGACAAAGCCCCGCTGATGTGGGAAAAATCCGTGATGCCAATCGCCTGGACCAAGCCCTATCAGATCGAGGGAGGCAAGCAGGGAATGGCCTTCGCTTCGACCATAGGTTCATCCCTGGGCTTCCAGAGCGAGGACCTTCGCCGCTTGGTGCTCAACGCCTCTTTTTGGCTGTTGGAAATGCCGGAAGCCGTCACTCCCGAGCTGAATGTGGACTTGGTGGGAAGCTACTCGCCGACGATGTTTGGCTTTGATACATTCAGAAAAGGGATGAAAGTGGCAGATTTTAAATAAGTAGCAAGTAGCTAGATTTAAGTATCAATACACTTCGAGGTTCGTCATTCGATATTCATTATTTAAAAATTTAGAAATATCGAATATCGAATGCCGAATTTAGAATAATGAAGAAGTGGGAGGTTGAAATTTTTGATTGATAGAAATGAACAAAATAGGATTTAATGTGCTGGCTTGGTCAGCAGAGATGTCTGAGAATTTGCTGCCTGTCCTTGACCGATTGAAGACGATCGGATACGATGGGGCAGAGTTTTTTGTGGGGGGATCCCCTGAGGAGTCTTTCCAACTGGTGGGGAAACACTGCGCGGATATCGGTCTGGAAGTGACTACCGTGACGGTATTGAGTCCGGAAGAAAACCCGATCTCTCCAGATGCGAAAATTCGTGAGAAGTCCAAAGAAAGGTTGCGCTGGGTTTTGGATCGTTCGGCGGATCTGAATTCCCAAGTGCTTTGCGGACCATTCCATTCGGCATTTGCCACCTTTGCCTCCCGCGCTCCCGAAGAAGATGAATACAACTGGTCTGCTGAAGTCCTGCATGAGATGGGCGACTATGCCCAAAAGCTGGGGATTCTTTTGACAGCCGAGGCACTCAACCGTTTCGAGTGCTACCTGGCCAACACCATGGAGCAGCTCGACTACCTGCTGGCAAAGGTCAACCATCCCAACGTGCAGGCGATGTTTGATACCCATCACGCGAACATGGAGGAGAAAAAGCTGGGTGCTGCCATCGAGCTGATCGCACCTCGATTGGGGCATTTCCATATCTCTGAAAACGACCGGGGAACTCCGGGTTCGGGTCATGTGAACTTTGACGAGACCTTCGCGGCGCTCAAAAAAGTAGGCTACTCCGGCTGGCTGACCATCGAGGGCTTCACCCGAAATGATCCTGCCTTTGCCAATTCGATTGGTGTATGGAGAAATTTCTCCGAGCCTTGGGATATGGCAGAGAATGGCTACAAGCTGATCAAGGGGATGTTGGAAAAGCATCAATGATCCCCAAAGATTTTTGGAATAAAAAATCAAGAAGCCCTCCCCCAAAGAGGGCTTTTCAGTAAAAAGTAAATTATGAAATTGAATATTTTTACCCAAATCCTAGGCGTCCTTATCCTCTCTTTGCTGGTCGGTCGCCTTTCGGCTCAGGATGATCTCAAGCTTTCCGAGCGCATTTTATCCGTCGGGCCGGAAAATATCTTCAATACCGAAGGCTATTTCAACTGGTGCGGTTCGATCGTCAAAGGTGAGGATGGCAAATACCATCTGTTCTATTCCCGCTGGCCAAAATCCTCCAAATTTACCGGATGGCTGGTCTACTCCGAAGTCGCCCATGCGATAGCTGACAGTCTGGTAGGACCTTGGGAATACAAGGAAACGGTCTTGAAAGGAAGAGGGAAAGGACATTGGGACGCCATAACGGCGCATAATCCTAAGATCCGATTCTATGAGGGAAAGTATTACCTCTATTATATCTCCACCAACTTGGGAGAAGATATGGACTACTCGGAAGAGGATTTGCTGGAAACTAGCCATACGGGATACCAGCATCCTATTTGGAAGATTCTTCGCCCCAACCAGCGAACCGGAGTCGCGGTGGCAGAATCCCTCGATGGGCCTTGGGTTCGTCAAGATGGGCCTTTGATCGAGCCGAGCGGGCCGATCACTACCTTGACCGTCAACCCGGCAATCACTCAGGGGAAGGACGGGCGCTACTACCTGATCGTGAAGGGAGACAAACCCAATGCGACGGGATTTGTGAGAAACCAAGCCATGGCGATTAGTGAGCGGCCGGACGGGGACTTTGTGATTCAGCCCAAGCCGGTCATCGACTACTTGGATACCGAAGACATGTCACTTTGGTACGACGAGTCGAGGGGCTATTACTACGGGATTTTCCACTCCACCGAGCATTTCATAGGTCTGGTGAGTTCGCCCGATGGGATCAACTGGAGCAAGGCGACGGAGTTTAAATTGATGGACAAGGTCATTCCTATGCAAGATGGATCTGTGCTCAAGCCCCAACGCCTGGAGCGACCTTTTGTCTATGAGGAAAACGGCGTCGTGCAGATGATTGGCTTTGCGATCAAGGACGGCGAGGAGTCTTATGTGGTTTGCCTGCCTTTGAAGCCCGAGAACTGAGCCGAAAAGGGAGGTTTATAGGTCAGTAAATGGGATTTGTTTTCTCCGTGGTGGGGAGAGCTTCGAAGCGTCAGAATGTGGGAGTTTTTCTGACTAAAGTTTTTTATTTTGAGGCCTGATGTCCCTTTGGCTTCGCGGGATTTCCTTCGAAAGCCACGCTAATCCCCTCTACTATGCGACCTAGCCTTTGTCTTTTTGTTCTCATGTTAACGGCATGGACTGTTTCCTGCCAAGCTCCCGAGGAGTCCAAAACTGCTGATCCACTGGCGAGTCTCGCCAGCTTGGAATGGATCGACCTGAGCTATGCTTTTGACTCCGCTACACTCTATTGGCCCAACAATCCCACGGGATTTGAGCTGGAGGCCGAGGCGGAAGGGATGACTGAGGGTGGCTATTTTTACTCCTCTTACAGCCTTTCCACCCCCGAACATGGGGGCACGCACCTAGATGCTCCTATCCATTTTTCTGAGAAGGGACAGAAGCTCGACGAACTTCGCCTGGATCAGTTGACCGGAGCGGCTGTCCTGATCGACGTGAGCGAATTGGCGCTTGTAGACCGGGATTATCGGATCGATACCGCGGCGATCTTGGCCTGGGAAAAGGAAAACGGACAAATCCCCGAGCATAGCATCGTCCTGTTTCGTACAGGTTATGGAAAGTTTTACCCTGATCGGGAGAAATACTTTGGTACAGCCAAGATGGGCCTGGAGGCGATCCTGGAGTTGCATTTTCCGGGGATTCATCCCGAGGCTGCCCAGTTTTTGGCAGAAAAAAGGAAGGTCAATGCGGTGGGTTTGGACACGCCGAGCCTAGACTTTGGGCAATCCAAGGATTTTGCGGCCCATCAGGTGCTGATGGGACACAATATCCCCGGCTTCGAAAATGTGGCTAATCTGGATCAGTTGCCCGCAAGCGGGTTTTATGTCGTGGCACTTCCGATGAAGATCAAAGGGGGAAGCGGAGGGCCGTTGAGGGTGATTGCGGGGGTTGGGAGATTGTGAGGGATTTGGGATGTTAATGAAAGCGTCAGACTTTATGTAGCGAGTTCAGGTATTCGTCTGGAGTCAACACAGGAATATCGGATTCCTTAAAGTCCTTTCCATTTCTGGTGATAATGAGGGTACAGTTGGAACTGACCGCGCAATAGTATTGGAGTGCATCCTCGAAGTCCGAGAAATTGGAGGAAAGACCTTTGTTCAGAACGGTGTCTGTCAGATCCGCAGTCTGGGCAATCACTTTAAACTTTCTGATTTTCTCTTTTGCGATGGATTGATTTTCATATCGGGAAAGTAGATAGAAGACCGTGGAATAAGTCAAGGCTGAAACAACCAATTCGATCTTTCCATTGTCTGCAAGGGAAGCGATTTTTGCGGCAGATTCATAGAAAGGTTCTCGCTCTCCAAGCAGATCCACGACAACATTGGTGTCTAAAAACAGCCTTTCCATTACTTGTGTTTTTCGGAAAGATGATGTCGGTAAGCATTTTTTTCATCCAAGTCCGCAGGGAGTTTGACTCCTGTTTGCATACTTTTTACAAAGGGAGAAATTTCAATTCCGTCCGATTTTTTGGTCGGATCCGTGTTGATAAGAGATTTCAGGTAGGACTCGATCAAGCCAGAAAGACTCCTTTTTTGACCAGAAGCATACTTTTTCGCCTTTTCAATGACCTCTTTGTCAAGCTTTAGGGTAAGTTTAGTGTCCATGACCGCTGAAATTATTGCACGTACTAATGTCTATACTTTATACGTAAAAAATACACTGTGTTCCGATTTTTGTTAGGACAGCAGATTTTTGCCTCGGGGTATCGTTCGCTAACATTCTGAGCTCGATACCGAAGAGTCGGTCGATTACCGAATCCCCTCAAACTTCTTCAATGCCTTTTCCAAAGACTGATGGGCTTTTCTGTCCGCTTGATCCAATTGATCCATGGCGAGGGGCTGCTTTTCCTCCCAATCCTTTTGGATGTTGTAAAACTCACCCGTGGCGTAGAGCTTATATTCCTTGTTTCTGGCAAACTCCTTCAGGCTTTCCATATCTCCATTTCTGGAATACCAGAAATATACCCAGTCCCTTGGGTTTCCTTTTTTGCCCATCAGCTGGGGCAAAAAGCTCACGCCGTCTACGGGAAGCGCCTTTGGGCTTTTGACCCCGGCTAGATCCAGGAGGGTTGGCAGAAAGTCACTGAAGTCGATCAGATCCTCGCTCTGAGTGCCTGGGGAGATGTGACTGTCCCACTTGACCACCAAGGGAACGTGGATGCCATTGTCGGTAGTGCGGGACTTGCCGCCAACGTAGGCTTGTCCCCGATACTGGGAGACTACGGGTACGTCGGTGCCGTTGTCTCCGGTGAAGATGATGATGGTCTCCTCGCTCAGGCCGAGTTCATCCACCTTGGCCAGGATTTTCCCCACGGTCTTATCCATGTACGCGACCATGTCCCCAAAGTACTGCGCGTCGCCCTTGTAGGTAGGGGAGCCAGGACTGCTGGGATCCCAGTCTTTGGAGTCTGGCGTTGGGACAAAGGGACAATGGGTGATGATCATCGGATAGTAGAGGAAAAAGGGCTGATCCCGATTCCTTTCCATAAAATCGATCAAAAAATCGCTGTTGACGTCTGCCGAAAACTGTCCCCCGTCAAACTGCTTGGCAACTCCGTTGACCTCCAATACTGGATTGGAGTAGCGCGTGTCAAATCCATTTTCATCCGTTGCGCCCAAGACCTGTTGCCAGAGGCAGGACTCGTCAAAGCCGAAATGCTGGGGCGAGTCAGCTTCCTTGCCGAGCTGCCATTTTCCGGCGATGGCGGTCTTGTATCCCGCATCCTTGAGAAGGTTGGCGAAGGTCTTTTCTCCGCGATCAAGCTGGCCAAATTGGGTGTAGTTTCTCACATTGTACTGCCCGGTCATGAGCTGTACCCTCGTGGGGGTGCAGAGCGGCTGCGCAAAGCAGTTTTCGAACTGCGCGCCTTGCTCGGCCATGGCATCTATAAAAGGTGTGGAATAGGAGGTGCCTCCGTAAGATCCGATCGTTTCCACACCAAGATCATCGGCCATGATGAGGATGATATTGGGTTTCTTGTCCTGAGCTTTTAGGGAAAAAGGAAAGGCAAGCAATCCCAAAAAAAGAAGGCGAAGCCAGAAATGTGTAAGTCGATAAGTCATCAAATTGAATTTAGAGTGTTTGGGTTTCAAGCAGAATTTTTTCGAAAATCGTCGCTACCGCACTTCCCATGACGATCAAGGACGGAAGGGGCGAACCATTGAGGATGATTGCGGGGGTGGGGAAGTGAGTTAATGATATATTGTGTTCTGGAGTTGTGCCAACTCCAGACTGGACTTACTTACAATTTTGTTGTTAAGTTCTACCAAGAATTTCTTCCGCTTGTTTTGGAAACTTTCCCACAAGCCATTTTAACACATCCAGTTGATCGGAGCTAGGGGCTCTTCTTACTTGAGCTATAAGTTTGATGGTATCAGGTCGATTTAGAGTTAGGTTGGAAGCGCCTTCATTGCAGACAGAGCAGATAGCTCGTAGGTTGCCTCGGTCGTCTGTTCCTCCCATAGACTTGTCTATAATATGGCCTATATGGAGCCTAGTCACTCTTCCATTGTCGAAAAGGTGGGGTTCTCCGGCTGCGGCTCCGCACATTTGGCAAGTAAATCCGTTCCTGTCAAGGACGAATGCTCTGGTTTCTTTAGATATGCTTCTCTCAAACGAAGGCTTAGGCTTGGCCGTTATCAATAAGTATTCCCCAGGTTTTAGGTCACTTCGGTCATTGTGGGTTAAGATTTCAAGCCCTTCTTCATTTCTTAATTCCCTTACCCTTCTTGCCCATTCACTGATTCCAGCTACTTCTCTAAGGGTATTGGAATCAAGTTTTATTCCGATGTTTTCAAGAAAAAACTCCCTCAGCTTTGCCCTGGCTCCTTTGCTCTTTTCGACCATTTATGATTGCTTCTTTGATATTGTTTCCTATTGATTTGGCGACTGGTGGGGGAAATGCATTTCCCACTTGTCTGTATGCAGGTGTCTTTTTACCAGTGATTTGCCATTCAGCAGGAAATCCTTGGATTTTGGCGGCCATGCCGACAGTCAGTCTGGGCATGCCTTCATAACCGTTAACAGGTGGAGCGTCTGCCAGGCCTTTTCCGTCGACGAAAAGTTGTTCCCACTGTTTTTTGGCTCTTGTCGGCCCTAAGTCTGCTCCTCCATGTTTTTTTGATCCTCCAACTAAAGTTGGAGCAATGTCATTTGCAAGCTGTTTCCAACGCTCAGCAAATAGCCAGCCTTGAGATGACATGTCTTCATAAAGCACCTCTCCCACTGTCTTTGGCTTTATTTTTTTGTGCGGCCAATGGAAATGTTTGAAATATTCTGGTTTCATCGCAATGAGGATGGTTCTTGGTCGGAGCTGTGGAACTCCAAAGTCTGAGGAATTTATAAGTCTCCAATCCGTCTCATATCCGTGATCGTTCAACCACTTTTCTATACTATTTCTATAGTTATCAAAATCTTTATTGAATAAACCTTTTACGTTCTCTAGCATGACGGCTTTGGGATTAATCTCGCTCACCAGCCTCAAGGCTTCTGGAAACAAATCGCGCTCATCCTTGTCGCCTAGCTTTAGGCCAGCATCTGAAAAGGGAGGGCAAGGCACACCTCCAGCAAGTAGATCTACGTCCAATTCTCGATATGGGGTTCCATCAAAAAAATGTACATCCATATTTTGGACATTCCAGTCAGGTCTGTTGAACTTGAGAGTGTCACATGCCGGCTTTTCTATCTCTACAAGAACCAAATGCTCAAAACCAGCCTCCTCTAAGCCCAGCGCCTGACCGCCTGCCCCAGCACATATTTCAATTGATTTTAAAATCGAGTCCATTAGACCAAAGGTACGATTTTGAGGTCTGGCATCAAATGAAATTTAATTGTGCTTGCGATTGGGGACTAAAGGATTTATTTCGCTACGTAGGGGCGGATCTAGGAATTTGATTACTACTTTTCCTCCAAAATCTTCCCAAAAATCGGCGCTACCGCGCTTCCTCTCCATCCTGCGGAATAATTGGCGGCGAGATAGAGATCCAGCTCGGGGATATAGAGTACTTGCGTGCCCCAGAAACCCGAGTGGCAATACGCATCCAGCCCATTGACTTTCACCCTGTACATACCCATCTGATAGTCCATTTGGGCTTTTTCGGTATAGGTGACGGGTTCCAGCATAAGCTGTAGCGTCTCTGGATTTTCGAAGATTTTCCCCTGAAACAGCGCCTGAAAGAAGTCTACCAACTCCTGAGTAGTCGAGAGAAATCCCCCGCCGCCGAAGTAGTCCATGGTAGGGCTGAAGCCATATGTATCCATGCCCTGAAAGTACTGATGGATGCGCAGCTTGTCCGTGGCGGGATCGACCCGCTCAAAGTCGGTTCGCGCCAGCCCAAGCTTCTCCAATCCCAACAATTCCTTGATTCCGGCGTCCAGGCTTTTGCCGGTGTAGCGCTCGATGAGGCCCCCGAGGATCACATAGCCGGTGTCCGAGTAGCTAAACTGCTGACCGGGAGGGTCGATGGGTTCGCCTTTTTCCACACACATGCGCAACTGCTCGGTGCGGGTCCACTCATGGCTTGGAGTTTGGAGGATGATGTCGAAAAACTCCGGCGCGTGGGTATGGTCAAAGAGACCGGCGGAATGCCTCAAGATCTGCCGGACGGTAATCTTGTCCACATCATAATCTTGGGAAAGTATCGCGGCATGCTCTTCCGAGAGATGCTTGGATATGGGGTCGTCTAGGGTCAATTTGCCTTTCTCCATCAGTCTGAGGATGCTGGCGGCCACGTAGGTCTTGGTGACGCTGGCGATGCGGAAGGTTTGCTCGGGACTCAGGGAGTCTTTCTTTGTGATGTCATCCAGACCAGCCGCGCCGCTCCAAGAGAGCTTTTCGTCACCCGACTCGATGGTAAAAAGAATCCCAGGCATCTTTTCGCTGAGTTCAGAATTCAGGGCTTGCTGGAAGTCTTGGGCTGGACTTTTTTCCCAGAGTAAAAGGAAAAAGCAGACGCAGGCGGATTTCAGAAGGACTTTCATGGCTTGGGTTTGAGCTTGCCAAAATATACGTCTAGGCGAATTTCTTTCAAAACCATTTTCCATGGGCCTTTCGAAGTCGGTTTTTTGACAAGTACGGTGGACGGCGGGCCTTCGACTGTTGGCGAAACCAAATACAGCCCTATATTTGGCCAAGAAATAAACACAACGGGGTGCCTTACTGAAAGGCTGAGATCATACCCGAATACCTGATCTGGATAATGCCAGCGTAGGAATTGTCAAAGGCGTCCGCCTTTATACCTTTTCTGGATGCATTCAGGTCTAACATTTAGACCAATGAGCGAACTGATCAAACAAGAAACATTCGAGGTGGCTCCCGAAAAGCTGCGCACTTGGCAGGGGAGGAAGGAGTGGTTTTTCAACCGCGACGACACCGACCACTACGAGCAGTACTACGAAGGCCCCTACAAGGAGCAGGAAGTCTGGCAAAAAAAGACGCTGGCAGGCCTCATCAAGCAAGATGATCGCGTGAAAACCCTTTTGGAGTTTGGCTGTGGCACCACACGCTTCACCCGCTGGTGGCACGAGATAGGCCTGGAGGCCACGGGCGGCGACATCTCTCCCTTCATGCTCGCGCAGGGCGTGCAGCTCTTTGGCGGGGATTTGGTGTTGGCCGACTCCCACAACATGCCTTTCAAGGATCATTCTTTCGACGCGCTGGCTTTCGTGACGACTTTCGAATACTACCAAAACCCTGTGGCGGTGATCCGTGAAGCCGTGCGTGTGGGCAAGTACGGGATCATCTTTGGGATGATGAACCGCAACACGCCCAAGCTGATCCGCCGCCGCGTGCAGCAGGCTTTTGGGAAAAACAACTACTACACCACGGCGCATTTTTACACGCCCGCCTCCCTCAAGGACCTGGTGGCGGAGGCGCTGCCCGACCGGAAATACACCATTGACTGGAATGCGACGGGCCTTCCAAAGTGGTTTCCCAAGCAGCAGTGGAAGGTTCCTTATGGAGACTTCTTCGGCTTTCATGTCAAACTCCTGGACGTCTGATGGCGGCTTTTGGGGATTTTTCGGGAAAAGTGGACGCCCAGGTCTTCAAGGAAGACTTGATGAATCTCTGCGGAGCGAAGCGGCCGGAGGTGAGCTGTGGACCTGCTTTTGGGGTGGATACCGCGATTGTCAACTTGGGTGGTGGACACGCCCTGGCGGTTTCCAGCGATCCGCTTTCGCTGATTCCTAGCTTGGGGATGAAAGTCTCCGCGTGGCTGTCGGTTCACCTGCTGGCCAATGACATGAGCACCACCGGCTTTGCACCGCAGTTTGCGCAGTTTGTCCTCAATCTGCCTCCCAGCCTTTCTCGGGAGCAGTTTGGCGAATACTGGGGACATATCCATTCGCTTTGCGAGGAGCTCGGGATTGCGATCACGGGTGGGCATACCGGGCAGATCCCGGGGCAGGAGTCCACCATCGCCGGGGGAGGAACGATGTTTCTCCAGGCTTCCGCGGACCAAATCCTGAGCAGCAGTCAGGCCCAAGTGGGCGATGTGATCCTCTTGACCAAACATGCGGCGCTCTCGAGTACGGCGCTGCTTGCTATGGCTTTTCCGCAAAGTGTGCGGGATGCTTTTGGAACAGAACTACAGGAAAAGGCCAGTGCCAACTTCTGGAAACTCTCTGTGCTGCCGGAAGCGCTGATTGCTTCCGGCACGCTGAAACCCCGGCAAGAACTGCGGGCTATGCATGACGTGACTGAGGGCGGGGTGCTGGGCGCCTTGATCGAGATGGCCGACGCTTCCGGTTTGGGCTTCCGCTTGGAGCCGGATAAAGTCTCGGTTCCAGAGGAGGTTCAAAAAGTAGCCGATCTCTTTGGAATCGATCCCCTGATCTCAGTGGGAGCGGGAGCCATGCTGATGTCGGTGACGGCTGGATTTGAGGAGAAATTGATTCAGGCCATGGCGGAAAATGGAGTGCCTGCAACTGCCATTGGAGTATTTACTGCGGAGCGGAAAAAGCTGCTTGTAAAAGCAAACGGGGAAATCTCTGAGGCAGAGTTTGACGGCAAAGACCCGTATTGGGCTGCCTTTTTCAAAGCATTTCAGGAAGGTAAGCGATGAGGAAGCTAGAAGGAATCTATCTCGTGCTGGATCCTGTCCAGGAGGAAAAATCCCTGCTCAAAAGTCTCAGACAGGCACTGGAGGGAGGTGTCGGCTTAGTGCAGATCTGGAACCATTGGCCGGAGACTTTTTGCCACAAAGACAAAGTTGAACTGTCCAAAAAGATCCAAACCATAGCCTCGGAGTTTGCGGTGCCTGTGCTGATCAACGCCGATTTGGAGCTGGCTTTGGAGGCAGAATTGGATGGAGTTCATCTGGATCGGATTCCCGAAAACTGGGATGCAATCCGGCCGCTTTTCGCAGAAAAACTTCTCGGGATTACCGTGGGAAACGACCTGGATCTCGTCCGATGGGCGGACAAAAACCAGCTTTCCTACATCAGTTTTTGCTCCGTCTTTCCCTCCAGTTCGGTCGATACCTGCGAACTGGTTTTGCCCTCCAGCATCCAAAAGGCCAGGGAACTCACCGTTCTGCCGATCTTTCTCTCCGGGGGAATCAGGCCCGACAACCTGCCCCAGCTCGATGCCTACGCCTACGAGGGAGTCGCGGTCATCTCCGGGATCTTGGGTGCCGAGGATCCCAAACAGGCCGCAAACGCCTATCTACAACTACTAAAATCCAAACCATGAACAGAAAATTATTGGATAAGCTCTGCTGCTCCTTTGACAAAAGCGACTTGCAGGTGCAGGTCTTTCACGAAACCGAAGACCGACAAATCATCGAGGGAATTCTGAATTGCCCGACTTGCGAACGGTATTTTCCCATCATCTACGGCATTCCCATCATGACTCCGGATCAGTTTCGGGAAAAGGCGCTGGAGCTGCCCAGCCTCAAACGCTGGGGACTGGAACTGGACGTGGATCGGGATTCTTTTCGATTGGAAAAGCCTCTGGCACACAAGGAACTGGGTAAATAAGCCTTTGGCGATTGCGGGCTGATTCGCTATTTTTCACAAACATCAAAAAAATATGGGCAAGCAACTGGACTCCATTACCGAAGAACTGAGGGATTTTATTTCGGCCCAGAAGATCTTCTTCGTCGGTACGGCTGCTGACGAGGGGCGTGTGAATGTCTCACCCAAGGGCACGGATTCCTTTCGGGTGATCGGCCCCAACAAAGTCGTCTGGCTCAACCTGACGGGCAGCGGAAACGAGACCGCGGCCCATCTGCTGCTCAATCCGCGGATGACCGTCATGTTTTGCGCCTTTGAGGGCAAGCCCCTGATCCTCCGTCTTTATGGACAGGCCAAGATCTTCCATAAGAGAGACCTGGGTTTTGAGGATTATATCGGGCTCTTTCCACCCAACACCGGTTCCCGACAAGTCATCGAGATGGAGGTGGATTTGGTGCAAACCAGCTGCGGTTTTGCGGTGCCCTTCATGGACTTCAGGGAGGAACGCGAGACGCTCAACGCATGGTCAAGCAAGCAGGGAAGGCAGGGAATAGAGGAGTATTGGGAGCGAAAAAATACCCAAAGCATCGACGGTTTTGAGACGGGGATATTTTCGGATCGAAGAGAAGTCTGACTGTCATAAAAGTGATCTTTTATATTGACTTAACTGTACTGTTGGCTTTTTGTCTATTTTACATTCATCTCAGCTCTCTTTTTCTCAACCTGTAAAATATTGTTTTGAATATCCTTCATAATAAGTTTTCCCCACCAGCCTGCATAGAAATTGAAAGTGGTATTCATTTGAAATTGGCTGGAGAGGTGAAGACGGTAATAGTTATTTGAAATAGCCTCCAACTCATAGGTTCCGTTTAAAACATCAAAAAATTCACCGCCAATAACTATATGACTATCCAAAGTAGTGGAGGGGATTTCGTGAGGATTGGCTTTAATCGTGAAACTCATTTTTTGATTTTCCTTGTATTCTGTGACAGTCTCATGGAAAACTAACCCATTGGTAAAAATGGCAGACCTATAAGCTCCGATTCCCTCAAAGATCAATTCTGCCTTCACCGGACGAGGAAATCCCAAAAATCTGGTCAAGTAGCCTTTGTCTTCCTCAAGTGATATTTCGGAGACTTTGGTCACTTGATTCCAGATTTTGTCCGCTGGAGCTTTGATGTCGATGTAGGTATAGGCAACGAAAGTTGTTGGTTGCGAGTCCACCAGACTTTCAAGAGGGCCAAATAAGAAGGGTAGGAGTACAACGAGAGAGACGCTTAGTTTTTTTTCTGATTTTTTCAATTTTAGGTGTCCTCCGAGTAGCCCGCCCAGCGAGGCCATAAGCAAAAAGATGGGCAAGATCATCAGCCAACATGCCCACCCCTCAATCGAAAAAAGTAGCGTAATGATAAGAAGTAGGAAGACGGGTGCCCATGGAGCTAGTACGCGATATTCGGTTTTTCTAATGCTGTCAATTGGGGAGAAATATACAGTCAGAATCCCCATGATTCCGGGGAGTACAATCAAAAAAGTAAGGGTCATTATTCCGAAAATTTCATTCCATTCGTCGAGTCCAAATAGAAATCGAAGAATCAGGCCATAGATAGTTGGAATGACAACGGCAAGAAGTAAGGCTTTTTGGCTTTGCGTCATTTTTCAGAACATCCCATCTGCTGGGATTGAGGCTTTGAGTACAACTATGATTTTCCTCTAAAAATAGAGATTTAATTTGAACGGCGTTTTCCAATTTCCAAGCCTGTCTCACCGAGCTTTTGCCGACTGGTTCAGCATCTTTGTGAACAAAAACATCAGCCCCAGAAAAATCCCCAAAAAGGCCAGCAAAAAGCCTTGGCCGGTAAAGAAGGCCATTTTTCCGAACAGAAAAGGCATCAGCGTAATGCCCACGTAGGCGCTGGCCATCTGCATGCCCATGATGGATTGAGAATATTGTTTCCCAAAGTTGACCGGGGTCTCGTGCAGAAGGCTGGGGAAGATCGGCGCACAACCCAGTCCGATCAGCAAAAATCCGGGTAGGATCGTGGCGGAAAACGGGAGAAACAGCATCAGAATCCCAACGCCAATTACGCCCTGTCCCAAATAAACCAATTGACGATTGGAGAAATGGCTGGTTAGAAAGCCTGAGAAAAACCTACCGAGGGTAATGCCCAGAAAGTACAGGGAGACGAACCTCGCCGCTTGATCGGCCTCGAAGCCTCGCTCAAACACCAGGTAACTGGCTCCCCAAAGTCCAAAACTTGTCTCGAGGGTACCGTAGCAGAAGAACACCAACAAGGCTTGTTTGAGTCCCGGGAGCGTGGTGAGCAATGATATGATGCCGGGAGACTTTGCCTGCTGATGCGCCGATTTTTCTGATTTTCCCCTGACCCAGAGCGGTAGGGCGGCCAGCAAGATCACCACCAAGCCAATCTGAATCCAGGCGACTGTTTGGTAGCCATTTGACCAAGATTCTCCCTTTGCCAGGTGACTTGCCATGATGATCGGCCCGATCGCCGCGCCGACTCCCCAGAAGCTGTGAAGCCAGTTCATGTGTCGAGCCTGATAGTGCAGTGCGACGTAGTTGTTGAGCGCGGCATCCACACTTCCCGCGCCCAAACCGAGGGGAATCGCCAAAAGGCAGAGGTAACCGAAATGGTGTGATTGGGAGTAACCCATCAAGGCTAATGCAGTAATCAGAACACTTGCCGTGGTGACGGGTGCGACTCCGAATTTGTCGATGACCTTTCCGCTGAAAAGACTGGAAACCACCGTGCCTGCTGCTACGATCATGGAAAGAATCCCCGCGTAATCCACCGGAACCGAAAGATCTCCAAACATGGCAGGCCATGCAGCTCCCAAGAGGGAATCGGGAAGACCGAGGCTGATAAAAGCCAAATAGATGACGAGGAGAAGGAGGATTTTTTTCAAAGCAGGATCTTCTGAGAAAGTGATTTACTTCTTCTGAGCGCAAAGATGCTTGAGGTGCCAGGAGACCGAATTTGGCCGTCGGCTGTCGTCCATGGACTGTTGACAAAAAACTATTTCACCTCCTCATCAGGCACGGCCATGGTATGATTTGCCAAGAGTTTGTATTCGCCATTTACCTTGACATAGGTTCTCATGAAATGGTAGTTTACCGGGCTTGGGGGCCGATCCACCACCGTAAATCCGGTAATTACGGCGGTATTGCCAAGGAAGATTACCTTGTGGTCCCGAGAAACTCGGCTTTTGGTGGTGTCATTTTGACCATCGCGGAGGCGTTTTGCCCTGTTGACCGCGGCTGTTTTATTGTCGATCGTGCCCGCGTGATTGTGGACCCAGACAAAGTCTTCGGCGAGAGTGTTTTCAAAAAACTCCACATTGGAGTCGAAGATTGCTTTCTCCCAAGCCAAGTCCAGTTGAATGATTTCCTGGGCATCTTGGGCCTGGGCGTAGCTGTAGATGAGGGTGAAAAAAAGAGCCAGTAAGCTTATTGATTTCTTCATGGAAATTGATTTTGGAAGGACTGATTTAAGAGTTAGACTTTTTTACTTTCGTTTGGATCTGGAGGAACCCTCTTTTTGGTTTCGAATTTTTTATTGGATTTGAGCCATTGCAAAGGGAGGTCGAAGGATTTTGGTGGTGATGTAAGAAGGCGGTTGGCACTACGCTCCAAACTGCCTCAAATGATGGTCAGAGTGTTTGTAAGCCAGAATTCCGATTTGCTCTTTGGACATCTTACCGAAGAAATCATGGACGAAGTTTGGGTTGTGAAAACGTTCGTACTCCTTCACCAATAAGATCCATTTGGCCTTTTCGAACTCTAGGTCGCAGCTGGTGTCTTTCACTTTGAACTGCGCCGAAGTCGGGATGTTTTTGTCAAAAGGTTTTTCGTTTTTGATCATGCTCTTCAGCGCCATTTTCCCGAAAATTTTCCCCAACCACTCCTGTCGATAAGTATGCGGATCTGTCCCGAGCACCCAGCCATTCCAGTAGGTATTGTGCTTCAGCATCTGGTGAATATTCATTTTTCCCCAGACAGCGCTGTTTTTTTCACTGATCTGCTCAATTCTTTCAATCAGTTTTGCTCTGATCATGGGGTCGAAAATTGTTTTCATGAATAAAAGCGATGGATCATCTGAGTAAGACAAGAATAGATTCGTCTAAAAATTAGCCACAATAGCGCCAGAAACAAAACTCTTTATGTTGTACAACGTTGTTTTTTAGTTCATAATTATTTTTGGAATTGTTCTCTGGGAAGTGGAAGTTCGGGGAGCAAAGGCATAATTTCCTGCTATTAACAATTGGTAACGTGTTCTCTGGAGAAACTCTCCAAGGAGAATTGAAGTTTCGTCAAAAAATAGATTATGAAAATAGAACTATTGGCCTGCTTGGCGCTGGCCCTATTCCTAAGCAACGTGGTAGCTGCGCAGGTAGCCTCCACCAATGATCCAGAGGTAACAGCCAAGGTATTGGCCTTCGAACAGGCAGAGTCAGAGTTCAAGGAAATCCGAAAGGAACTGAAACAGATGGAGAAAGAGCGGCTGGATCTACTCGAAAAAATGCAAGAGCTTGACTCGAGGCAGATGAATCTGATCCAAAGTCTTGAGAAGGTTGAATCGATATACGATGGAGTAAATTCCGCGCTTACTCCGACGTCATCGAAAAAGGGAAAGTCGCTGTCACCTGCGGGTTTCGCTGCGAAGCAGCTACAGGAAACCCAAATTTCCTTCAACCTTCAATACCTGCAACTACAACAACAAATGCAGAGTGAAAACAGGAGCTATGAGGCAATCAGTGACATCATGAAGACCAAGCACGACACGGCAAAGAATAGCATTTCCAATATTCGTTAAGTTCCGACCCGCCCCGTTTTGATTTCTCCGGCCCGTTCGTAGCATGCGATGATTACTCCTTTGGGTGTTACGATACTTTCTTTGAGGGTAAACGCGCTTGCGTTTGCGCGGTCGTCAAACAACCTTTTGCCATGGCCCAAAATCACCGGGTGAATCATCAGCCACATTTCGTCAACCAACTCATGCCTGAGTAGCATCTGCACGACTTCGCTGCTGCCCCAAACGTGAATATCCAATCCTTCTGAAAATTTGATTTTTTTGATGTCTGACACAGTTTCGATGAAAACTGAGTTTTCCCAGTCTGATTTTTCTCTGGTGTGGGAGAGTACGTACTTGGTGACCTCATTGATGGTGGGCCAGTATTCGACGTGTTTTGGCCAATAATTTTCCCAGATCTCAAAGGTCTTTCTGCCTAGAAGAAGGTCGGCAGGTTTCAAGAGTGTCTCCATCATCTGGCCCGAGGTTTCGTCATCGTAGGGTGCCACCCAACCGCCATATTTGAAATTCTCCGATGGATCTTCCTCTGGTCCGCCCGGAGCTTGGATGACTCCATCCAGGGTAATGAACTCAAGAACAAGGATCTTTCTCATCGTTTTCGGGAATTTGGCAGTGAATAAAGCTCAGAAATTCTTCCGCTTTTCTACTAGGTAAATGCGGCAATGTCCGGGTGCTTTACGTCAAGTGCTGAAACTCGAGGAGTGAAAGTTAAAAATTCGTGGCTACCATTTTATCTTCGAACACTTTCCTAATAGTTTGGCCTGTAGAGACCAGGAACTTTGTGGCCCGAAGGAAGACGATCGTATCTCCGGTGGTGGGAAAGAGGCAAGATCTCAGGTTTCGGCAAAGCCAGTTGAGGGTTGGAAAAGATCGCTTCGAGCTGATTTTTACCGAAAGTGATGCAAAGTGCGCGGAGGTTTCGCGGATAGAGAGGGCTGGATCTTTGCGTCTTGGCAGCTCTGCGAGAGATTTTCATTTCTCGCAGAGGTGGGGAGTCGCAGAGTCATTATACTTCAAATTGGCTGTCTTGCTTCTTCAGAAGCTGGATTATTAACCTTTGTTGTGCAGGTCGTGATTTTTTTCCGCAGTGACGCAAAGGGCGCAGAGTTTTCCCGGAGCTGGTTTTTGCTACTTGGCTTCCCGATTTTGCAAGTTGAAGACCGTGCCTGCCGGGTCTTGGATCCAGTGCATGTTTTGGGGGATTTCCTCGAGCTCGTCGCAGGTTTCGACTCCCTTGGACAGCAGATAGTTTGTCGCTTCTTCGACATCGGGGACGGTGAGTTGCAGCCAGGTCTCCGAATGCGTGTAGTTATCCACGCAGTCCAGCCAGACGACATTAGCGCCAAACTTCACCTCGTGCGTACGGGAGACGGTAGGATTGCTGATGGGAACTTCACGGACTTCCAGCATCAGGATATCCCGGTAAAAGGCTACCGTTTTCTCGTACTTGCTTTTGGGGATTTTGATGGCGATGTTGATGCCCGCCTGAAATGCATTGTGCATGTTGTTTTGGGTTTGAATGTCTTAGTTCTTTAGCTCCATGTGCAGAATGGGGTAGGGCTTGCCGCTGGAATCCAGTTCGGAGCGTCCGATCACTTCAAAGCCGAAGTGACGATAAAACCCCAAAGCCTGACCGTTCTGTTCGTTTACGTCGACTTTTTTTGCCCCGAGGTGCTGGAGCGCAAAATCCAGCAGGATTTTGCCAATCTGCTGTCCCCGGTAGTCCGGGTGAATAAAGAGCATCTCCAGATTCCCTTCGGCTACTCCGGAAAAGCCGAGGATCTTGCCCTCCGCGTTTCTTACGCAGCGCAATTCCACCGCATCTAAATAAGTGTTCAATATCAAAGGCTTGAAATAGGCGATGTCTTCTTCCTTCAAAAAATCATGGGTCGCCCGGACTGAGGCTTCCCAAAGATCAACGACTTCCGGATATTCTTCTTTTTTGATATTGCCTATGCTCATTACTGTAGTTTTGGATAGCTGAAAACTTCGAATTTAGGAAATCGGTGTGCAACTTATTTAACGTGAGTTCGGGATAATCGATTTCAATTCCGAAATACAAAAACACCTTCCCGAATCATAACTAATCTTACAGCCGCTTCCTTGAGCTTCAAGGCTATTCCCCTGATGGTTTTTCTAAAACTCAAAGGCTTGAGAAGTGTCACAGGAATAAGCTTAGTGGACTCCACCCGCTGAGATCCTGCCACAACCGGAGAATCCACCAGCTAAGATCTTCAAAGGAATTGCCGAACGGAGTCAGTATTCGCTAGGGTGGTTTTTTGGATTCAAATTGCTCCTGATAATCAACAAAAAAGGAGAAATTTTATCCTTTTATCTTACGAAAGGAAACGTGGGTTACCGAAACGTAAAGCTGATGAAGTCCATGACTGAAAACCTATTTGGAAAGCTTTACGGAGACAAAGGCTACATCGCGAAAGCCTTTTCCGACTTGCTTTTCGGCAACGGTGTCCAGCTCATCGCCACACCGAAAAAGAACATGAAAAACCAGAGTATCTCGCCCAACGACAGGATTCTGCTGCGAAAAAGAGCCATCATCGAGTTTGTAAACGATGAACTCAAAAACAGGTGCAAACTCGAACACACCTGTCACAGATCGGGCAACAACTTCCTGGTCAATATCTTGGGGGTCCAGACTGCCTACTGTTTTTTTCCTAAGAAACCCTCACTGAATATCGAATTTGATCTATCTTCTCCGCAATTATCTCTTTGTGCTTAACCCGAACTCACGTTATTTATGATTGCAATCGCAGTGACGTCGGATAGACTTAGTCTCCCCTATCTGCTCGATTTCATCGCCTTTAACTTTTTAACATTTGTGTCCGATAGAAATCTTTGGTATTCCTCGGTTTCCATTCCCACTAGCGCCAGTCTCCCTTTGCTGTCGCTATGTACACCGAAGCCGTAAGTTTTCGTAAGCGGGGAAGCTCGGAAACACGCCTGTCCTTTGGAGAAAAATTCCTCCCTTGCCTCATTGTACTCTGCTGTTGATAAATCTTTTCGGTCGGCAAAGACCTGAAAGAGGATGTCGTCAGAGGTGTATTTATAAGGATTTTTGCTGATCATCTCATACTGCATCTCGGCGACTGTCTTGCTAGCCTTGGTTGGGGGAATGGTGCCGCGGTCGGCTTTGGTGTCCTCGGCCACTTCAATAAAGATGTCAAAGTAATTTGTCGTGTGTACTTTCATTTTATCCTCATTTGTGATGGTTTTGTAGGTTCCGGTTTGGGCTTTGATAGCTACGTTCGCATGTCTTCTAGCGAGGCAACCTTTACCTTTCGATAGAATAGTATACCTATTCAATTCAGACGGTTTTCCTACACTTTTTCAGTTTAGAAAACTCGACTTTATCCCAATTGGAAGCTTCTAAATTTTGGATCTTCAATTTACTTCCGCTGCTGCGTTCCTTTTTGGCACGAAATCCTCAAAAGGATATGTTCTCGGCAAGACATCGATGCCCGTGGTGACCTTCAGCGGAGTAGCTCCTCCGTAAGTCAGCTCCACAAAATAGCCCCTGTACCCTTGTTCGGGAGATTTCATCAGCACTTCCAGTTCCCCGTTTTCAGGCATTTTGATGTCCTCGGCTACCCAGTTTGGTCCGAATACATCGATCCTGAAATCTCGGGAAAATTGATTGAGCGCCGACCAGAGTTTGACTGAAACCGGCTTGTTGTCAGGATTGGTTTTTACCAGGATCTTATCACCTTCGATCTTCCAGGAATAGTCGGGTCGTTTAGTGTCGTTCAGGATAGAGGAGTAAAAGGAGATCATGTTCGGAAGCGCATCTGAATCGCCGACGTCATGTCCGGAATTGGGGACGTACATGACGTGCTTTTCCCCCGGAAGACTATCCCAATAAAACTTCCAGCTGTCCGGCTGAAAAAATTCATCGCCTGCTGCGCTGATCAGCAGCTTAGGTTTGTTGACGAAGTCTTGTCTGAAGTGATAAGGTTCGGTGATTTCCACCATTCGGTCAAACTCTGGCGTGCCCATCCAATCCATGACGCCTTCTCTCACATAGTCCTCTACCGCCGGAGACCAGAATCCGTAGTTTTTCCAGTGGTGCTGGAAGGAAGGAACCATGTTGAGCATGTCAATCACCACAGGAACAATGGCGACGACACGGTCGTCGACAGCGCCTGTTGTCCAGGTTGTCCAGCCACGTTTGGAAGCTCCGCCCACCACAAAATGATCCACATTCTTGCTGTATTCGGATTTTACTACCGCTGTGACGGCATCCATGGCCAGTTTGGCCGCTTTGGTCATCGGGAAGCGAGCCAACCAGATCGCGTCTTCGTCCTTTGCACCGCCCTCGAGAAACTTTCTCCATCCATAGGAAATGATCTCATCTTCATACCGCTCTCCAAATGTGTCATTTGCAAAGGTGATCGGCTGGAAAGGGACATTATGGATCTTGGCAACTACTGAATTGGTCTGAGTAGCCGCCGCAAGGATCAGTTCATCCGGTTTTTCTGGCATCTTGGAGTTGGTACTTCCTCCACTGATCCATAGCATACCGGTCTCATGCGGAGTGTCCTTTGGAATGACCATCGAAACCCAATGCCACCATTCTGTCTGATCAACGATATCGGGAGTCAGCCAATGCTGAGAGTACATCTTCAATACGAGATAATCGGCCTTGTCTCCGGCTTCCCGGTAAACGATCTCATAGCGAAAGGTAGAATCCGGAGCATGAACATAGTCCTTGAGCAGGGTAGAGGATCTGGTTTCAGGCTTTGCGACCTTTTCAGCGGGTTTCTCGCAGGAGATGAAGAGCAAGGTGCTAAAAATCAATGCTCCCCAGTTGAGCAAGGGGAGGAGTTTTGGTTTGTTCATGGGTGCGATGGTTTTTTTTTTGATTTTTAAAATGTAAACAGAAAAGACGTCTACTACAAAACCCTCAGTTGCTCAAATAAGACTATTGAATGGAGAAAATTGAGCGGTTGTCGGCTATCTCTTGGATCGTTTTTTCAGGAAATTCAATTCTAATCCTCCCGTTTTGAGATATACCGAATAGAGGTCTTCACAATTTTGCGGGATGTTTATCAGCTTTTCAGCAGATTTTAGCCTAGTATTCGAGGTAATCGAGGGATGCCGTGAACTCACCGATTTTATCTTCGAATCCCCTCACTCTTTTGACAAAAGAAAGCTGAGAATAACGGGAATTAAAATTTATTTGGATTATTTCTAAATAGCTTGTTTAGAATGATTCTACTTAATAGGTTTGTGCTGTCAAATGAAAAACCGACCGTATGAACAGCAAACTTATACTCTATTGTAATTTCTTTTTTTTAGCCCTTGGCACTGCGTATGCCCAGAATGCAGGCCTCAAAGGCCAGGTAACGACCTCCGATAAAAAACCTATCGAATTCGTAAATGTTGGGCTCAAAGGTGTTTCCAAGGGGAACTCAACCGATAGATTGGGTAACTACGAGATCAAAAATATCCAGCCGGGCACCTACACTATCTTTGCTTCCCTAGTAGGAGCAGAGAAGCAGGAGCAGACGGTCACTCTGGCTGCAGGCGAATTGATCACATTGAATTTTACCCTGTCCGAGAGCTCCACCGCACTGGAGGAAGTTATTGTATCGGATTTATCCAGCAACAGATTCTATTCCGACAGCTCTTTTACAGTGGGAAAACTTCCGCTAAAAGACTTGGAAAACCCTCAGGTGTACAATTCCATTTCTTCAAAACTCCTGAGAGAGCAGGTCGTGACCAACATGAACGATGCCTTGAAAAATGCTACAGGTGTCACCCGACTTTGGGAGTCAACCGGACGTGGTGGTGATGGGGCAGAGTTTTACTCCATGAGAGGATTTGCCGTGCAGCCTTCGATGGTAAATGGTCTACCCAGCGTCAACAATGGCTCTTTGGATCCTGCAAATGTTGAAACCATCGACGTAATCAAAGGCCCATCGGGTACCTTGTTTGGCAGCCCGCTGATTTCCTATGGAGGTTTGATCAATATCACGACCAAAAAACCCATGGACCAGTTCAAAGGAGAAGTCGGATTTGTTACCGGGAGCTTTGGCTTGAACAGACTGACCGGGGATATCAATGTACCCCTCACTGAGCAGGCATCGATGCGTGTGAATACTGCCTACCAGTCTCAGAGTTCTTTTCAGGATGCCGGTGGGAGAGAGAGTTTTTTCGTGGCACCTTCTTTCAAACTCAAGGCCAGCGAAAGGCTGACATTTTTGATCAATACGGAGTTCTTGAGTTCACAATCAGCCAATGCCCCCATGATCTTTTTGAGTCGTTATGCGCCTATTTCTTTCAAGTCCATGGAGCTTTTTGACAGGAATTATAACAACTCATTTACCAGCGACGAGCTCACTATCCAGAATACCACCTACGCCATCCAAGCGCAGGCTTTTTACAAACTTTCGGACAAATGGACTTCCCAAACCGCGATCTCCAGAAGTATGACCAAGACAAATGGTTACTATCAATACCTCTGGGATCAAAGCAACGGCAACGATTTTCTGAGATATATCTCGAATAGAAATGGCCAGACGCTGACCACGGACATCCAGCAAAATTTCATTGGAACCTTTGATCTGGGTTTCCTAAAAAACAAGATCGTGATCGGGGTGGATTATTTCCAGTCTCAGATCAGAAACAGCAGCAGTGGCTGGGTGGGAAACGGGATCGTATCCCTCGAAGATGGCAACGACACGGGTGACCTGACCAAGGCCGGCGTAGACGACCTGCTTATTGGGTCTTTTGAAGGAAACTCTACTGCCGAAAATGAGATCTTGAGTGCCTATGTCTCTGATGTGATCGAAGTGTTGCCAAATTTCTCGGTGATGGCGAGTGTGAGAGTAGACCGATTCAGTGGCCAGACCGCCTACTGGTCAACAGATGAGGTCAACAGCCAGACAGCTGTTTCTCCCAAGTTCGGGTTTGTATATCAACCGATCAAAGACAAGGTGTCGGTCTTTGGAAACTACATGGACGGATTCGTCAACGTGGCTCCGGCGCAGGTCAGCGATATCGACGGATCCAATCCCAGATTGATGGCTTTTGATCCAGAGCATGCAAATCAATATGAGTTGGGGGTAAAGACCAACCTGTATCAGGAAAAAATCTCGTTGACTGCCAGCTACTATAACATTACTGTCAGTAACCGTGTGATGACTGATCCCAACAATGTCAACAATTCAATCCAAGGCGGTGCGGTAGAGAGCAAGGGCTTCGAACTCTCTCTGGTCGCTTCTCCTGCCACCGGCTGGAACATTGTGGCGGGATTCTCCAAAAACGACGCTGTGGTCACCAAAGACAATCCAGAAGACGGATATCTGGGATTGAGACCTGAGGAAGCCGGTCCGGAAAATCTTGTTAATTTCTGGACGAGCTATACTTTTTCCCAGGGAGCACTTAGAGGGTTTGGATTAGGCTTTGGTGGGAATACTGCCAGTGAATACCTGACCATCAACAGAGCCGAAACCGGCACTTTCACGCTGCCTGCCTATCAGGTTTTCAATGCCTCCCTGTCCTACTCGGGCGCACAGTATTTACTGGCTTTGAAACTTAACAACTTGTCTGATGAGAAGTACTACTCGGGTTGGTCCACTGTGACTCCACAGAACCCAAGAAATGTATCACTTAGTCTCAACTATCGATTCTGATGGATTTAAAAAAATGGATTGGAAAAATTCACCTCTGGCTCGGACTGTCATCCGGGCTGGTGGTTTTTATAGTGGCAGTGACAGGATGTATCTATGCCTTTCAGACCGAGATCAAGGATCTAACCTACTCGTTTCTTTTCGTTGAACAACAAAAAGGGGTGGTCTTGCCTCCCAGTCAGATCAGCGAAATCGCCCAGAATGCGTTCCCGGAGGGTCATCTTCATGCTGTTCTTTATCCCACACGGGATCGGTCCGTCCAAGCGATATTTTTCAGCTACGGAGAGGGTTTCGATCATTACAAAATCGCGTATATCAATCCCTATACCGGAGAAGTTTTGAGGTTGAAGGATGAATATGCAGACTTCTTCCGATTCATCCTCGATGGGCATTTTTACCTATGGCTTCCGATTGAGATCGGTCAGCCGGTGGTTGCCACATTTACCCTAATATTTTTGGTGATGGTCATTTCGGGATTGATTCTATGGTGGCCAAGAAAGAAAAAGAACCTTCAGCAAAGTTTGACTGTAAAGTGGAGTGCCCGCTGGCGACGAAAAAACTACGATCTCCATCAGGTGCTGGGTTTCTATGTGATGACTTTTGCCCTGATATTTGCTGTCACCGGTTTGGTTTGGGGATTTATCTGGTTCAGAGACGGGCTCTATGCAGCTACCACAGGCGGTGAAAAATTCGTCGAATATTATGCTCCGGTGTCGGACTCCACCCAATTCAACCCTACAAGTGCACCCGCGTTGGATCAGGTGTGGGTGAAAATGGTGGCTGAGTATCCGCAGGCAGAATGGATCGAGGTTCATCCGCCTGAGTACGAGCATGGGTCTATCGCTGCCAATGCCAATCCGGATGCTTCGACCTACTGGAAGACCGACTACCGCTATTTTGACCAATACACGCTGGAGGAGCTGCCGGTGGATCACGTGTGGGGAAGATTTCACGAAGCCACTTTTGGAGACAAGCTCAACAGAATGAACTATGACATTCACGTCGGTGCGATTGCGGGATTTCCCGGGAAACTGCTGGCCTTTTTTCTCAGTGCTATCATTGCCTCACTTCCGGTGACCGGTTTTATGATCTGGTGGGGGAGGAAGTACAAGGGGAAAAAGCAGAGGCCCAATAAAACAGCCGTTCAAGAAACCTATGTAAAAGCCTGAGAAATCAGGTTTTTATGTGGAGCTACCAATCAGAAGTTCAGTACGGGCTCTTGGGTTAGGTATGGGGAATCACAAAATCCACTGAGATGAATGTGCGCAAGGCGAGCATTTGGTTAGAGAAAGTAAGCGAAGGCTTCTGCCTTTTGCTTAAGTGAATGCTAATCCCTCTTCCAGACCACGGGCTTGAAGATGATTTCCTGATAGTCATCCCTTTCGTAGATGATTCCCAAAGTGCTTTCGTCGATCTTAACTAAGTCGGAATAGGCCGTCCAAGGCAGTTTGGATTCATCTCCGGTGTAGTCGATAGGCATGGTCAGTTCCCACGTATTCCCTTCGTCAAAGCTGACCTTGACGGTCAACTGATTTCGCTCGGTTTCGTTGGCATTGTTGGAGTGGGCCAAGATCGTCTTTCCGTTCACGACACCTAGATCCAGGATCGAACCCTGACAGACCGGATCAGGCAAGTCCTCGTCAAAGGTTGCTTCATCCCAGCTTTCACCCCCATCAGAAGAATAGGCTAAAATCCGCTGGCGGATGTCACCTTTTTGGTTTCGGATACTCATGATCATCCGATCTCCCGAGAGTTCGGCTGCGATAGATTCATTCGATCCGGGGATCTCGACCGACTCAGAGATACCGTAGCTTTTGCCATGATCGTCGGTGAAGAAGCCATGCGCTTGATATTCCGCAAAATTCTCCTGTGGGTTCCCCACCGAGTGATTGGCAGCGACGTAGATCCGACCTTTATACTTTCCATTATTGAATTGAAAGGCATGGCCGGGCGTGTTGGCATAGTGTCGCCAGTCTGCCGGGTTTTTGTATTGGGGGTTGAAGTCGGGATTGTTGGGCTTGTGAACTTGCAAGGTGATATTTTCGGGTGTTTCCCAGGTTTCTCCCAGATCAAAAGACTTCATCACCCAGACCTCCCTTACACCGCGGTTCATTCGAATGTCGTACTCGTGGTTGTTTCCCGTATTGTAGAAAAGATATACCACGCCTTTCGGATGTGCCGGGTCAAACAGATCCACCACCGGAGCCGGATTGCCCGCTTGGAGGGAGTCAAAATCCAACAAGGTCTGGATCGCAGCCCAGGTTTTGCCTTGATCCTTGCTTCTTTTCATTACCAAGTTGACATCGCCAAAGTCATCGCTTCCGTTGACCCGCCCTTCGGCAAAAGCAAGCAATTCTCCGTTTGGCAGAGCGATGATCGCTGGAATCCGATAGATCGCGTGGCCTTCTTGGCCACCTTTGAAGACCAGAGTCTCTTGGGCTAAAACAGGATGAAAAAAGAGGAATGCTAGAAAAAAGGCGAAAATCAAGGTGAATCGGTTCATGGGCTTAGTATTTAGCCCTTAAACTAGCATTTGGTAGGGAGAAGACCTCGTGATTTTTTTCTAGGGCGTTCGTTACCTCATTCCGGCTCTAGTGCGGTAACCCTCCAAGGGTTCAAAATCCCTTGGAGGGTTGATCCTCACTCGCTCCCCAGGGATATCCGTAGACGAGGGTATAGTTGATGTCAGGCTGAGCGGATTCGAAGCCGCAACTAATTTTATGTTTATCGGCCATGCCTACAGCATTTTTTAAAACCTGATGGCATTCGTGTACCAGCCATTGAAATGGCTGGCTAGACAATGATTCATGCCTACGGCATTACTGCGTAATAGCAATCTCGAAATCGCACCCTTCCAATCGCTCGGGGTGAACGGTAGCCCTCCAAGGGTTCAAAATCCCTTGGAGGGTTGATCCTCACTCGCTCCCCAGGGATATCCGTAGACGAGGGTATAGTTGATGTCAGGCTGAGCGGATTCGAAGCCGCAACTAATTTTATGTTTATCGGCCATGCCTACGGCATTACTGCGTAATTGCAATTTCGAAACTGCACCCCTCCAATCGCTCATGGTGAACGGTAACCCTCCAAGGGTTCGAAACCCCTGGTGGGTTGATGAGCTTAAGACTCATACTGGAAGATTTGCTCGATGGGGAGCTCAAAAAGCTGAGCCATCTTAAATGCGGTTGGCAAACTCGGATCAAATTTTTCTTTTTCGATGGCATTGATCGTCTGCCTGGACACTCCGATGATTTCCGCCAAATCCTCCTGAGTCATCCCTTTTGCTGTCCGTAGATCTCTGACGCGATTTTTCATTTGTAGCGGCGCGAATTGATCAGAATCGAAACTAGGTAGGTAACACCCATAAACATCACCAAATTGGCGATTTCGGCATCCTTGTCGATCAGATTGGTGGTGTCCAACAGCGAGTAGCTCAAGCCAACCACCACGCCTAATCCGAGAGTGATGGCAAGTGATTCCAAGTGGATTTTCTTTTCCAGTTCGTCAAAGTGGTTGAACAGATCACGATTGGCCAAGATCATGAGGATGCCATTTGCGAGGTTGACGATGATCGCAAACGTGGTCAGAAAGGGATGATAGTCCCAGATAAATTTTGGGCCAAATGTTGCGATTGCCATGGTGGCGACCCATGTCCAAGTCCAAATCGCCAGTTTTTTGATGCGTTTGCTTCGTTCTAGTTTCATTGTTTCCATGATTTGTAAAGTTTATTTGACAAATGTAAATAAGACTTTACAAAAGTCAAGTTTTGTTTACATTTTATTTTAAGAAGTGGTTTCCTTGGATTAGAAACAAGCAAGAGGAATGCTGCCCTTGTGGTTTAAATTTTGGGGAGTTTTTCGCGGTTTTTTTTTCGTACTAAGCCACGTTTCGGTTTTATTTAATTTTTCTGCGATCTTTTTCCACTTTAGGAACTTTTTCTACTGGCCGGTGATTGAACGTTCATTCATTATCTCTTCATGGATCAGAATACCAACAAAAAAATCCTCATACTCGAAAGCGCCTTAGAGCTGATCCGTGAAAACGGCTTCCACGGGTGCCCGATCAGCCAGGTCGCAAAACAGGCTTCCGTGGCTGCAGGCTCGGTCTACACCTACTTTGAAAGTAAGGATGAGATGATTTTGGAGCTTCACCGCTACGTCAAATCTGAGGTGCTCAAAGAGATCAGTGAAAAAGATCACCCCGAAAAGAACTTTGAGGCCCGTTTTTTTGATTTCTGGAATAACCTGACTTCACTTTATCAGGAAAGAGCTGCCTTTCAGAGTTTTTTGGAACAGTTTACAAGCAGTCCTTATAATACCGAGACGATGCAGCTCGAAAGCGATCCTTGGGGGGAATGGACTGAGGCTTTTTTTAAAGAAGGAATTGAGTCAGGTCAGTTGAGACCGCTTAACCCCAAGATTCTCTCGATGATGGTCATGGGAAGTGCAATTTCTCTGATTCGATTTAAAACGTATTTCAAGACCAAAACCGCTTCTACAGCTCAAGATTTACACCTGATTCCCAAAATGGTTTGGGATGGAATCAAATTTCAATAGCAAAATTTTAGACCAACTATATTTTAATGAGACAAAGACGATTTATACTTTGTGTTTTTTGGCTGCTATCCGTCTCGGGTTTACAAGCCCAGGAACAGCCAATCGACAGTACCCGATTCAACGTCGAGGAGATGGTCAGGTTTGCGCTGGTCCACAGTCCTCTGGTTCAGACGTCCGAGCTGGATGCTGAGATTGGTGACCAGCAGATCAAGTCCAGCCTTTCGGCCTGGTTTCCGCAAATTGCTGCCAATACCCAGTGGAGCAACAACCTGAAGCTACAGACGCAGCCGATCGGCGATCAACTGATTACCTTTGGACAGCCGTACTCGGGAAACCTCAACTTCAACGTTGATCAGGCGATCTTCAACCGGGACGTTTTCCTGGCATCCAAAGGATCGAAGCTGGCCAGAACCCAGCTCAGCCAGACACTGGAGACCCAGAAGATCGATGCTGTAATCACCGTAGCGAGAGCTTTCTACGATCTACTTCTGACGATCGAGCAGATCAAGGTATTTGATGAAAACATCGTCCGACAGGAGAAGCAATATAAGGATGCGAAAACCCGCTACGATGTCGGTTTGGTGGACAAGACAGATTTTCAGCGGGCAAGTATCAGCCTTGCAAATCTCCAAAGCGAGCGTAACCGGCAGGTCTCCTCTCTAGATGCGAAATACTCTTATCTCAAACAGGTGAGCGGTTACCCGCTGGATTTGGAGCTGACGCTTCACTACGAATACGGTGAGATGGCCGGAAGGGCAGAGTTGGAGTTTTCCCCGGATTTTCTCCTGGAAAGTCGCGTAGACTATCAGCTCGCCAAAACGCAATATTCGCTTACAGAGCTGGAGACGAGTTATTCCAAGTGGGCTTACATTCCCACCGTAAGGGGGTTTTACAATTACAATTTCCTCTTTTTCAACCAGCGCTTCTCGGGATTGCTGGATGAATCCTATCCGACTTCAGCGATAGGATTGGCCGCTACGATTCCGATTTTCCAGGGTGGTAAGCGGGCGCATGATGTGAAAGTGGCGAAATTGAGACAGGAAAGATTCCAAGTGTCACTCACCGACTATGAAAAGCAGCTCAACACGGAGTACGAGTCGGCGCTGGCGGCCTACAACAGTAACTACTTCACCTGGCAGACGCTTCAGGACAATCTGGCGCTGGCCGAAGAAGTGTACAATACCATCAAACTCCAATACGACGAGGGTGTGAAAGCTTACGTGGACCTGGTGGTTGCCGAGTCTGAGCTTCGTGCTGCCCAATTGAACAACTACAATGCCCTCTACAGCGTCCTTTCGAGCAAGCTCGATCTCCAGCGCGCCATGGGACAGATCAATCCATCTTCCATCGAATCTTCTTTCTGATATGATCATGCAAAAATATTTTAATCCAAGCATTTTATCGTTCGCCCTGGTGGCGACAGTTCTTTTTAGCTGTGGAAAGGCCGCTCAGGCACCACCACCGGTGGCAGTTCCGGTATCTGTTTACAAAGTAGCAAGCAAGCCTGTCAAAGGGCTGGATACCTATCCTGCCACGGTCGTGGCGCTCAACGAGATCGAGCTTCGTCCACAGGTCAGCGGGTACATCACCAACATCTTTGTCGAGGATGGACAGCTGGTAACCAAAGGTCAAAAGCTGTATCAGATCGATCAAACCAAGTATTTGGCAGCGAGAAACCAAGCCAACGCTTCCTTAGCCTCTGCCAATGCCCATCTGTCCAGGATCAAAAAAGACGTCGATCGCTACGAGCGTCTGGATCAGAATGAAGCGATAGCCAAGCAAGTCTTGGACAATGCGAAAGCCGAGCTTTTGGCGGCGGAGGCCCAAGTGCAGGCTGCACAGGCACAGGTTTCATCTGCAGAGACCGACTTGGGGTATTCCCAGATCACTGCACCATTTGCGGGCAGAATTGGTATCTCCCAGGTTAGACTGGGTGCGCAGGTTTCTCCCGGACAGCCGCTGCTTAACACGCTTTCTTCCACAGACCCGGTTCAGGTCGATTTTGTGATCAACGAAAAGGAGATCCCACGCTATTATAAATTGGTCAACTCTCCCGATGCTCCGGATTCACTTTTCACGCTGAAGCTGAGCGATGGCAGTATCTATCCCCATCTTGGAAAACTAGCCACGGTCGACCGGGCTGTCGGACGTCAGACTGGCACCATCAATATCCGCGTCGAGTTTCCCAATGCTGAGCGAATGCTCGTACCCGGCATGACAGGAACGCTGCAGGTAATCAATGCTGACTATGGCGATCAACTGGTAATACCGTATAAAGCCGTGACCGAGCAGATGGGTGAGTATTTTGTCTATCTGATCGGCGCAGACAGCACAGTGACCCAGCAGACCATCAAGTTGGGGACTGTGTTTGGAACAGATGTATCGGTAAGAGAAGGGCTCGAGTCTGGGCAGAACATCGTGGTGGATGGTATTCAGAAGCTCCGTCAGGGTGCCAAAGTCCAGGTGCAGTAAGACACTCTCATTTTTTTCAAATCAAGAATTCTAAGAAATGATATCAAAAATATTTATCAAACGCCCCGTGATGGCGATGGTCATCTCCATCGTGATCGTATTGGTGGGCGCGCTGGCAGCATTTACGCTGCCGGTGACGCAGTATCCAGACATCACTCCGCCGGTCGTGTCAGTGTCGGCGATCTATCCCGGAGCGGATGCCCAGACCGTGGAGCAGACGGTGGCCACACCGATTGAGACACAGGTCAACGGTTCTCCGGGGATGTCCTACATCAGCTCTAACAATACCAGTACCGGGCAGATGCAGATGAACGTGACCTTTGACGTGGGGACGGACATTGACATTGCCACGCTGGATGTGCAAAACCGGGTAAGTATCGCCGAACCGGGAGTCCCCGAGGCGGTTCGAAGGCTGGGGCTGGTGGTGCGGAAGAGAAACCCGAGCATCATGATGGTGATCAGTATGTACTCACCAAAGGGTACCCACGATCCGAAGTTCCTGTCTAACTATACCAACATCTACATCAAGGATGCGCTGGCGCGTGTAAAAGGGGTGGGGGATATCAATGCCATCGGGCAGGATTTCTCCATGCGGGTATGGCTCAAGCCGGACAAGATGGCTCAGTATGGCATATCGACGGCTCAGGTGAATGCTGCGATTCAGGAGCAAAACCTCCAGGTAGCTGCGGGCACTGTCGGCGGCATGCCGCAGTTTAACTCACAGGCCTTCGAATATCCGATCACGGTCAATGGCCGCTTGGTCGAGCAGGAGGACTTCGAAAGCATTATTGTCCGCACCAATCCCCTAGACGGCTCGCTGGTATATCTCAAAGACATTGCACGAGTAGAGCTGGGTCAGTTTGACTATGGTAGGTATTCCACCGTCAACGGACAGGAAGCCGCTATTCTGTTGGTGTATCAGGCTCCGGGAAGTAATGCCTTGGAGACTGCCGAGGGAGTTTATAAAGCCTTGGAGGAACTCAAAGCATCGTTCCCGGCAGATATGGACTACGTGGTTCCTTTCGAATCCGTGTCCGTAGTCGAGGTGTCCATCAATGAAGTGCTGAAGACATTTGGAGAGGCGCTGCTTTTGGTGATTGTCGTTGTATTTCTTTTCCTGCAAAGCTGGAGAGCGACCTTGGTTCCGATCTTGGCGATTCCCGTCTCGATTATCGGGACGTTTATCTTCTTTATACCACTCGGATTCACCATCAATACCCTGACGATGTTTGGCTTTGTGCTGGCAATTGGGATTGTGGTGGATGATGCGATTGTGGTGGTTGAGGCTGCTCAACATTACATTGACCGGTTTAAGCTTTCTGCGAAGGAAGCCACCAGACGGGCAATGAAGGACATCACTGCTCCGGTGATTGCGATTGCTTTGATCTTGGCGGCGGTGTTTATCCCGGTAGGTTTTATCCCCGGTATCGTCGGTAGGATGTACCAGCAGTTTGCGATCACCATTGCGATCTCGGTATTGATCTCGGCCTTCGTGGCTTTGACTTTGACTCCGGCACTGTGTAGCATCCTGCTGAGACCGTCGGAAGTCACTCCCGAGGGTAAAGGTTTGAACAAGTTTTTCTATAGGTTTAACACCTGGTTTGAGCGCGTGACCAACTCGTATTCCAGCGGGGTAAAAACCTGGATCAAGCGCGCGCCGCTGGTCTTGGTCATCTTGGTCTGCATCTTCGTCGGGACTTTTGGGCTTTTCCAATTGAAACCGACCGGCTTTTTGCCTACGGAAGATGAAGGTCGGCTTTTTGTCTCTGTCGAGCTTCCGGAAGGAGCTTCCAGCTCCAGAACCCGCGAGGTGATGGCAGAAATGAACGAACTCATCCGAAATACCGAAGGAATCAACAACGTGACTGGGATCGGTGGACTGAATGCGATCAACTTCTCCTTCAAGCCAAACTCTGCTACCTTCTTTGTGCAGATGAATCCTTGGGATACCCGTAAAGATCCATCGCTACAACTCTTTGGAATCATTGGATCGCTCAATCAAAAGTTCCGGGCGATCAAAGCGGCCAATATCGTCGTGGTGCCGCCGCCGGCTATTCCGGGACTGGGACAGACGGGCGGATTCAGCTTTATGCTTGAGCAGCGCGCTGGTGGAGACGTGAAAGAGCTGGAAAGCGTTCTCGGACAATTCCTTCAGGCTGCCAACGCAAGACCTGAGCTGGCGATGGCTTATAGTTTTTTCACCGCGAAAACACCCGGTTACCATGTGGAGGTAGATCGTGAAAAGATCAAGAAACTCGGCGTATCGATGACGGACGTGTTCAGCACCATGTCCAGCATGATGGGCTCGACCTATGTAAATGATTTTACGAAATACGGTCGAAATTTCCGCGTTGTGACTCAGGCGGACACCACTTTCAGAAGTAGCATCGACGACTTGCAGAAATTCTACGTGCTTAATCGACAGGGCGAAGCCATTCCCCTGAGCGCTTTGGTGAACTTCAAGATCGTCGAGAACGCGCCGGTTGTCTCCCATTACAACCTCTTCCGCTCGGCTGAAGTCAACGGTAATGCCGCGCCCGGATTCAGTTCCGGACAGGCGATACAAGCCCTCGAGGAAGTTGCAGCGGAAGTCCTTCCGGACGGCTATAGCTACGATTTTTCCGGCCTCAGTCGGGAGGAGATGTCGGCTGGCAGCAGCACCATCCTGATCTTTTCGCTGGCGATCATCCTGGTTTCGCTCTTGCTGGCGGCCTTGTATGAAAGCTGGTCGGTACCGTTCTCCGTCTTGCTGGCTCTTCCATTGGGAGCATTTGGGGCGATCCTTGCGCTGACCTTCCTGCCCAAGCTAGACAACAACGTCTATGCGCAGATCGGTCTGATTACGCTGATCGGTTTGGCTGCGAAAAACGCCATCCTGATCGTGGAGTTTGCCAAGGAGCGGGTAGATAAAGGCATGCCGCTCATCAAAGCAACACTGGACGCGGTGAAGCTCCGTCTTCGTCCCATCATCATGACCTCCCTGGCCTTTATCCTCGGGGTGGTGCCTTTGGCGCTATCCAACGGTGCTGGAGCCGTCGCCCGACAGACCATTGGCTGGACGGTCATCGGCGGGATGCTTTCGGCAACCTTCCTGGCGATCTTCTTCGTGCCCGTGCTCTATGTGGTGATTACCAAGATCGCCTATGGCAAAGAAGGCTTGCAAAAGCTGGAGGAAAATGCAGATTTAAGTGGATTTGAGGAGCATCATTGAGATGGTTTTCTGGGGTTGCGACACCAAGCGTTCCCCTGAAATCTTACGAGGATTTTTCTACTCTTAAGCTGAATTTGCTGGATGTTGGCATTTTAGGAGTAACGGTAGACATAGATCCTAAGTCGATTTTGGAAGGAAAACGCTTTTCACGGAGGCCAAAGAATCTTTGGTCGAATAGTTTGTATTTCAAGAACTTACTGGTGACGGTCACTCCTTTTACTATTGGTCAGCTGTCAAGCGCATTGCGGAATTGAATATTATACTTCAACACCAAGGAAAAGTGATTCTGATCGAGGTGATATCTGAGGAAAATCTGAAGGCGAAAAGTTTGAAAGTAGTTGATGATAATTTTCCTGAAAGCTATCCTGCAGGACATCTATGTCGGATTTCCGCGAGGAGTCTTGGATGACGCATTACCCATTTATCGCTATTGGGCTCTTGAATCTCATTTGGAGAAGAAATAGGCTTATGACATCGCTCATTTTGCACTGTCAGTCTAAGTCCCTCTAGAAGAAGTTATTTTCAAGTTTGACCAACTGATATATCGCTACAAAATGAGCCGCTGTACCCGCTAGCACGAAGACATGCCAAATGGTGTGAAAGTAGGGTTTGTCGCTTTTGACGTAGAAGAAAACACCAAAGGTATAAGCCAATCCACCGGTTCCGATCCAAATGAGCGTTTCGAAGGAGATTTTTCCCAACACGTCATTCACGAAAAATATCGCAAGCCAGCCCATTAGCAGGTACAATGCAACTGACAGGACTTTGAATCTGCCCGTGAAAAAGACCTTGAAAAAAGTACCGACCAGCACGGATCCCCAAAGAATCGCCAGGAAGATCAGCGCTCTGTCTGGCTTCAAGACTGCGAAAATCATCGGCGTATAGGAGCCTGCGATCAGAAAATAGATCGAAATATGGTCTAAAACCTGAAGCTTGTTTTTCCATCTGAGCACCCTCGATGCATGGTAGAAGGTGGAAAAAGTATAGACCATCATGATGCCGAGACTAAAGGTAACAGCTCCGGCAAGGGCAGATGATTGCCCGTTTTCGATGGCTTTGTGAATCAAAAACGGAATCCCGATGATCCCCAAAACTAGTCCAACACCATGGGAAAGCGCATTGGCCAATTCTTCTTTGGGGGTTTGAGTACGTTTGGGCATGGGCTTAGTTTCTGGCCGAAGCTAAGGAAAATTGGAATGTTTCGCAGCTATACTATGGAACTTGTAATTGGCGGGTATTTCAGATTCTAAGGTAAGTGAGTCTGGATCGCAAATCTAGACTAACCAAGGAGATGGTGGCTACCGAAAGAAGGCATTTCCTCCATTCGCATAGACTGGCATATTCGGTGGGACGACCATGATGTTATTGTACCGCATATGCTTAAAATGCTTATAAGGAGCCTCAAGCCTATCCATAATTCCTTTCGCAAGACTGGGCAAAGAGAAAAAGACAAACTCACCGATCCCCAGGATAAGCCACATTTCGAAGTCTTCTTTTTCGTTTGGATTCGGGAGCGCTTCGGATCTGGACATAGCAAGGAACGTACTATGTCGCTGACTATCCCACTCATAGAAAGTCAACAGTTGATTTGGAGTCTTGTCCAAATAGGGAGAAATAAACCGTTCCCAACTCTTTAAGTTTTTCTCGGTTTTGATTTCTTCTCGTAGAAAAAAAGCGACGGCACTGGTAGGGTTTTCGATAACTAGCGCGGGATGTTCACCACTTCCTCCACCCAAAAGTAATTGACTTGGATCACAGGCAAAGTCACCTTCTATTTCTTCCAGTGGATGGTATACAGGGAGGTAGCCCAAGTAGCCAACTAGCTCGTGCTTGAAAGAATCGATATGACTCATCGTGATGTTAGTAAAAGATTGAAATGCGCTGAAGGTCGAACTAGGAGGATTACTTGTATTCTGAACCAGAGAGCAAACTAACCAAATTCCAAAAAATTATTCCAAGGAAGGGTTGGTTGGCTAAAGAGATTTCAATTTCATTCTCTCAAGTTGGGGGCCTGAAACACAGACTTCAAGGATGGCGGTTCTTTAGTACAAGGTCGTCTCTGCCGAGTTTTGTTCAATTTTGTTCCTATTGCTGACCGTCATGCTCCACCCATAGCAGGTCATTCGTATCATAGCCGGCCTCAGTAGCGACCTTCAAATACTTGACTTTAACGTCTTCTGGGATTGTCTTCTCACGCGAGAGTATCCACAAGTAATCCAAACTTTCGCCCGCCACCAGTGCATAGGTGTAGTTGTCGTCAATGGCAATCACGTTGTATCCGGAGTAGAAAGGGCCAAAAAACGAGACCTTGAGCATTGCCACGCTGTCGCTCCCCACGAACTTGGCTTTGCCGACGGCCTGTTCCCATTCCCGCTTTTTGACATTATATCCCTTGTTGTCGACTTTGATGGTGCCGTCTTCCTTCAAGGAATACTCCGCGGTCGTATTGTTCAGATCTTCCTCGAATTTGAAGTCTATCCGGGCGATTTCATACCACTTGCCGAGGTATTTTTCGCTGTCAAACGGACTGACTGCAACTGCGCCCATTGGAATCGTTGACGAGCAAGAAAAAAAGCCAGCTACAAGGCCGAAGGTGAGGAGTAAGTAGATTGGTTTCTTCATGGTGATTTTTCGTTTAGAATGACAAGTACAATCCTATAGCCAACGATCGGTGGCGCTTCTGACCTGGTGAGAAAGTTAGGTAGCAGAAAAGAGGAATCAACGTCTATTTCGCATAAAGAGCGGTTTTTAGGCAGATTCCCCTTCGCAAAAGGCCGGAAAAAAAGAAGCGAAAGTGGACTCCGACAAGGCCTCAAACTGAGCATTTTCTTCTACACGAAGTCAGTCAGTTCAGGTTTTGGAAACCCCGCTAAGCGTTTGAGCAGTCTTTCGAATTCAGCTCGACGGCATTTTCTGATTACTTTTTCAGATTGCCCTTGTCCACGCTTTCATTGATCAGATTTTCAGCATATTCCCAAATCGCGGTAGAGCCGTTTTTGATCGCTTTCTTCTTCTCGTAAACTTTCTCATAGGTCACGTTGAACTCGGCCCAGGTTCCGCCCTTGTTCGAAGCGTTTTGCAGCAGCGGTTCAAACCTGTCCATAGACCTGGCAAATTTCGCATCGTCCGTCGCACCTTCTTCAAACTCCTCCCAGATTGCGATGAATTCTTTGGCCTGTTCTTCCGGTAAAAGCCCGAAGATCCGCTTGGCTGCAATGAGTTCTTCGTCCGTATTCGTGTGGTTTTTTACCGCGTCGTAGATAAACGTGTCGCCCGCATCAATCTCTACAATGTCATGAATCAACACCATCTTCACCACTTTCAGCACGTCAATAGGTTTGTCCGAATGTTCCGCCAAGACTATCGTCATCATGGCCAGATGCCAGCTGTGTTCTGCGTCATTTTCGTGGCGATCGCTGTTGAATAGTCGGGTCTTACGCTGGATGTATTTGAGCTTGTCTATCTCTTTGATGAAAGCAACTTGTTTGAATAGGTTGTCAGTCTGCATGATGCTATAGGTTTTTTTGAGAAAAAATGGCGCTGGGAAAGAGGCAGTTGAGTCCTACAAGGTTTGTTTATTCACTTCTTTGGTCTCTGTGTCAAAAACCAATATTCCTTCCAGTTTGTCGTCAAGCTGCTCTGCCAAATCCCCTTGCTTCGTCCAGACCGCACTTTGACCAACGCTCTCAAAGTTGTCGCAATAGCCCAGGCAATTTGACATTAAAACCGGCATTGAAAATTTTTTGGCAACCGCTGGGTAATGCACCATCGCTTTGTTAATTCCTTCTTGTGATTTTGCAACACTCGCAACATACAGCTCTGCACCGAGTTGGTCTGCATGCGCTGAATGCTCAGCTTGCAAACTTTCATAGCAGATTGCAGGAGCGATTTTTTTACCGGCAACTGTCAGAATGAGCTGCTTTTCACCGGCAACGAAATACGGAAATTCGTCAGAGTGCAATTGTTGTTTCGAATAAATCTGACGCTCTCGATCAGGCTGAAGGATGATCATGCTGATCCGTACGCCTGCGGCTGTCTTTGTAGGCATACCAAAGCCAATCGTGATTTTGTTGGAGTCACTGATTTTTTGGAAATCGTCTAGGTTTACATCATCAGGATTTACCGCCGATGCTTCTGCAAGTGCAGGCTCATAGCCTGTCAGAGAAAGCTCCGGAAAAAAGACTGCATCTGCTTTATAGGCGGTAGCGAGATGTATCAATTGTCTGTGTTTGTCGAGATTAGAGGAAATATCTCCTCCAATCGATTGGATCTGTGCTACGCAAATTTTCATTTCAAGGTCTTATTACTCTATGCCATATTAACTTCCTGCCCCAGGAAATCTATCGCCTTTTCCTGGTTGCTGAAACGGAGTTGGAAAATCTGGAAAGAGAAACATTTTTAATAAAGCCTATGTGCTTTTGGACTTGGTTTTTCTTCAGTGATCGTACTGGGATTACCCTCTCTCCACCGGCAAATAAATATCAAATGTCGCTCCTTTTCCGATCTCGCCTTTGGCAGTAATGAGGCCGTTGTGGTTTTCAGCGATTTTCTTGACAATAGACAGTCCGATGCCGGTGCCTTTGTATTCGCTTTTCCCATGCAGTCGCTGGAAGAGTCCAAAGATCCGCTCGTTGTATTCGGACTCGAAGCCGATCCCGTTGTCTCTTATTGAGATATGCCAATAGTCCTTGTCTTGGGGTAGGTTTTTGGTTGGAAGATTTGATTCGTTGACTTTCTCGGTAGTGATCGACAGGTGTAATGCTCGGTCAGGATGGGAAAACTTGATGGAGTTGCTGATCAGATTGTAAAATAGCTGATGAAACTGGAAGTGGATGACATTCACTTCTACCGGATTTTGGACAATGATCTCAGCGTTCTTTTCTTCTAGCTCTTCGCTGAGATCCTGTTTGATCTTATCAATGACCGTGGCGAGATTGACCTTTTGGTACACATGCTCTGCGGTATTGGTGCGGGAGTAGGCGAGTAGATCGTTGATCAGTGCCTGCATCTGCTCCGCGGAGCGCTGCATGCGGGCAAAGAGATCCCTGCCCTTGTCAGAAAGATTTTCGTGTTCTTTCTCCACGATCCGGGAGGCGAAGGTCTGGATCTTTCGAAGCGGCTCTTGGAGGTCGTGACTGGAAATGTAGGCGAAGGACTGCAGTTCTTTGTTCATTCGTTGGAGCTCTGCATTTTTCTCCTCCAGCTCGACGGTTTTGGCATTCAACGCGTCGGAGGCTTCCTTCTTTTCGGTCAGGTCATGGGTGACTTTTGAGAAGCCGATGATTTCCCGCCGGTCGTTGTGCACCGCGGTGATGACGACACTCGCCCAGAAGAGGCTGCCGTCTTTTTTAACTCGCCAGCCTTCCTGGGTGGCTTTCCCAAATTGCAGCGCGGTATTCAGCAGGATCTGGGGAAGCCCACGTTCCCGATCTCCTTGGGTATAGAAGTTTGAGAAGCTACGGCCGATGATTTCTTTTGCGGTGTAGCCTTTGATTTTTTGAGCACCGGTATTCCAGTTTTCTACGATCCCCTCACGATTGATGTAGAGGATGGCGTAGTCCTGGACTTCTTCGACCATGAGATGGTAGCGTTGCTCGCTTTTCTTCAGATTTTCATTCATCTGCACCAGCTCCGCAGTTCGCTCTTTTACCTGCCTTTCCAATTCCGAAGCGAAATCTTTTTGATCTTGTATGTCGGTGCTTGTGCCGACCCACATCTGTATGTTTCCATCCTCGTCCCACTGGGGTTTTGCCCGGCTGAGCTGCCAGCGATAGCTGCCGTCATGTCTGCGAAACCGGTGCTCCATGCGGTAGTCTTTTCCTGTGGTGACGGACTCTATCCAGGATGCAATATTTCGTTCTCTTTCCTCAGGATGGACGATTTGAAGCCATCCATCGGTTGCGATTTGCTCGGGGGTAAGTCCAGAAAAGTCATAGACCGACTGATTGAAGTAGTTGAGATTACCCTGTGGATCTGCCGTCCAGATATATTGCGGCATGGAGTCGGCCAAAAGGCGGAATTTCTTTTCGCTTTCTTCCAGTTGCCTCTTGGCGATCACTTGCTCGGTGATCTCGGAGGCAAAAACGGTGATGCCGGAGATACTTTGGTCGGTCTCACGATAGGCTTGATAGACGACGTTGAAATAGGATTCTTCCGGCTTTCCATCGCGGACGAAGGTAACTTTGATCTCCGGAGAAATGAAGGGAACACCCGTGGAATAGACCTCCTGCAACAGTTTCGGGATTACCTGGGTTTTTAACTCAGGCAGTACTTCCAGCAGCGGTTTGTTGAGTACATCCGGCCCTTTGCCCCAGATCTCAATGATGGCATCGTTGGCGGAGGCGATAATCATCTCCTCGCCCTTCAGGATACATACTGCAAGCAAAGATTGCGAAAGAATGTTGCTAAATCGCTGCTCGCTCGCCGCTACGCTTTGTTGGGCTTCCATCAGCTCCGTGATGTCAGTGTTGCTGCCAAACCAATTGCTGATCTTCCCCTCCTCATCAAAAAGCGGCAAAACCCGCGTGAGAAACTGTCGGTAATTTCCGTCTTTCCCAAGGAGCGGAAAGACCATTTCGAAGGTCTCGCCCTGCTCGATGGAATGCTGCCACTTAGGTATAACTGTTTTCAATACTTCCGGATCATGCACCGACTGCCATCCCCAGCCTTCCATCTCCTCAGGGGTCTTGCCGGTGTAGTCGTACCACTTTTTGTTGTACCAATAGATCCATCCGTCAGCCTTCGCCATCCAAGCAAGATTCGGGATGTTGTCCGCTATTGCTCTGAATCGAGCCTCGCTATCTCTGATCTCATGACGGGCATTCACCTGATCGGTGACGTCGATACCCACGGCCATGATACCGTCTATTTCCCCGTTGGTATTGTATAGCGGCTCATAGCTGAAGTTGACGTAGGTGTTTTCCAGATTGCCATTTCTCTTGATTTGTACGGGAAGTTCTGCAGCCCGGAAGATCTTGCCGGTAGTATAGACCTCGTCCAGCAGTATTTTGATGCCCTGAGATTCCAGTTCGGGCATGGCATCGAGGATGGGTATGTGAAGGATTTCCTCTGATGATCTTCCCCAGAGTTCGAGTGCTTTGGCGTTGGCGATTTCGGTGATATGGTCACTTCCCTGGAATATGCCAATCGATACAGGGGCCTGAGCTATCATTGAGCGAAGTCGTCGTTCGCTTTCTTCCAGCTTCCGCTTGGTCAACACCGACTCGGTCGTCTCTGAGCAGGTGACAAGTACGCCATTGATTTTCCCTTGGTCGTCAAAGGCTGCACTGTGACAGAAGGTCCAGTAAATGTCTTCCATCCCCCCATTTCGGTAAAAACTAACCAGTTGATCTTTAAAAAAAAAGGGTTGGCCGGTGGTCATCACCTTTTCGATTAGCGGGCCCACGAAATCCCATATTTCAGACCAAGTTTCTTTGGCTGTTTTGCCGATTGCCGGGTGTTTTCCGTCGATTCCCAGACTTGGTCTGTATGCATCGTTGTAAAAACAGATCAGATCCTCGCCCCAAAACAAAAACATAGGAAATGCGGAATGCAGCACGATTCCCAGCGTAGTCCGGAGGCTCACGTCCCAAGTGTCCATAGGGCCTAGGGGCGAGTTGCTCCAGTCGTGCTGGCGGATGAGTTGGCCCATTTCGCTGTCTTTGGGCAGAAATTGGTCAATCATAGAGGTAATTTGGGTCTGATATCGTCTACTAGGATCAAAAAGTCCGGTCTTTCGGGTTGGATTAATCTGGTATTTCGGCAAAGGAAAAGTGCTTTTCCGATGACAGCTTTGAGGCAGGAAAAATCCCCCTCCTTGCGGATGTAGTATAGCGCTCCCATGTTGTAGAGGATTTCCACCACCTCGGGATTGGCTGAGGTGGAGTAAATGAGAACCGGAATTTGGCTCAACTTTTCATGCTTTTTGATTTCAGACAGACATTCCATACCGGATTTGCTGGGCATGTTTAGGTCGAGAAAAAGCACATCGGGCAGTTTATTGAGATTGTTTTCGAGAAACTTCATCAGATCCGAGCCGTTGGTGACCTCACTCAGGGTGGCTTGAATGCTCAGTTCGTCTAGCGCATCTTGGAAAAACATGCGGTCATCCGGATCGTCGTCGGCAAGCAAGATGTTGAACTTTTCGTCTTTCATTTCAAATTAGTGGGGAAAAAAATGCCCTTTTTACTGTGACAAAATAGCATTCGTAGGCACAATTTCCAGTTTTTTGATCACTTGTCGAAATATTAAGCCTGATTATCCGCGAAAAGAGAGGTTGCCTTGAGGGTAAACCTCGGAGCTAGCAACGGTTCTTGTAGATTTTCAAGGATTTCTGCACACACTTCTATTCGCCTAGAATACCTAGAAGGCGTGATCGTTTCGGTTTTTGCGGAATAATTCTTCCGCTGAAACGGCAATGAGATTTTTCTGACCGATTCCTATTAGTCTGTTGATTGCGAGTTTCGCGATGCATGTCTCGGTTTTCGGCTTACAATTTGGTTTATAATCCATTGCAAATCATGATTCGGGCTTTAGCTAGCGTGATTTGCATTCTAGTTGAATTTTCTTTCACACCAAAACCACAAGATCATGGCAAAAGACCACGGCCCAAGTATTAAGAACGATGCGAAATATGAGGCACTGAGAAAAGAAGGCATGAGTCAGGAGAAAGCTGCGCGGATTGCCAACACTCCCAATACGGGGAAAAAAGGCGGCAAAGCAAAGAAGTACGAGGACAGAACTAGACGGCAGCTTTATGACAAAGCTAAGCAAGTCGGAATTAGCGGCAGAAGCAAGATGAGTAAAGATGAGCTCATCAGCGCCCTGAGAAACCACTGACTCAGCAAACGATCGAAGCGACTTGTGTTACATTAAACCATTGAAATCATGAAAAAGCCAACTGAATTCAAACCACAAAATCAGAAGCTCCCGGGACAGCAGAGTAGGATGGTTCCCGAACCGGAGGTAATCCGGAATGGATACAAAGGGTCTGAAAAATTGAAAGGCAAAGTTGCTCTCATCACTGGCGGAGACAGCGGTATTGGCCGCAGTGTTGCTGTCCACTTTGCCAGAGAAGGGGCGGACGTAGCGATTAATTTTATCAGTGAGACCAAGGATGCGAGGGATACCCAAAAGCTGGTAGAAGCAGAAGGTCAAAAATGTATCCTGATCAAAGGGGATATCCGCTCGGAGAAATTTTGTAATAAAGCGGTAGATACTACCGTGGAAAAGCTGGGTGGGATCAACATCCTGGTCAATAATGCAGCGATCCAGTTTCCCAAAAATTCGCTCAAGGAAATAAGCAGTAAGCAGCTATTGGAGACCTTTGAGACTAATATCTATTCGTTTTTTCATCTCGCTAAGTTTGCGGTTGATCACTTCAAGGCAGGCGATACGATCATCAACACGAGTTCGGTGACGACTTATCGCGGCAGCGAGCATCTGGTCGACTACGCCAGTACCAAAGGTGCAATAGTTGGATTTACGCGCTCTCTTGCCAAGATGCTTGCGCCCGATAAAATCCGGGTAAACGGTGTGGCTCCAGGCCCAATCTGGACTCCGCTGATCCCCGCGACATTTGAAGACGTGACAGAGTTTGGCCAGGACACGGCACTTGGTAGAGCCGGTCAGCCCAGTGAGGTCGCTCCCGCTTATGTCTACCTGGCTTCGGAGGATAGCTCCTACGTCACCGGGCAGTTTATCCATGTGAATGGCGGTGAGATCGTGGGAGGGTAGTGCGATAGGCAGTCTCAGTGATCAGTATTCAAAGGCTGACGCCTGAGACTAATCACTGAAAACTCCGATCACTCCTGATCAAAAACCTTTCTTCCCTGCAGTTTGACCAATTGGGATTCGTCTGTTAGATCCAATCTTAAAGGTGTCATAGAGACCAGGTTATGTTCCATCGCATAGCGGTCTGTGCCTTCCTCGGCGAGCTCCAATGGAATCACAGTAATCCAGAATAACGGCCTTCCCATCGGATCCTCGGCAGGTTTGACCAAGCCGTCATACTGACGTAGCGATTGACGTGTCCAGACGATTCCCTCCGGGGCAAAGGGCAGGTTTACATTGACCAGCTGGGGGACGTCTTCCTTAATCAGGTATTCGAGTACGTGACGGATGTGTGCTCGCATCTGGCTAAAGTCGTATTCGTCTTTTTGGGTGGGAGTGCTGAACGCGACTCCTTTGACTCCCAAGAGTGCCGCTTGCTTAGCACCCGCCAGCGTACCGGAGTGCCACATGGAGTTGCCCAAATTGGGGCCGAGGTTTATCCCAGAGAGTACAAGATCGACATCTCCCCAGTGAAAGCAGCCCAGAGAGACACAGTCCGCTGGGGTTCCGTTTACTCGAAATGCGTCAAAATTCCCCACCTTAGTTTTCTTGATGGATAATGGCCTCGTCGCTGTGATGGCGTGTCCCATGGAGGATTGCTCGACATGTGGCGCGACGATACGCACGTTTCCAAACTCTGAGGCGATTTCTGCCAGTTCGAGGATTCCTGGGCTGTAGATGCCGTCGTCGTTGGTGATCAGGATTTTCATGGTAGTTCAGTTTAGTCATCTTTTTGTATGCAAAGAGCACGCAGGACTTAAGCCGACTATATTCTATGAAAATCATCCTCCTCTACAATCCCAGCGCAGGCACCGAAGATTTTAATCTTTTAGAAGTGATTGGATCCCTTGAGCGGCAAGGCGCCTCGGTCATTGCGCAAAACACCAAGGATGAAGGTTACCAGGAGGTTTTTAAACTCAACTATGATCTCGTGATCGTAGCTGGAGGTGATGGAACGGTCGAAAAAATCCTGTTGGATCTGTATGACTCCAAGATCCCGATTTCCCTTTTGCCTAACGGAAATGCAAACAACATCGCCGGCAGCTTAGGCATCGTCGGATTTTACCCTGATACGGTGAAGCATTTCAAGGAGGAGAATTTCAGCAAATTGAGTGTGGGGCTATTCGAAACGGCGGAACACAAGGGGAGATTTATCGAAGGGGTGGGCTGGGGGCTTTTCACAGCTTTGCTTCAGCAGATAGATCGGGGGAAAAAGAAAGAGGGCTCCAAGGAAGACAAAGTCGACTTCGGAAGTAAACACCTTCGAAAGCTTCCCAAGGAACTTCCTGTACAGGAATATGAAATCGAAATCGACGGCAAGGATTACTCGGGCAAGTATCTGTGGATCGAGGTGCTGAACACCAGGCAGTTGGGACCTCAGCTTGTTTTGGCACCAGATGCGGATCACAGTGATGACGAACTGGATGTGATGCTCGTGCGGGAAGACCAAATGGAGGAGCTGCGGGACTTTCTCAAAGCCCATGAAAAGGAGGATGTGGTAAGTCCTTTCGAAACGATCAAAGCAAAAAAAATCAGCGTCAAGACTCATTTGCCCTTTCACGTAGACGATTCTGTGTTTGAGCACCAGTCGCTTTATGAAGGAACTCCCAAAGTGAGCATTAGCCTTCAAAAGCACCAATTAACATTCTTACAAACCGATCCCAACTCTTCCAAAAAAAAGAATTGATATGAAATCCAGCAATATTTTGGTTCAGTTTGCGCTGCTCGTGATAGGGGTTTTCTTTCTCATCCAAGGGCTGGTGCTCGCAGAGTTGTTTTTGGTGCCGCTCGCCTTCTCTATTTTATTGGCTTTAGTCTGTATTCCGCTGGCTAGAAAGCTGGAGAAAATTGGGCTTTCCCATGGCTTGGCAACTTTTGCAAGCGTGATCTCCTGTATTTTAGGCTATGTCGCGTTTTTCGCAGTGATCGCTTTCCAAGTTGGAAGCATTTCTGAAAAATGGCCAGAGATGGAAAAGCAATTCACTCCCAAGGTCAACGAAGCAGTCCAAAAAATCGAGTCGAAAACCGGTCTGAACGTCCGGGACCAGATGCCTCCTTGGCTGGTGAGTGTCGACAGCACCAATCAATCCAAAAACGAAGGACCGTCTGAGTCGGAAGCTGAATCCGGTGAATCGAAAGAAAGCCGACAAAATTCCCAGGAATCGACCGATCAAGCTTCGGGAAATGGACAGCAAAAAGAGGGGACTCCTGCCGTGTCGGATGGTGTCAAAAAACAGCTGGGCCAGCTGGCTGTAAATCTCTTCGGTTTTCTGGGCAATTCCTTTCTGACCTTTGTTTACCTCTTTTTTCTGCTCAACTATCGGCACAAAGTCAAGCTCTCCATCCTTCGATTTTTCAGAAAAGAAAAGAGAGCCCAGGCTAAAGAGGTTCTTGAGGATTCCGTCAGTCTTGCGTTGAATTTCCTTGGCGGGAGGTTCTTACTCATTCTTTTTCTGGCCATCATCTACACGGTCGGGATGCTGATTGCCGGGGTGGAGAATGCGATTCTTATCAGTGTCATCGCAGCTATACTTTCCCTGATACCCTATCTCGGCGTGATCATCGGCTATGTGCTGGCGATCAGCATGACGCTTTTCGGAGGAGCGGACACGGCTGCCCTGATCATCGTGACGATTACGTATGGCCTGGCGCAGTTTATCGAAAGTTACATCCTGGAGCCGTTCGTCGTTGGGGACAAGGTCAACCTGAATCCGCTGACCACAATCATCGTGGTGGTATTGGGGAGCTCCGTTTGGGGGGTTGCAGGGATGATTCTTAGCATCCCGATTGCCGGTATTCTCAAGATTGTCTTCGACGCCACCAGGCAATTGGAACCCTTGGGATACATGCTGGGAGAAGAGGATGTGGACGACGGCGACGAGAAGGGGTTTTTGAGTAGATGGGGTGAAAAGCTCCGTGGAAAGATCTCACGGAAATAGGAACGGTTTGATTTCCCACGGTTTCTTTTGAGTCGAACTTTCTACAGTATGTAGAAAGATACTCCCTTCTTTTTGCTGGGATGGATAAGTCGAGACGACATTCTTGAAGCTAACAATGGATAATCCTCGCGACGTTGCAGCGCAAGCTTGTGCGAATAATCAGGCCTGTTGACAAGAAAAGCTTGAAATTGGCCTGTGTGGGACGATGAGTTCCATTTTTTTTATGATTTCAAAAAGTCAGAAAAGAATAAGAGCAGAGTCACGTGGGAGTTTTGGATTGGCTTTTGAAACTTATTTTATGTTACCAAGCCTGATCTTCTGAAGCTGATCTGGCGATACCAAACGAATATGACTATGAAAACACAACTGATAATCTATCCGGCTATGATTGGGATGCTAATGTTGTCCTGTGCGGAAAATGACAAGAGTGCCTACACCGAAAGTGTGAAGGAGGAAGTGGCGAATGCCGGAACTATGGAAGATCCTAAGCCACTCGGGCAGCACGAGTTGATCGATACGTTACAATTGTCCGAGCCCCTGCGAATTATTTTAAACAAAGATTCGGCAACGGCGGTGCATAAGATTCGAAACGTCAGAAAATACACCGAAGACGGAACAGAATACTACGAGATCACTTTTGATAATCCAGTGGAAGAAATGCAGGTGATTACTTACGATGAGTTGGGCAAGATCAAAAGCCCTGATCTGTAACAAACCTTACTCTAGGGTGTTTGCACATCGCTTCCAAACAAATATTAACCACAACTAAACCAACTTAACCATGAATTCTATCCACGAGCAGCAAGCCGAACCCATGAAGAAGGATCTGTCCGGCTCCGAAGCAATCGAGAAAATCAGATCAATCATTGACAAGGCTGGCTCCTGTTTTTTTGTGACCCGTGCCAACTTCAACGCGTCACATAAGTCTCGGCCAATGTCCGTGCAGAAGACCGACGAGGCTGGGAATATCTGGTTTTTGAGTGCCAAAGACAGTGTAAAAAACATGGAGATATCTCAGGACACGAGCGTGAGCCTCTATTTTCAGGCCTCGTCTTATTCGGACTTCTTGGAGCTAAGCGGCAGAGCGGTAGTCAGTTATGATCGTGCAAAGATCGAAGAACTTTGGGATCCGATGGTCAAAGCTTGGTTTACCGAGGGCGTCAACGATCCAAGGATTTCTGTGATCCAATTCATTCCGGACACGGGCTACTACTGGGACAACAAGCACGGCAATGCGATTGCCGGCATCAAAGTCCTGATCAGTGCCGTATCCGGCAAAACGATGGATGATTCCATCGAAGGGAATCTGAATCTTTAAGATTCATTTTTCCGATAGTAGAAGTGCAGCTCAGACGGGGGCTGCACTTTTTTTGTCTGTTATTTTTGTTCGAATGACGAAAACTGCGATCCGCATCAAATCCCATGGACGTAGTTTCGCGAATGATGCTGCATTTCAAACCACAATACTTCCCATTAAGTCCGTAACCGGTTTACTAATAGATACTTCTACAGTACAAGGACTTTTTCAAAGAATGTGGTTTTACCGCAGACCGACATGAACGCCGAACATGAGCTCGGACGGTGCAGCCGGCTTTTCATAAAAGTGAGGCTGCTTTCGTATTTTCGTGCTTTTCTTCGGGACTATTGGGCCTTTGCTGTAATTTGCGTTCTATGACCCAAAATACAATTAAGTCGATCCTCATACCGGTGATTTTGTTGGTTAGTCAATTGACTTTTGCGCAACAAAAATCCTGGATGCTCGGTCCTTTCGAGCGACCGAAAAACGCCCACCCCATCATTTCCCCGATTTCCGATACTGACTTTCTGGATCCCATGTCTGGCAAAACTGTGCGATGGGAATCCATGGCCACATTCAATCCCGCCGCAATCGTCAAAGACGGTTCAGTACATGTGCTCTATCGGGCGGAGGAAAAACTCGGAGATAAGGAAATCGGCGGACATACTTCCCGACTGGGGATGGCTACATCTGCCGACGGCTTTGCCTTTAAGCGTGAGAAAGTCCCGTTTTTTTATCCTCAAGAAGACTCTCAGAAGGAGTTTGAATGGACGGGCGGGACGGAAGATCCGCGGATAGTAGAGACCGAAGACGGACTTTTTGTGCTCACCTACACGCAGTGGAACAGAGATGTGCCGAGGCTAGCGGTAGCGACTTCCACTGATTTGAAAACCTGGGAAAAGCATGGCCCGATCTTCCAAGCTTGGAAAGACGGCAAATACCACAACACCGAGTCAAAGTCTGGTGCAATCGTCACCGAACTGAAAAACGGCAAGCTCCTCGCTGCCAAAATCAACGGGAAATATTGGATGTATTATGGAGTACCACACATCTGGCTGGCGACGTCAGATGATTTGGTAAATTGGATTCCGGTAGAAAATCACGAAGGAAATCGAGTGCCGGTGCTGAGTCCAAGACCTGGATTTTTTGATTCGTGGTTGGTCGAGGCAGGACCACCACCTGTGCTGACCAAAGACGGAATTGTCGTGCTCTACAATGCTGGAAATTCACAGCAGGTAGGAGTGAAGGATCTTGGAAATCGGGTATATACCGGCGGACAGGCACTTTTTGATGCAGCCGAACCCTGGAAATTATTGGATCGAGTAACAGATCCTTTCATTCAGCCGGAATTGTCCTTCGAAAAGTCGGGGCAGTATCCGGAGGGAACTACTTTCCTGGAAGGCCTAGTCTATTTTCAGGAAAAATGGTTGCTCTATTACGGCACGGCTGACAGCATGGTCGGAGTGGTCAGCGCACCGGCCAATTAAAAGTTAAGAGAATCTTAAGCGTCTAAATCGCTGACTTTCATCCGAATTTCCAAAATTTGCTTTTGAAATTCTATTCAATGCGCATCCTGATTGTCGAAGACGAACCCGGAATATCCAATTTTCTCAAACAGGGATTGGAGGAAGAATTCTTTGCAGTCGATGTAGCGGATAACGGAAAAGCGGGCTTGGAGATGGCGCTATCCGGCGATTATGACTTGCTTTTGCTAGACTGGATGCTGCCCGGCATGAGTGGAATCGAACTCACGCGGCAGTTTCGCAAGGAGTTTCCGACCACGCCGATCATCTTTCTCACAGCGAAAGACACCCTGGACGAAACAGTATTCGGTCTCCAATCTGGGGCAAATGACTACATCAAAAAGCCTTTTCACTTCGAAGAATTGCTGGTGCGAATCCGGGTGCAGTTTCGTGGCAAAGAAGGCGGAGAAGAAAAGCTCAGCCTCGGGCCGATCAGCCTCTTTCCCGAGCGACATTTGGTGCAGAGAGGGGAGGAAGAGATCGCATTGACTCAAAAGGAATTTGCGCTGCTCGAATATCTGGTACGCAACAAGAACAAAGTGTGCCGTCGCACCCGTATCATTGAGAGTGTCTGGGACATTCACTTCGAGTACAACACCGGAGTGATCGATGTATTTATCAATTCGCTCCGTAAAAAGCTGAACATCCAAAAAGAGGAAGACTACATCCAAACTATCCGGGGCGTGGGCTACATGGCTAAGGAACTATGAGAACGGCCTACAAAGAACGTATTGCTGGACGGCTTACCTTGGTCACCTCGCTCATCATCTTGGTGGTCTTTGGGGTGATCTACTTGGTCGCGAATCTGACGGTGGTCAACAGCATCGACCGCGAACTGGGACTGGAAATAGATAAACATAAGGATGAGATATTTCTGGTGAATGGGAAGATTCAATTCTTGCACAAAGACGAATGGCAGGAGATGGAGCACAGTCAGATTCAACTCAATCCGATTTTTATTGAAATCGTCGATCTGGAAGGGCATTCTATGGATCGATCTCCAAATCTCCGAAGCAATCACCTGAGTTTTTCCCCTGAAAAATCTGCGAAAAAAGAGGCCTGGACGCTCCGAATCGGGGCCAACGAAGTCCGACAGATGCAGATTCCGCTGTTCAATGCAGGAGAGCATGAGGGGTATCTGCTGCTGGCAAAGTCGTTTGAAGACTCGCGGGAATTGCTGAATAACCTCCGGACTGTGCTGCTGCTCCTGTATCCCGGAGTCCTGCTTTCGCTCTTTCTCGCCATGAGGTATCTGGCAGGAAAAAGCATTCAGCCGATCCGCCAAATCATCAGCAAGACCAATCAAATCACCCAAAGCAACCTCAACGAGCGTGTGCCACTCGCTGAACCAAACGACGAAATCGGCCAACTCACCCGCTCGATCAATGAACTGTTGGAACGACTGGAGGCTTCGTTGAATCGCGAAAAACAATTCACTTCCGACGCCTCGCATGAGTTGAGAACTCCGCTTTCGGTACTTCGCGGGACGCTGGAAGTGCTGGTACGCAAGCCGAGAACCTCAGAGGAATACCAGGAGAAAATCCAGACCGCACTGTCGAGTATCGACCGCATGTCTGCGACAATTGATCAACTGCTTGCATTGGCAAGAGAAGAAAAGGGTAAGTTTTCAACCAAAGAAGAACTGGAACTGATTACTTTCTTAGAAGAGATAAGCGATCAGATGGCAAAGGAACAGCGGCGGAAAATCACTTTTCGCTGCGAGTCCGGCGTGCCTGTTTTTGTCAAAGCCAATGAGAAATCCCTGGAGATGATTATGACTAATCTGATCCAGAATGCCGTGAAGTATTCCAGTCCAGAATCAGAGATTTTAGTCAAAACCGGGCTCAAATCTGGTCTTCCGTATATTGAAATCTGCGACGATGGTTCGGGCATCGCTCCTGAGCATTTGGAAAGGATCTTCGATCCGTTTTTCAGGGAACAGGCAGCAGTGGATCGTTTGATTCCCGGGACGGGACTTGGCTTGGCGATCGTCAAGAAGCTTGCCCAAGAATCTGGAATCCGGATTTCGGTTTCCAGCGAAAAAGGCCAAGGCAGTACATTCAGGATGGATTTTCCCCATTCTTAAGCCAATCTTAAGAAACGCCTAAGGCTGCCCTAAGACGCGGATCCGATCTTCGTTGGAAATTTTGGCCGGTTCATGCTAGATCGTATCATTCATTGGAGCATTGGCAACAAGCTCATCGTTTTCATTTTTATCGCCGTTTGGCTGGGATTTGGGATTTTTGCGCTGTCTAATCTGCCCATCGGTGCAGTCCCTGATGTGACCAACAATCAGGTGCAGGTCATCACCACTTCCCGAAATCTCGCCACCGAGGACGTGGAAAAGTACCTGACCTATCCCGTCGAGTTGGAGATGTCTAACCTGCCCGGAGTGGTGGAAATCCGCTCCATTTCCAAATTTGGCTTGTCGGTGGTGACCATTGTTTTTGAAGAAGATATGGGTACTTACCTGCCCCGACAGCTGATTTCAGAGCGGCTGATCATGGCGCAGGAGAAAATACCGGAAGGTTTCGGGACGCCATTTATGGGGCCGATTTCTACGGGTTTGGGAGAGATCTACCAGTACATCATCGATGTGAAGCCAGAATATGAGGATCGGTATTCGATCACGGATCTGCGAACTATTCAGGATTGGGTGGTGCGTCGTCAATTGGCCGGGATCTCTGGAGTCGTGGAGATCAATACCTGGGGTGGGTACTTGAAGGAATACGAGGTTGCGATCAACCCAGATCGGCTGAAAGGCCTGAATATCAACCTCGCCACGGTCTATGAGGTGTTGAGCAAAAACAACTCAATCGCCGGGGGCAGCTATATCGAGAAGACCAACGAGAGCTTTTTCATCCGGGGCGAGGGTTTGGTTGCAGGCTTGGAAGATATCGGAAACATTGTGGTGGAGGTCCGAAACGGCAATCCCATTTTCATCCGCGACATCGCGGAGGTAGGCTTCGGTCATGCCAACAGGTTCGGCGCGATCACCGCAAACGGCGAGGGGGAAAAGGTACTCGGTCAGGTGATGATGCTCAAAGGCGCCGATGGCAAGCGGACGATTGATCGGGTGAAGGAGCGGCTGGAAGAAATGCAAAACACCCTGCCTGAAGGGATTGTTATCAATGGTTTCTTGGACAGATCGGATTTGATAGGGCGGACTACGTTCACTATCGCCGAAAACCTCATCTTGGGTTGCCTCATCGTCGTGTTCGTGGTGGTTTTGTTGCTTGGCAATTTTCGCTCGGGGCTGGTAGTGGCTTCTGTTATTCCGCTGAGTTTGCTTTTTGCACTCTCGATGATGTACCTCTTCGGAGTCGATGCCAATCTGATGAGTTTGGGGGCGATTGACTTTGGGATCATCATCGACGGTGCCGTGATCATCGTCGAGTTTATAGCCTTCCGTTTTACGAAGTCTGCGGGAGTTTTTGCGGGACTTTCGCGCAGCGAAAAGCAAACAGAGAAAGACAAGATCGCATTCGCCGGCGCGTCCAAGATGATGCACTCCGCGATTTTTGGGCAGATCATCATTATCATCGTTTTTATCCCGATTCTTTCGCTTTCCGGAGTGGAGGGGAAGATGTTTCGTCCGATGGCCGAGGTGTTCAGCTTTGCGCTGATTGGAGCAATGATTTTGGGCCTGACTTACGTTCCGGTGGTTTCCTCCCTTTTCCTCAAATCGGAAGCTCCAGGGCCAAAGAACGTATCCGTCAGGCTGATCAACTTTCTGAACAAAATCTACGAACCCACGATCCAGTGGGCTTTGAAGCATTCCAAGGTGGTTCTTGGCGGTGCTGCGGCGATTCTGGTCGCTACTTTCCTGCTTTTTGCAACTATGGGCTCCGAGTTTGTGCCGACGTTGGATGAGGGAGATTTTGTAATTCAGCCTTTTTTGAAGACGGGGACGACCCTGTCAAACACCGTGGAAACGGTTACCAAGATGGAGGAGATTCTGATGAAATTTCCGGAGGTTAAGCAAGTTGTGACCCGTATCGGGGCGGCCGAAATCCCAACAGACCCCATGTCGATGGAGGAGAGCGACGTGATCGTAATCCTGCATCCGCCCTCGGAGTGGACGACGGTGGAGACCAAAGATGAGCTAGCGGAGAAATTCAAGGTGGCCCTGGAAGTCATTCCGGGCATGGATTACGAGTTTACCCAGCCGATCGAGATGCGCTTCAACGAGCTGATCACCGGCGTGCGGGCGGACCTGGCGATCAAGGTTTTCGGCGAGGATTTGGATGTGCTCTTGCAAACAGCCGAGGAAATCGAGGCGGCAATCCAAGGCGTGGAGGGTGCAGCGGATATAGTTTTGGAAAAGGTAGATGGGCTGCCGCAGATGAAGATTGAGTACGACCGAGCCAAGATCGCCAAGTTCGGGCTGAATGTCGAAGACCTCAACCAGGTCGTTACGATGGGTTTTGCAGGGATGAGTACAGGGACTGTTTTTGAAGGGGAGAAGCAGTTTGCGCTCGTCGTCCGGTTTGCGGAGCCTTTCCGCAAGGATATCACGCATCTGGAGAATGCCGCTATCCAGCTCCCGAGTGGAGGAAGCGTACCGCTGCTTGAGTTGGCCAAGATCTCCTATACCAAGGGTCCGGCCAAGATCTCCCGCGACAATACCCAGCGACGGATCGTGATCGGTGTCAATGTAAGAAACAGGGATCTGCAATCTGTTGTGGACGACATTCAAGGAATTGTCGGCAAGATCAACATCCCAGAGGGCTATCGGGTGGATTATGGTGGTCAGTTCGAAAACCTGCAGCAAGCCCGATCCCGGCTGTTGATCGCAGTGCCGGTGGCGCTGATTCTGATCTTTGTGCTGCTCTATTTTGCATTTTCCTCTGCCCGGGATGCCTTTATGATTTACACCGCCATTCCGTTTTCGGCGATTGGAGGCGTGCTGCTGCTGTGGTTTCGGGATATGCCTTTTAGTATTTCGGCAGGCGTGGGTTTCATTGCGCTATTCGGCATAGCCGTCCTGAATGGCATTGTCATGGTCGAACATTTCAAATCTATGAGAGATAAATATACTTCGATTCGGGAGCTGGTCATCTTGGGTGCCAAGGAGCGTCTGAGGCCGGTCTTACTTACGGCATCGGCGGCGGCATTGGGCTTTTTGCCGATGGCCGTCTCAGGTTCAGCGGGAGCTGAGGTGCAGCGTCCTTTGGCTACGGTGGTGGTTGGCGGATTGATATCAGCGACTTTGCTGACGCTGGTCGTCTTGCCGGTGTTGTATGTACTGTTTAATTCGGGAGAAAAAGGAGGAGGCAAATTTCCCAAGTCAGCAACGCTGTTTTTGATTTTGCTGATCGGACTTATCTTCCCTGCTTTTTCCCAAGATGAAACTCAAATCCTGACGCTATCTCAGGCGCTAGAGCGCGCTAAAGACGAAAATCTCGATTATAGGGCGGCCCAAAAAAGTCTGGAATCTGCCAGCGCGATGAGTCATGCAGGTTGGACAATCGACAAAACGGAGGTCTATTACGGGGTAGATAAAAATGACATTGCCGAGAATGGGGTGTACAACCGGGTCTGGGGAGTGCGGCAGAGCTTTGATTTCCCTTCGGTTTATGCTGCGAAAAAAGGCGTGCTTCAGGCCGAAGAGATGCAGGAAAACGCCCAGCTACAACTTGAAGCAAGGGCGCTTGACAAATCCGTAAGTCAGGCGTTCGTGACTGCAATATTTTGGAAAGAATTGGAACAGCATTATGATTTCCTGGACAGTCTGTATGGGCAGTTTTCTCGGGCTTCGACCCGAAGACTGGAGACCGGCGAATCCAACCTTTTGGAAAAACTTACCGCTGATAGCAAGCAAAAGGAGATCAGTCTGAAGCGGGCGGAGGCCATTCGGAATTTTGAGGTCTCCAAAAATCAGCTTCGCCAGCTCCTGAACATCGAAGGGGATATTGACCTCGTGGAGGAGGAGATTCCCTTTGATGACAGGGCAGACCCGGAAATTCACCCGGCTTTGCTGCTCTTTCAGTCGGAATACCTGCAGGCCGAAAGCCAGATGAAAGTGGAACGCCGAATGATGCTGCCCGACGTCAATGTGGATCTTTTCCGTGGAACCAACCCCGGCGCAGACGCGAAAGTCTATCCGGGATTCCAGGCGGGAATCGGCATTCCTTTGTTCTTTGGCTCCCAAACTGCAAAAGTCAAAGCAGGAAAACTCCAGCAAGAACAGATCATGCTGGAGTCGGAAGCTTTCAAGCAAAAACTCCAGACGAACCATTCGAAGATCGAATCTTCCTTGGCACACAACAAGCAGGTGATCGACTACTACAAGACCGAAGGCGTCGCGCTATCCGCGCAGCTTCGTGACCAGGCCACCCGCTCTTTTCAAGAGGGGGAGATTGACTTTCTCCAATACGTCCAGCTGATCGAAAACTCCCGAAGCATCACGCTGCAGTATTTACAGGCCAAGCTGGACTACCAACTCAACCAACTCGAACTTATCTACTTGAATAACTGATGAATACAGCTCAGTCCAAATCGCTCGTTTTTGGAGTTTTTATCTCGTTTCTCGCTGCGTTTTCCGGTTGTGGGAAAGGTGAAACTTCCGACCCCGAAGGCATCAATGTCACCGAAGCACCCGATGGTGCGACGGAAGTCTTCCTGACTCAGGATCAATTCAATACGATGGAGATGGCCTGGGGCAGTCCGGAGTTGGGTGACTTCTCCAAGGAAATCAGCGTGCAGGGCACTGTGGAAGTTCCGGTCGAAGGCAGGCAGGAAATCTCGACATTCTTCGGGGGCTACGTAAGTGAACTGAAGTTGATGGAAGGTCAACAAGTGAAAAAGGGTGAGGTTTTGTTTTACCTGGAAAACCCTGAATTCATCCGCTTGCAGCAGGATTTTTTGGAAACGAGCAGTCAGTTGACCTATCTCAAGGCGGAGTTTGAGCGGCAGAAGACGCTCAGCTCTGAGCAGATCTCGGCACAGAAAAACTACCTCAAAGCAGAGGCTGAATACCTGGGAACGCTCGCCAAAAGCCAAAGTCTCAAGAAGCAGCTCGGACTGATTCACATCGATACAAACCAACTGACAGCTGAGACGATGCGATCCAAGGTTCCTGTTTTCTCACCGATCAATGGATTTGTGGAGGATGTTCATATTGTGCCGGGGCAGTTTCTTCCCGCGTCGGGAAAGGCCATTTCCCTGCTAAGTAAAGACCATTTGCATCTGGAGCTGGCCTTGTTTGAAAAAGACGGGCTGAATGTCCATTCCGGGCAAAAAGTGGAAGTCTCGATGCCCGACGCTCCTGATAAGATATTGCTGGCTGAAGTTCACCTGGTCGGCCAATCCATCAATGCTGATCGGCAGATCAATGTACATGCGCATGTGCTGGATGAAGCCGAAGAAGAAAAGCTGATTCCGGGGACCTACGTGCAGGCTCGTGTACAGCTGGATCCGCAACAGTCTTGGGCCTTGCCCGAAGATGCGCTGGTAGAGGCGGATGGAGAATATTTCATCTTGGTACAGGGGGAAAGGACTGCGCAGGGCTACAAACTGAAGAAAATAAAGGTAAGCCCGGGAGCTAGAAACCGTGCGATGATTGCCATCGAGCCGGTCGAAGGGCTGGATGAGAAGGCGGTGGTGCTGGTGAAGGGAGGGTTTAATTTGCTTTGAAGGGAGTATTCAGTCGCAGTTTTCAGTGAGCAGTCTCAGCGTTCAGTTTCGGGAGGCAGTTGTAGTGATCAGTCGCAATGATCAGTCTCAGTTAAAAGTGTTCAGTCTCAGCGATCGGTCCTTCGACCGTTGTGTCAGGTTTAGCGGAGTCAAAACCTTTGCAGTTCCTTTGATCAGTTTCTTAATATCAGTGATCAGTTTCGCAATCTTTGAGGTTTTGATAAAAACCTCGAAGGTTTGATTGAAGCAAAGGCCTTAAACTCCGCTTAGCCTAATAGTCGTGTCAGGTTGAGCGACGTCGTAACCTTTTTGAATGTCAGTGGCTAGCAGAAGACCTACTGCGTTGGAAATGCGCTGAAAGACTTTGGGAAGAAAATCACTTCTATAGTTTTTTAGAACCGAATTTTTCTGGATTGAGCAACATAAAGTTTAAAAGCTTACCGACTTCCTGAACTTCCAAAACAAGCCTTTAATGATCAGAAAAATTCAAGTATTCGCATGCCAAGGCAAAGTCCCGCCAAACTTGAGTTTCACTGTTTTCCATATCTGAATCACTCAGTTTTGAGATAAAATGAGCGGAAAAATATCTTTTTCGATAGGACTCGGCTATACAAGCACAAACAGATCTGCTTGATCTTCTGATTTGATCTGTCGAAGCGTATTTCTCTTCTTTGGGAAAGATTTAGAGATCTGATAGATTTCCATCGCAAGCCTGAATCCTTATTGATAGGCAAGCAGTTGGGTGAAATCCATTATTAAATGTTCTGACTAACTTTTGAGTTTTGATAAATAGAATTTGTTGGCCCTTTTTTAATGCGATCAGTGTACAGTAGCAGTCCGAAGGTACTGACCGCTGCGACTGAACCCTGAGACTGCAAACTGATCACTGCGACTGCCAACTACTGCGCCGTTTCCTTCTTCCCCATGAGCATAAACTCATTGACGACGATCTCGGTGATGTATTTTTTCTCGCCGTTTTTGTCGGAGTAGGAGCGGTTGGTGAGCTTGCCCTCGATACCGACTTCGGAGCCCTTATCGGTGTACTTAGAGAGTGTCTCGGCGGGCTTACCCCAAATGACCAGGTTGTGCCAAGTGGTCTCAGTGACTTTTTCTCCTTTTTGATTTTTGTAGGTTTCATTCGTCGCCATGGTGACGTGGCCTAGGATCTTGCCTGATTCAAGGGTTTTGACTTCAACTTTGGCACCTAGGTGGCCGATGAGCTGTACTTTGTTTCTTAGCGTGTTCATGATCTTAAAAGTTTGGATTGTGAAAGATTTGATAAAGATTTTCGCCAGAGGCTTGTTGATGTACCAAAGTTGGGGAGAGGCAGAAAAATGACTCGGTAGCTAGTCGTTTGTATTCGATAGTAGTCGGTTGTTGTCGGATAAAGCGATTCAAATTCAACTGAAAGAGGGATAATTGTTTAAATCAAAAAAGTTTAGTCAGAGTGTTTGGATAACTAATAGGAAAGTAGCAAATTGATCTCAGACAATTTTTTAGAAAATGAGCTATGATTTGGTTTGATATCAAGGAATTAGAGCGAGGCCTCAGAAACGGTGATGTATCCGACAGGATGGTTTTTAACTACCTTTTAACGAGTTTGATTTTGACTTCATTGGCGATGTACGTGACTACCCAAGACTACGAGTTAGCATGGCTGGTAGCAGTTGAGGTGGTGGTAATGCTCGCAATTACGGTAGTTGGGACAAAGCGGACGTTTGAAATTAACGCCGCAGGTGATGGCAAAGACTATTTTAGGAGGTACTTTTCCCTGTCAATGGTGACAGGAATTCGCCTTGTGGTTTTCTGTATTCCTGCCGGATTAGCTTTAGGAATAGTTGGTTTCTTCCTCCTCAAAATCCTGCCGCCAATTCCGTATTCCAAAGACCTCTTCAATATAATCCTAGTGCCGGTTATCGGCGTATGGTATTATTTGATGCTCTCAAACTCATTTAAACGGGTGAGCCAATAACTACTCCTGGGCTTGGTTTTGGGCGAGAAAGTCAATGGTTTGAAAATAAAAGGGGAATTGGAAATATAATCTGAGTTTTCAATTGTTCCAGAATACGCGCTCCTCTACTGATAATAAGGACTCATTCTCGACGTTGGGTGTTCAAGATTTCTGATCACTAAGGAGCCACGACCTGTGAATAGCCCTAGATGAAACTTTGAGAAAGAATATATTGGTCCGGTTAGTCCAGCTTCTTACCTTAATTGCCTTACCACCCTAAAACCCACATCATATCTGTTTCCCGGGCCTGCTCCATGAAACAGGTAAGTCGTATTGGTGACGTCTGAGGTAATACTTCCCCCTTTTAAAACATGAATCTCGCCTCTAGCGGGTGGGACGGGGCCAGCAAAAACCTCGTTGTTGTAATAATCATCCACCCATTCCCAGACGTTGCCCAACATATCGTGCAATTCCCAAGGATTTGGTTCTTTTGTGCCAACAGGCTTGGTGGTCCCTTTATCAGCCTGTTGAATCCAGGCGGTTTTGCGGGTTTCAGACCAGGAGAGCAATTCCTCATTTCCCGCTCTGGCAGCATACTCCCATTCAAATTCTGTGGGTAATCGATAACTGTAAATGCGATCCATCGAATTCAGCTTTTTCAAAAAATCCTGCACCATCTCCCAGGTGACATTTTCTACTGGGTACGATTCCGTGGGTTCCCCCACTTTTTCCTTATTAAAAACAGAAGGGTTGAAACCCATGACCTCTTCCCATTGACCCTGCGTCACTTCGTATTTTCCGATGAAATAAGGCTCATCCATAGTTACCCAAAAACCAGGTCTGGAATCTCGTTCTGCCATTTCCAAACAAAGTTTAAAATCATTTTCAGTCCATTTGCTTTCATCCGGAACATCTCGGGTATCGGGAAAGCTTGGACATTCAATTTCGATTTTCCCCACAAGCATTTTACCGGGTTCGATCCGGACGAATTCTATATCAACGCTGTTCGCTGCTGGAGAAATGTTCTTTGGAGCAAGTGAAGAACTTGAGGAAATCATTGCTTCTTCCGGTTTCAGTTCTTTGATCATGATATTCCTAAACTGATGTGAAGCTTCCGGTCGCCAGGAAAAATCACAGCACCGTCCCCCCGGAACAGGCTGTAAAGTGGCACTCCAATGCAACTGGAAAGCAATCATTCCGTCGGTTTCATTCCCAATCAAATCGTTTCGCTCCGCCTCGGCATCCCACATCTTTTGGCCGTTTATCCAAAGTGAAACTTTTGGAATTTCCCCCGTAAAGCGGACCCGGAACTTATTCCAGTCTCCCTTTTTCCAAATTTCATCTAAATTTTCAATCCGAGCATTCGCAGTGGTTTTCAGCAACTCACCGATAAGATTTCCCGTTCCCCGTTCTCCATCTCCGGCTAATTCCAACTGGTAAGCCGAGCCACTCTCACTTGATCTCAGAAAAATACCTCCATTGGTACCCGGATAGCCTTTAAATTCCAGGGATAACTCAAAGTCCCGGTATTTTTTATCTGTCAGGATGATCCCACCCTGCCCATAAGGATATTGCTTCATAACCAATGCCCCATCTTCCACAAAGAAATTGCCCATGGTCCCATGATGGTTGGTTTTGCTTACGTGCCAACCGGCTAAATCTTTCCCGTTGAAAATGGGGACAAACTCTTGGGGATTGGGCACATGTTGTGCAAAACAGAAATGGCAAAACAGTATTAAGCATAGCGCCACTGTTATTCTCCGAATCAAATCCAGTCTTGGAAGGGAAATAGGAAGGTTGATTTGCAAAGGTGGGATAGTCTTTGCCATCGGTTTTTATTTAATGAACTCGATCCCCGTCATCATCACCAAGGCATCGCTTTCCTTTGCCGCGGGATTTTTCACTACGATGTATAGGTCATGGATTCCTTCTGCCACCGACACATCGATGATGGCGGGAACTCCCATTGCCTCCCCAAAGAACGGACCTTTTTCGCCTTTTGGCGCTGCAGGTATGGTAAACGGCTCACCAACCAAACGTCCATCAGGACCTCCCAATCTGATCTCTATCGTGGCACCCATAAAATGGGACCAATGCCAAAACCGATTTGGGGCGCCGATTTTTACCTGATTGATTCCCGTAAGGTCAATCTTGCCAAATCCAATGTGCCCCCCTTTTCCAGTAAATATAAATCCCGGATCATTGGTGGAAGGGGTATAAGAAATTCCCGATTCAGAAAAGAAATCTGCCTCTTCAGGTGCCAAGACAGGGTATCTGAGCAGATGATAGTCGTTGCCTGATAGCTCCAGACCGGCTTTCTCATTTGAACCTCCGTCAGTATAACTCGCCAAAAAAACATAGGATCCCATCTCCAAAGGAGTTCGGAAATAGGAGTCCAGCCTTCCACCCGGTCCCTTCTTTTCATAGGCCTTGGTCTGGTATTTCCCCGAGGTGCCCAGACGCAGGCTTGCCCCATCTACGGAATTTATCTCCAGTATGTAATCTATGATTTGTGAGACTTCAGGACTGCTTAATGTGGGTTGAGGAGGCATGATGATATTCCCCCATTTACCGGAACCACCTTCTACAATGCTTTTGGTCAGTATTTCAAAGGCCTCGGAATTTCCTTTGTACTTCAGGGCGACATCCTGAAAGGCTGGACCTACCAATTTTGTGGCCTCTGCATGGCAGGAAACGCAATTGTACTTTTGTACCAATCCTTTTGCATTCAAGTGTTTTAACCGGGTGTCTGGATTCAGTTCCCCTTGTGTGTTTAGGCGCTCCAATTGACGATACTCCATGCCGGAGGGAATATATTGGGCAGTGACGATGACCTTTTCCTTTTCGATGTTGCCTTCGGGATCTTCGACAGAAACCTCATAGTAGATTATCGCGTCAGGGAAGTAAAAACTTTGGTTTCCTTCCAGTATCTTGAATTTCACCTGCGGCTTGCTGTTTCCGACAATTACTTGAAAGGAATCCATTGAAGTAAGCCCGCTGGGATCAGCTACCTCCAATTTGACCTCGTACTTTCCGTCTTCTTCCAGATGCAATGTTGGATTGGCAGTATCGAATCCTTGTTGACTACCTCCATCCATGTTATTTACTGTCCAGTTATAAGTCAGCCGATCCCCGTCCAAATCCACACTTCCTTCGGAAGAAAGATGTAATTCCAAAGGAGGTTTTCCATTCAAGACGGAAGAACTGGCAGCTGCTATCGGTGCCCTATTCCCTGCATTGTATTCAATTCTTGATATTTTCCCGGATCCTCCTATCCCATATTCTACCAGATACAAATCCCCGTTAGGACTGAAATCCATATCCAGAGGCTGGCTGTGGGTTAACATTTCCGCAGGAAGAAACCGGTCCAGAGAAACTACTTTGGAGCGATCTTCATCCATCTCTATCACCATGATATAATTGCGGACGTAATCGGTGACAAACCACTTTCCTTCGAAATAATCAGGAAATACGCTTTCGGCAGTCCCAGAAAAATCAGCTTTCCTGAAAATAGGTCCGCCCACGGCAGAACGTGCTGCACTGCCAAGAATTGGCCACTCCTCCGAAACTTGGTAAGGGTAGGCAATCAGTGCCGGCTGAGCAGGGGGGAGTATCTTGAGTCCGGTATTATTGGGCGAATCATTGTAGCTGGAGTCGGGATCATAGGGTTTTCCATAAGTTCCAGTGGTGTAGTCATAACTTTTGTAAGCGCTGTTGTACCCGATAAAGTAGGGCCAACCAAAATTCCCAGCACTTTTGGCAACATTGAATTCATCATAACCCATCGGTCCAAATTCCTCAGAATCGATCCCTGCATCAGGTCCGACTTCTCCCCAGTGGAGGTATTGGGTTTCGGAGTCAATTGATAGCCGCCATGGGTTTCTGTTGCCCATTACATAGATCTCAGGCAAAGTATTTGGACTGCCCTGAGCAAACAAATTGCCTTCGGGAATGCTGTAGCTGCCATCGGATTGAGGCTTTATCCGAATGATGGAGCCTCTCAGATCATTGGTGTTACCGGCGGTTCTGGCTTCGTCTTGCCCTCTTCCTCCTTCGTTGGTAAAAGGAAGTGGGGAATACTGAGTGGGATGTGAATCCGCTCCGATACTGAGATATAGATTTCCACCTTTATCCCAAGTCATTCCGCCCCCGAAATGCGAACCATCGGGTTGTTCCCAAGGGACTGTCAGGATGACCTTTTCACTGGCTATATCCAGCTTGCCATCAACTCCCAATTCAAACCTGGAAAGGCGCATGGCATCTCCCTTGTCCGCTTTTGCAGAATAATAGAGAAAGAGTTGTTTGCTGATTTCAAAGTCCCTGTCCAGTAGGATTCCGATCAATCCAGGTGCAGTACCTTCTGCGAGATCCACGGTCCCTATCAGTTCCACCGCTCCGGTATCTTCATTGAATCTTTTGACCTGACCGATCCGCTCAATCCAGTATACATGTCCATTACTATCAAATTCAATCTGGAGGGGTTCTTCCAAACCTTCCACAACCACTTTCTGCGTGAATCGACTCGCATCTGGCCGAAACGATTCCTCTTTCGTTTGGGTTGGTTTACAGGCAGTTCCCAGTCCTAAAATCAGCACCAAAACCAACTTCAATTTCGCAATCGAATGGGGAAACTGTGACTTGAAAATATACATTGCGGAAATTTTGGGTAGCAGGAATGAGTTATTAAGATCGAATTTGTCACCTGAAAAGAAAAAGCCTAATTGATAATCGGTAATTTATTGACTGTGTTTCTATTGCAGTACCCATGATGTTTAGGCATAGCAGTATTTTTGTCCCAAGGACAAAGACGATGAGACTCTACTTGCTTGATTACTTTCTCACCTCACTTCATCTACTGATTATCGGGTTTAATCTTTTGGGTTGGATTTGGCCCGCTACAAGGCGACTGCATCTCTGGTGTGTATTGCTTACTGCTGCATCTTGGTTGGGGCTGGGGATTTGGTTCGGTATCGGTTATTGTCCGATCACCGATTGGCAGTGGCAGGTCAAATCCACACTGGGAGAAAAAGATTTACCCAATTCATTCATTAAATATTGGGTAGATAAGGCGACTGGGGTGGACGCCGATCCGTTTGTGATTGACGTGGTTACAGCCCTCACCTTTGCAGTTGTTTTCTTGCTGGCTATTTATCACAACTTTCGGAAAAAGTGGAAAGCGGAATCCAGGTGATACCATCCTCGTCCTATTTTTTTACTTACTACCCAAGACGCCGGAATATAAATCGTCCGTCCCGATGGGCTTTGCAGGATTTTATCAACGATTCTAAATCCAGAGCTTAAGAACCTTTGGAAAAAATATGGGGTGTCCCTTTGAGAGGGGAGAACGGTAAGGATTTGACCTGCGAACAAAACTAGCGAGTTGCCACTTTGTAACCCGGACTACCGACACTCAGGCTAACACTCAACTTCGAAGGGAACACTAACGGTCAAGACAAGCCATTGTATTTCTGAAAATCTTCAATTTTGTTGTTTTCGTAGCTTTGAATGAAAAATCAGCCGAAAGACTATTGATTCTGATGGAACTCAAAAGGTTGGTTTTAAAATGCTCATAGGTTTCTTGCGTCATATTGTAGATAAGCGTATAGGTGGTCGAATTTGATATCGATATTGGGATATATTCAGACCCGCCTATAGTTTCTATTTTGAAAACAGGATTTTTGATTTCCGAAGGAGTCATTTTGACTACAATTTTTTCATCAGAACCGTCAAGACTGAATTCATGGGTTTCATTTTGGATTATTTCCTGATCCGATGTCCCGGAGAACACGATGTTCACAATGAGTTTTTTTTCACTTCCCACAGATAAGGAAGAAAGCCAAAGTCCATCGCCCACTTGAATTGGTTTGGATTTAATTAGTGTTCCGCGGCCGAAATCATCCTCTTCCATCAATATGTAGTTGGAACAATCGCTGACTTGATTTTCTATTTCGCCCATTGATTGGACAATTCCGAATTGAGTCAACAAAAATGCAGCAATGGTGAGAAAATGTGCGTTCATAGGAAGGACTGACTGAGCGAATGAAAAAGTTTTACGTTGGAAATTTTTAGTTGGATGAAATTTTGTCAGTAAAAAAAAATAAGCTGGCCTTTCGCCCGGTCCGGCATCAAACTGCAAGCAGACTAAGCGCCTGTTTTCGCAATCGGTTAACGGGCGGCTTATTCCAATTTATTTCGCACTAAACCAATCCATTCCATCAGGATTGAGGAGGTCGGGTATTTCTTTGATTACCGTCATCGTGTCGGTGTCAATCACTACAAGCTTGTTGCCTCTGCTTACCGTATAGTATGCTCTGGGACGAATCGGATCGATGAAGATTCCTTCCCCACCGGCACCTACGTCAATACGTTTGACCTCTTTCCGAGTAGCGACATCCCAGACACGCAGCTCATTGCCCTGAAGCTCATTCATCAGCACGTATTTTCCGTCCTTGGTAAACTTAATACGGTTGTTCAATCCACCTTCAAACGAAATGGTGCTGACCAGTTTTTTCTCTGGCACGTTGATGACCGATATTTTTTTCTGATTCATGTGCAGGGCCCAAAACTCGGTCTCATCGGGTGAAAGTGCCATACCTTCCATGCGGGTGTCGCCGGGAAAAGTAGTAAACACCAGATTTTTCTGGCCTCGGTCATTGCTTACCCGGTCGATGATGGTAATCACTTGGCCATTGCTGCTCGCGGTGAAGATCCGCTGTTCGTCGGGAGTGATAAGCAGTAGGTGCGATCCACCGGGGAGTCCGATGACCTCGTCAAATTGCTTTGTTGCCGGATCATAGCGTGAGATCAGGCGCTGGGTCTCATGGCCAATATAAAGATGACTGCCTGCAAAAGTAATTGCATGACGGTCTCCAAATGCGCTGAGGTCTATTGGCTCCACCCGCTTTTGCGCCATCACATCCACTACCGTGACTCCGGGAAGATTGGATCCTATGTATACATACCGTCCATCGGTTGCGAGTTCATGAAGATTTCCGCCTGTCGGAATCCGTGCCACGATTTCAAGTGTTTCGGGATCGATGATCACCAGGCGGCCAGCATCCTTCTCACCCACGAGCAATGCCTCCCTGGGTGTTGAGCCAAAGCTTATAACAGGTGAATCCGGATCGACTGCCTGATTCCCCCCTTGGGCAAGCAGCGGATGTGTTTCAAGCAGGAGGAGGTTTATCAGGAATAGAAAACCGGCAATTTTTATCATGACAGGATTATTGGACAGCAATAGGTATGAAAACTGCCGCGAGAGATTGTCCTGTACTGTCTTGAGTTTTAGGGAGGGATCAGTGATCAGTCGCAGTTTTCAGTCCCAGTCCCAGGGCCGGACTGTGTCACGGCCAGACTGCAGATCGAGAAAAAGACTACGCTCACCTTAGATTTATGCAGAGGGGGGCATTCCAATCAATGCCGTAAGGCATGACCGATAACTTAGCCAGCCATGCTTGGTGAGCGGAGTCGAACCATGAATGGCTGGAAAAACGATCGATCGAGATAAAGACAAAATGCCGCTAGGCCATGGCCGATATTGGATTTAAATAATTACGATTTGTTTAATAGGGTTTGAATGGATATCGGCCGTCCCTACGGGACTTTGCCAAACACTCGTTCATCGATTTTTCCAGACGTTAAAATCTCTGGCTAGGCGATGGGTCGTCTCTATGGGAGGGGCGAGCGTTAAGGATTTGTCCGGTGGACAAATCCAGCGAGCAGCCAGCCTGTAGGGCGGGGATGTTCATTTGGAATCAATGCCGTTAGGCATGACCGATTATTTAGCCAGCCATGGTTGGTGAGCGGAGTCGAACCATGAGTGGCTGGTAAAAAGGAGTAAGGAGTTCATAAAAATGCCGTAGGCATGGCCGATATTCATTAAATTAGTTAGGATCGTAGAACCTAAATCAACCATGCCAAATACCTATTCAAAGATGTATTGCCAAGCTGTATTTGCTGTGAAGTACAGAAAAGCAGTTATTGAAGATTCCTTCAAAAGCGAGCTATATGCGGTAATTGGAAACCTCATCAACGAGACTGAGGCAAAGACTTTAATCGTTAACGGGCACTATGATCATGTCCATTGCTTGTTTCAGTTTTATCCGAAACAGGCAGTCTCCGAAATCATGAAAAACGCCAAAGCCAAATCATCCAAGTGGATCAACGAATCAAAACTTTTGGAAGATAGATTCGAATGGCAATCGGCATTTGGATGCTTTACTTATAGTGAGCGGGAAATAGCAAACATTTTTGACTATGTAAAAAATCAAGAAATCCATCATCAGAAATTAAGCTTTAGAGAGGAATATCTTATGATGTTAAAGGCCCATAAGGTTGATTTTTTACCCGAATACCTCTTTAAAGAATTGGAATAAATATCGTCCGTCCCTATGGGAGGGGCGAGCGTTAAGGATTAGTCCGGTGGACAAATCCAGCGAGCAGCCAGCTTGCAGGGTGGGGAATTAAATTTAGAACAATGCCGTAGGCATGGCCGACCAGGTAGCCAGCCATTTTAATGGCTGGTTTGATGGATGTTTTGTGGTTTGCCAAAATGCCGTAGGCATGACCGATATATGATCTGAAAATTCATGATTTTTTTTGTAGCTATTGAAAAAATATCGGCCGTCCCTATGGGACTTTTCCAGACTCTCCTGCCATTTCAAATTCCAGCCGTTGAAACGGCTGGCTATGATATGAATCGTCCCTACGGGACTGTAAAGGAATATTTCTCGGTGGACAAATCCAGCGAGCAGCCAGACCCGACGGCTGTACGGGAGCAGGGCGGGGAATTTACTGTAGAGCAATGCCGTAGGCATGACCGATTATTTAGCCAGCCATGGTTGGTGAGCGGAGTCGAACCATGAATGGCTGGAAAAATGGAATAAGGAGTTCATAAAAATGCCGTAGGCATGGCCGACAGAAACAAAAGAAGTAAATCACGAAACCGTGAATTCAAGATTTTCATTTTCAGCGAATTGCATTCCGGCAGCTGTACGGGATCGTTTGGATAGTAGAGCGTTTTGCAAACTACGCCTAGGCCGACGTCAAACTACACCTAGGCGGGGGAGGGAGTAAGTTAAGTATTAGACTCAGCACTTCGTAAGACCCTTTCTTTCTCTTCTCTGAAATGATTTTCAATTTCTATTGAAAAAACTTTCACTTCGTTAATTAAGCCTAAATTATCTAATTCGTTCATTTCGAACTCTTTTAAATACTCAATAAATTTTTCTGATTTTTCCAATCTTAAAATTATTCTTTCTCTAAGTAGATTTTTGTAATATAAGTCAACTTCTTGACTTGAATAGGTTATTAATTCATTAAAAAGTTTTTCAGAGTAGACTGGGGTATCAACACAAACTAGATCAATGTATGTGAAATTCATATATAGGAAGTCAAGCAAATACTTTCCGGCTGCTGTTATCCTAACCTTATCCACTGATTCTGAATAAATATCTAATCTGTTATTTGATTCTATATATCCCCGCTGTAATAATAGGTCAAGATTTAATTCGCAGTCGATTTTCATATGATATTTATCTGAAAATATTTGAACTAGATAACTACAATCTACTAATCCTCCGCGAAGATTGTCATGACTAACTTCTTGAAGCAAAGAAAGAATACGTAATCCCGTGAAATGAGAACCATTTTTTTCATCTCTGACCTTGAAGATATTTGGGACATGACTTGAAACTTCATCATAGAAAAATCTTTCGGGAATCATAATAGGTTTTAGAACATGATGCTTTAGAAACTCCAAGATCCTCTTGAGGTCATTTCGTTAATGTTTGTATATCCTGAAGTTAAAAAGCTTTTAAAAAAGTTTAGTGCTCGCCTCAAATCACCATGTGTTGAAAACCTTAGAAACTGACTTAATGCCGAATTTTCAGATCTTAGTCCTTTGCTGCAAATAATTAGAAAATCTTTGACTGTCTGAAGTTGTTTGTCATTGTATATATCAAAATCGCCGCTCAAATCATCTGAATTCTCAATTTCTTCCAATATATAGGCGATACGTTTCATTAAAACTTTAGTAATTATTGGAGATGCGATATGAAATCCATTTGTGTGATAAGCATCTAACGTTCCCCTGCTTTTAGCATTGAAGTATCGTTCTTCTCTCATGGAAATAATGACAAGACAATTGAGTTTTCTAGATATTTCCATTGCGGTTAGAAAGCAGATGTCTTGCAAATCAGGGGTTAATTGATCTAAGTTGTCTAGTACAATTATTAGTCCCTTCGCTTGTTGTTTCCAGTATAGACTCAAGCGATTACAACAATATTTAGTATCGGCCAGCTTGTCAGATATAAATTTTGAAATAAGCTTCTGTCTTTCCTCGGAACCGCTATTATAATGTGCTAGAAACTGTTTTTCAAATACATCATATTCAGGTCTAAATAATGTAATTAGTTCATCTTGTGTGCCTTGCAATATGTTTTCGCTGTCTATTTTCGATAATACATTTTTCCAAATTTCAATTGTCAGTTCGTCCCTGTTTTGTGCAGAGTCAATCAAATTGATGATGCCGATTATTGAGTGGGTTACCACTTCATGAGGTTTAATATAGAATAGTAGTCTTTCAATAAAAGTCGACTTACCCGCTCCTCTTCCTCCAAAGAGGATCATCACTGAGTCTAGATTTTTTTTCCTAATCAGATCCTGAATTTTGTATCCAAATGCACCACCTCTTCTATCATCCATAAATTCTTGAACACCCAGGTTCTTAAAATATGGCGTTAGTGAGTCGTAAATAAAACCTTGAACTTTTTTTTGTAGAGAATCATGATGGCCTTTGTCGCTCACATAACATTTTCTCATGAATGCATGATCATCAAGAGGAATGTTGCTTAAGTATTTCCTTGCAATTAGATTAAATATTCCAGCGTAGTTGTTGTTTGATACTGTTGCGTTATACGAGGGAATCTGATTTTTAGGATAAAACACCTCACCTCTAGATTGTTTCTGTGATGCAAAATTGGTTTGTAGTGAAAAGTTTTCTGTAATAGAAGTGTATCCTAGAAAATTAACTGCTGATATATATTCTTCGATGAAGTAGTCAAGTTTTGTTATTACAATTGAAGATTGTTTTTTCCAAGGTTTATTTTGAGGGTTGATATTTGTGAATATCCATTCGTGTCCATTCGTAATACACACATATCTACAACCTAAATCTTCTGCATATTCTTTTACTTGCAAGATAGCTTTGCTGATTTCTTCGTTAGTTAACAATTCCTCAGTTTTTATATTTCTAATCAATTTGTCTTTATTTCCATTGTTTGGTAGTTCAAAGTGCTTTCCTTCTTTCTTAGCTTCAATTAGCAATACCGGGATCGAGTTTTTGTTATAAAGGGTATAGTCAATAAAACCTGATTTCACGTGGTCTTCACATTTTGTTTTATCATCTGGCCATGATAGAATATTTTTGAAAATATTGTCAATTATTTGATAGCGTACATCAGCCTCTCTCAGATATCGATTTTCTTTTCCTATAAACTTCTTTAAAAATGCAAATTTATCTTCCATGATTCTAATTTGGTAATTTGATTTTTGCTTGGTTTTTAAACTTGGTTTAGTTGTAGTGCGATTTGATATGATTTAATGCAATCGGTTTACTTCCTCAACCCCTCCAAATAACTCACCAGATCCACCAATTCTTCTTCGCTCAATGGGAATTTGGGCATCAGCGATTCGTCCAATTGGGTAATGGAGACGATGTCGGCCAGCTTGTAGATGGTCTGCTCGCCAGAGCCGACCAGTTTGACTATCAGGTCGTTTTCGGTCTTGGAGTTGACGATGCAGCGGATTTCCTTGCCGTCTTTGAATTTGACGAGTTGGGTTTCGTAGCCGAAGCCCATTCCCTCCGAAGGATTGATGATGGCGTTGATCATCGCTTCCTTGCTCAGCTTGTCGCCAATCTCGGATAGTCCCGGGCCAAAGTCTATTCCCTCAGTCCCAATCTTATGGCAGGCCACACAGTAGGTGGAGGCTAGGGTTTTTCCTTTTTCGATATTTCCAGTTGCAGCGAGCATCTTGGGGATGTCATAATTGGTGCTCATGCTGCTGCCGTACTTGTCGGTGGCTAGCTTGCGGAGGTTGGAGTTCCAGGAGGACATCAGGATCTTTTGAGCAGTGGGAAGCAGCTCTGCCGGGATTTGATCTTTCTCAGCAAACTCCCAAAGCACAGCCTCCGAGTTGTATCCTTTCATCTCTTCCATTGCGGCAGTTCGCATCTCGGCGCTTGCGGTTGGATCGCCCCAGATCTTGCTGAGCAGCGTTGCGATCTCTTTGGAGTCTACGACGCCGAACTTGCGAATCGCAGCCGTCGCCTTGGTTTGATCCGAATCTTTCATGGCTTTTTCCACTTCGCCGTAGCCGTAGAGACTGGTGAAAATATTTGCGGCTGTGCCCGCCAAGCGACTGTCGTCTTCCTGATAGGCGATCGCCAAAAGTCTGTCCTTTTGGTCTTTCAGGTAGTACTTTCTCACGATGTCCAGAAAGTCGCGGTCATTTGCGATATCTCCAGCTTCGGCTTTCGCCAGATTAAGAAGTTGCGCATCCGGCTTTTTGGAGTCGAATGATGCTTGGCGAAGGATGATCACCTGATCTTCGTTTTGCCCTTTGGCAAGCAGGTTTTTCAGGGTTTGGTTTTTCATATCAGCGTTCTGGAAGTCCAAAGCCCGGTAGTATCGGTTGTCGTTGGGAGTGTTTTCCGCCAGTATCAATTGCTCGAGCAATTCCGGCGTTTGAGCCGCTCTGGATCTCCACACAAGGTCCTTGGCTTCGGTCGATTCCATCCAGCCCGAGCCGACTTTTTCTAAATATGCATTCAAATAGCTATCCCAATGGTATTCTGCTGCAATGCCCAGCGCCTCGAGATACCAGCGGTCGCCGCTTTTGTAAGATTCGGCCAGTTTTTGCCAAACGGCAGGCGCATCCTGGTAGCGGATTGCAACTGCCACTTCCCGGCGGACTTGAGCCGAAGGGTCGGCAGCCATCGTCAAGAGGAAGTTCGGATCATTCATGCCGTTGATTCGGGAAGCGCGAACTGCGGCCACACGGATATTTTCATCATCGTCTTCGGCCGCTTTTTGGATGTATTCGTTTCCGTTTGGAAGCTTCGTCAGCAGCCAGAATGCACGCGCTTTCATGCGGGAATCCTCCGAGGCATAGAGTTTTTCCAGAGCCTCTTTTGCCTCAGCTCCTTTTTCCTTTAGGGCCATAAAAGCCTTGAAGTGGATGGCCCGGTTGGGATTCTGAACCAGTTCGATCAACGATTCCACAGAAGAGTAATCCGGTGCCGAAACTCTGTACTTGGAATTCTTTGGAGCCAAGCGATAGACTCTGCCCCTATCCAGATCGCCGACGGCATGGCCTCCAACACCCGGGTCATACCAGTCGGAGATGAAGATCGAGCCGTCAGGCGCTACCGTCACATCGGAAGGCCGGAACCAGTTGTCCCGCTTATTGCCGTCCAGGATTGCTTCCACTTTACCCGTAAATCCGGCTCCGCTTGTTTCCACCGGATACATACGGATCACATTCGGCCCTGCGTCGGCGTGGATGACTTGGTTTTGGTACTCAGCGGGCAGAAGTTTACCCTCGTAGACGATGATTCCGGTAGGCGAACCCGCATAGTTCTGGACTAGGTTTGGCACAACTCCGGGATCATTCAGATGCCAGTGCTGCTGCCAGACGGAATCTTCCATGTTGATCCGGCGGGTGCGCCAGTCGCTTTTGGTCATCTCGTCTTTGAAGCCATAGTTGCCATAATCCATCACGTAGTTGATGCGGGTCGAGCGATTGCCGTCGTCGTCGTTGTCGCTTTGCCACATGCGACCGTAGCTGTCCACCGCCACTTCGTAGTTGTTTCGAAAGTTCCAGCCGAGGATTTCGACATTGCTGCCGTCGGGATCGCAGCGGAAGACCATGCCTTCCTGATAGGGCGCAGTCTCGGAAGTGATCGGCCTTCCCATCGGGTCGAGGAGGGGAGTTCCTTCCGCTTTGTGCAGGCCTTCGCCCGCATTTCCATAGTTGAAATAGAGCTTGCCGTCTGCTGCGAAGGTAAATGCGTGCATGCCGTGATCATGCTGCTCGCCGCCCACGCCGGTGAAGAGAATCTCCTTGTTGTCCGGCACATCGTCCCCGTTTTCGTCGGTGAAGACAAAGACATTTGGGCTGACCGAGACGAATATTTTGTTGCCAAAGACAGCGATGCCAAGCGCCGCATTGATGTCTGTGCCTTGGTAGAATACGGTCGATTTGTCGGCTTTGCCGTCCCCGTCTGTGTCTTCGAGGATGAGAATTCGGTCACCTTCGGCTTTTGTGGGATTCTTGGGATTGAGGTTAGTCCGATAGTTGTACGCCTCGGTGACCCAGATCCTTCCCCGGTCGTCGATGTCCATATTGGTGGGATTGGTCATCATGGGTTCCGAGGCAAAAAGCGTCAGCTCCAGTCTGTCATCCATCACTTCGATGCCATCGAGGGCAAATTCTGCCGAGCGTTTCTGCTCGTCTGTGAGTTCAGCGTATTGCTCATCGCTGAGTTTGGGTTTTTCGGATTCGCAGGAAAAAATCAGCGCAGAGGCAAAGGCCAGGCTAAGGAGCGGCTTGTTCATAGGTTTGGTTTTTTGGGTTGCAGTCGAGATCCTGACTATTAGGCAAAATAGGAGATAAGAGGCTGTTTACCAAGTCCTGTTTTTTGGCAGGCCGGATACAGGAGGCAAGACGCTTGGACTACTTTCCAGATTCAATCGAGCCGCAACTTTTGTGAGATCTTGTTCGGCTACTATTCCAGCTGGCGCAGGATTGATTTTGCCTGCTCTTGGTAGAGGTTGGGTCTGGATGCGCTGACGCGAAGGGCGTCCTTGCCTTTTTCCAGCATGTTGAGTTTGAAATAGCCAAGCGCAGCGTACCAACATGCGACTTCCTTAGACGCGGCATTGGATTCCGATTTGACCAAGTTAAAAAGTGGAATTGCTTTCTCGGGACGTCCAAGCTCGAGCTGACAAATCCCCTGGTAGAGCAGGAGGTAGTCGGAGTCGGCCCGATGGGGGATCTGGCCAAATAGTACCTCCGCTTTCTTGAAATCCTTTGCATCGTAGGCCTGAAAAGCCTCGGATAGGAGCTTGGTATTGGATGTTTCCAAGGTGCCAGAAGCTATCTGATTGGGAAAGGTGTTGTAGTGTTTGGCGTAGAGTTTTTCCCCCGGACTCATGCCAAGGGTGATCCAAAGTAGGTAGCCAGAGAGCACCAAAAAGCAGGCGATGGCGGTGGAAAGGGCCCACGACTTCATGTTGGACCGTGTCGCGTGTCTTTCAGCGAGATTCAGGGCTTCCCTGCCTTTCTTCTGTTGCTCAAGTTCTGCTTGATGCTGCGGATTTTCTGCAATCAGTTTTTCAAAAAGTCTCTCGTCTTCCGGGCTCATCTTGCCTTCGAGATAGTTGTCGATTAATTCTTGCAGATCCATAGTTTTCGCTTTTTGACGGAAATGCCCACTGTACGGCTTGGATGCAGCCGTCAGTTTTGAATCTTGGAATCACGGATTAAACCCAAGGAAAAGGAACTCCCGCATTTTTTCCATCTACCCCTTGCCGATATAAAAGTAAGATAAGGTAAACAAAATTTTTCTTAGAAACTGTCCTGTCTTATTGCTGAGATTTGAGACTATGGCCTAAAAGAGATTTTCGGAATTGAGAAAATCCAGGAAGTCAGTCAGCGATCGAAAACGTTGATCTTTGTACCGAAGCGAAAGCGGGTCTATTTCCACAAAAACCGGCCCTTCCAACTTGCTTATTTCGGCTTTTTGGAGGGCTTTTTTCACCCAAAAAACTGCCGTCGCATCGCCCTCTACGACCCAATCGGCGACAAGGGTGCTTCGTGATTCCACCTTGCCCCGCTCCGGGTTGAAATGGAACCTGTCGCTGGGCAGCAACTGGCCGATCTTTCCCGAAAGGACAAGATCCTCCGGCGAACCGGCAAGCATCGGCGTGTCGCGCCCCATTAGCCAAAAACGATCCGCTGTCTCGATGGCGATGTCCAGATCATGCGTTACGACCAGGACTGATTTTTCTTGTTTTCCGGCGATGTCTCGGAGGAGATGCATGATTTCCAGGCGGTTTTCCAGGTCGAGGTGTGCGGTAGGTTCGTCGAGAATCATCAGCTCTCCATCCTGCGCCAAAGCTCTGGAAATCATTGCTTTTTGGCGCTGTCCATCGCTGATCTCGCTGAGACGCTCGTCTCGTAGATCGCTGGATTTGGTGTCGGCAAGGGCCTTTTCTACGATTTCCAGATCCTGAGGATTTAGCTTCCCGAGCCAACCGGTATGCGGAGTTCTGCCCAGAGCTACCAGCTGCCCCACGGTCATATTTCCGGGGAAAATCGGATCAGTCAGGACGACGGAGATCCGCTTGGCGAGTTCCTCAGAATTGAAGGATTCGATGGGCCGTCCGTCGAGCAGGATGCTGCCCTGCCAGGGTTGGATTTGCCCGAGAATGGCCTTGATCAGGGTAGATTTTCCTACGCCATTTGGGCCAAGTAAGCAGGTGAGTTCCCCTCTGAAAAGTCGGAAATCCAACCCGTGGAGGATCTCTTTTTTTGTCTTTTTATGGAAATACCCAAGTGTAAGCCCTTTGCCCTCCAGTGCGATATGTTCTTGCTTTCCTTCCATTTCCTCAAAAATCCCTGCTAAAGTTCCGTTTCAAAATCAGCCCGATCACAATCGGAGCGCCTACCAGCGAGGTGACGGCGTTGATTGGCAGGGTGCTGGCAAAACCGGGGAGCTGGCCGGCCGCATCGCAGAGTAGGAGTAGGATGGCGCCGAGGAGTGCCGAAGCCGGAAACAGCACCCGGTGGTCGGAGCTTTTCCACACGATCCTAGCCAGATGCGGCACCGCAATACCGACAAAGGCCACCGGCCCGCAGAAGGCGGTGATTCCCCCTGCAAGCAGGCCCGTGCTTCCGATCATGATCCAGCGCATCGTTCCAGTGCGGATTCCCATGCTCTTGGCGTAGGCTTCGCCGAGCAAAAGTGCATTGTAGGACTTGATCGAACCGATCACCGGGACACAACCGATGGCGATCAACACCGCCAAGATGCCGACCTGCGCCCAGCCCAAAGCACCGAGGCTACCCATAGACCAGACGGTGAACAGCTTCAGCGCATCGGCTCCCGAAAAATAGGACAAGACGGAGATCACCGCCGATACTGCCGAGCCAAACATGAGGCCGACGATCAGGAGCGTCATGCTGTCCTTGACCCTCCAAGCAACCAAGCTGACGCCCGAAAGCACCAGTCCTGCACCTAGCACTCCGGCGGAAGCAATCGCCCAGGAGTTGATCCCGCTAAGCGCGAATCCAAAGGCGGAGCCCGCCAACATCAAGATCGCCACTCCGAGTCCAGCACCCGAGCTGATGCCCAATACGAATGGGCCTGCGAGGGGATTTCGGAAAAAGGTCTGCATCTGCAAGCCGCTGAGGCTGAGTCCGATTCCAGCCAAAACGGCTACCAAAGCCTTAGGAAGGCGGTAATGGAGGATGATCTGCTCCCAGGAGCTCTTCGTCCAATCTCCCGAAAAAATCCCCGACACGATCTCTCCAAACGGAATCATGACCGAACCCAAACTCAGGTTGAGCAGGAAGCTCAGACCGAGGATAAAGAGGCCGACGGGGAAGAGATAGGAACGGATTAGCATTAAATTTTATCTTGTGGGTGGTTTGTGGGGACACAAACCATGGCATAGAACTTTAAGCATATTGTAAATATTCAAAGAATTAGAGGTTACAATTCTGTAAATGTTAAATTCGGATACAGGCAATTGGAGATTCGTTCACCAAGAGAATTTGAAAGATATGAAGACGACTGAGAAATCATTTGATGCTGTAAAGTTTATGCGGCAAGAGAGGGATAAAATTACTAAAGAATTGGTAAACCTTTCCGACCGGGAAATTTTGGAGTATTTCGAAAAGAAGAGATCACAAAAGCCTCAGAGAGCTTAGCAGGCTGGATTTAGGTTTATAATTTTTACTCCAACTTTTGATAAAAATACAAATCGTAATCCGGGAGCAAGTCCGGATGCAGGATTTTGATCATGTCCTTGAGCAAAAGGTCGGGGCGTACATAGCCGAGTTCGAAATACTCCAGCCCGCCGGTGGCGCCCTTTTTCGCAGTGTAGGTATAGACCTGCCCAGTTTTCCAAGCTTGGAAAGCCTGATAGCGGGGTTCCGAACTGCCCATCGTCTCGAGGTCAGGGAAGTCCGCCGAACCTACCCAAAAGTTCGCTTCCAGTCCCTTATCCAATACAAATTCATAGTTGAGCTGGAGGCTGCCCGTGCCGGCTTGATCGGCAAAGATGTAAGCCCCGCCGGCGTTTTCAAGGATCTGGGCTCCCCAGCTTTCGGCTCCCGGGGCGTACCAAATGTCCTGATACATCACCCCGCTGAGGACCTTTGGTTTTTGTTCTTCCGAAAGGGAAGCGGTGAGTTTTTCCGCAGCTTGGTAGGCAGATTTTATCTCTTCGAAAGCCGCCACCGACTCCTCGTATTTTCCCAGCAAAATGCCCGTAAACTTGATCCATTCGGCCCTTCCAAGCGGGTTTTGCTCCACGTATTCCCCGTTGATCAGGGCAGGGATTCCAGCTTGCGCAAAGAGCTCCAGATAGCGTAGGTCTTCGCCCAAGGTAGAGATCATCATCCAATCCGGCTGCAGGTCGATGACCATCTCCGGATTGGCGGATGGGCCGCTGCCGAGGTCGCTGACTTGGCCGGCGTCTATGAGCTTTCGGGCGGTGGGAGAGGAGACGAGATCCGTGTTTGGAAAACCCGCCAAGAGGCCCGCGGCATCCAGTAGGTCGAGGTGTGGAATATGGGTTGTCGAGGTCAACACCACTTTGGCTATCGGCAGCTGCACGACGGCGTCAAATCCGCTTTGGTCGGCGCTTGCGTTTTCTTCCAAAACGAGGTATTTGAATGTTCTGTCCGCGCCGGTGTAGCCTTGGGTCACGTGGATTTCCCAAAAATCATTTCCCTTGAAAATTTCAAATCCCCGGGCATATTCCAGGGCGATTGGCTTTTTTTCGGAGGCGGTTTCTACTTTTATTCCGCAGGCGGAAAGCAGGAAAGCTGCACAAAACAGAATCTGGCAAGCGATTGAAAATGAGCAGAAAAAGTGGTTTTTCGATTTTGAAGACATGGATATTACCAGACGAAATATTCTGCCAAGGTAAAAGAGTTAATTCCGGTTTTCCAAAATTATTGACGGTCTGGCGCTTTTTTGCCAAATCAAAATCGCTTTACTTTGCTCGCGATTTAGGTTCCCGATCTGAGCTGGTTCATCGGCTTGGCGCTCGGGATGAAAAGGGAATCCGGTGCAAAACCGGAGCTGTCCCCGCAACTGTAAGTCTGTCCTTTCCCGATAGCCATCGGGATCGGAAAATGCTTTTGCACCACTATGCCATTTTCGGCTTCGATAGCAATCGGGGTCGGGGAGAAGGCCGGCAAAAGTCAGATGAGCCAGGAGACCTGCCTTGATCTTTTTGATTCTGTGCTTTCGGAGGAAAAGCAAAAAGGATTTGTCGATTTCCCATCCCGCTGTCGGGACTGGACAGTTTTCAATTCTTTCCATTTCTCTTCAAGCCCGAATCGTTTTATCAAAATCGATTTGGCATGACGCTCTTGCTTTGGGTATTTTCTGTTTTCGCCTTTTCGGCGCCGCAAGACACGGTGGCGCTGGAGCAGGTGGAGGTCTATGCCCCAGCTTTGGAGCGTTTTGCGCAGGGGCAAAAGGTGTTCACCTTCCAGCCTGAGGCGCTGAGTGCCTATTCTGCCCGTTCGTTGGGCGATCTTTTGCAGGAAAAGAGCCCGGTCTTTGTCCGGCAATACGGCGCAGGCATGCTTGCCTCACCCTCGTTTCGGGGCACATCGGCCGGACATACGGCCATTTTTTGGAACGGCCTTCCCATCAACAGCCCCTCTCTGGGACAAAGTGATCTCAGCATCCTGCCGGTGGAGGCGATGGATGAAGTCCAGTTACAGTTTGGCAGTTCGGGGGCGCTCTTTGGCAATGAAGCGATTGGCGGAAGTGTGCATCTGGGCACCCAATCAGACTTTGGAGCGGGTTTCCAAGGCAAATTCTCTCAGACATTTGGCAGCTTTGGTTTGTTCAATTCCGCCGTGTCTACCGGATTTTCTTCCAAGAAAACCCTCCAAGGGTTTGGAACACTTGGAGGGTTAAAGGTCTTCAGCGCCAAAACCCGTCTTTACCGACAGTTTGCAGACAATGATTTTGCCTATCGCGATCTTTCCCAAGCCGGAATTCCTGAAATACGAGAAGATCATGCCCAAGTGGAGCAGATCGGCTGGGTACAGGATTTGGCTTGGAATCTGAGTGAAAAGTCCCAGCTGAAGGGTGCCTTTTGGTGGCAAAAATCCAACCGGGAGATCCAGCCGCCCATGGGTTCCAATACCCAAGACTCCCAGTCTGACGAAAGTATTCGCGCGGTGCTGGACTACTATCGCTTTGGCAGGCAGTCCGTCTGGAACCTGAAAGCCGGATTTGTTCAAGACGAACTTGTTTTCAACGAAACCCGAAACCAAACCCGGCAATATTCCCTGGCAACCGACTACGACTTTGAATACGGAACTGATTGGAAGCTGAAGGCAGGTGTCCGGGCGACCTTTGCGGAAGGTGATTTGAGCACCTATTCCGCCGATGATCAGCGCTACGAGTTTTACCAATCCGCCAACTGGCAGGCTGCTGAAGATCTCGCACTTTCCCTTAACCTCCGTCAATTTGCCTACCAAGATGGTTTTGCGCCCTTCCTGCCAGGTATCGGGATGGATTGGGGGTTTTGGGGAAATGAAAAGCAGCAAGTTTTGCTGAAAGCCTCGCTGGGAAAAGGCTTCAAAGTACCGACGCTCAACGACCGCTTTTGGGAGCCGGGAGGGAATCCAGACCTCCTTCCCGAGGAAAGCCTCAACTGGGAACTCGGGCTTCATTGGACAAAAGAAGGCGCTTTCTCTTGGGATCAAAGCCTGACCTACTACCGCATGCAGGTGGACAACTGGATCATCTGGCTGCCGATGGGTTCAGTTTGGACCCCGCAGAATATCCGCGAAGTGCGAAATCAGGGGGTCGAATACCAAGGCAAGACGGGATGGAAGATCGGAAATTGGAATTGGGACTTAGCCTTGAGCTATACCTATTCTCAGGCTTTGGATCTGACAACGGAGCCCTCCAATCCACAGCAATTGCCCTACACGCCAGAGCATCAGGCCAATGGGAATCTCAGCGCGGGGATTGGCGGACTCGCCCTGAACCTAGGCTCCTTTTTCGTGGGCCAGCGCGCCATCGGCACCGGCAATGCCCGGATCATGGACAGCTATCAGATTTGGAATGCGGGACTTGCTTTTTCCAAACTCAAATGGGGTAATACCAGCTTTCCGCTCAGCTTTCAGGTGCTTAACCTCCTGGACAAAGACTATCAGGTCCTCTACCTCCGGGCTATGCCCGGCCGATCGTATCAATTTAATTTAACTATACACTTATGAAGAATCTTCTCAAAAACCAACTGGGAGCGCTGGCTCTGATTTTTGTACTTTTTTCCTGTAATGATAATGGAGGAGAACAGCCGCTCGGTAAATATGATACCGGTGTCCTCATCATGAACGAAGGGAACTTTGGTACGAACGACGGGGAAGTTTATCACCTGGATCCGAGCACCGGAACTTTGACCGCCGATATTTTTGAGTTGGAAAATAACCGTCCTTTTGCAGGATTGCTGGAGGATATGGTATTGGAGCAGGATCGCTTGTACCTGGTCGCCAACACGGGCAAAGTGGAGATCGTAAATCCGGGCGACTTCAAATCTGTCGGTTCGGTGACTGATGAGCTGAATCAGCCAAGGTCTCTGGCCGCAGCGAGCGGCAAGCTTTTTATCTCCGATTATGGGCCCTATGACGCGAGCTATGCAACTCCGGATTCCTACATCGCGGTAGTTTCCGGATTGGATGGAGGGACCGTGAAAAAGAAGATCGAAGTATCCAACAAGCCGGAGGATCTGTTTGTCAACGGCAAATTTGTTTGGGTGGCAGGTTCGGAAGAAGGAAAGCTGGAAATCATCGATGCAGATGCGGAGGCAATATCCAAAACCATCGAGGTGGAAGGTCGCCCTGTTCTGTTTTTCGAGCAAAGCGGTGAAGTATGGGTCTATTCATACGACGAAAGCAATGTCTACTTTCACTCTTTGAACCTTTCCAGCGAGACGGTAAAAGAGGTGAAATCTTTTCCGATGGCCAATCCAACCGGCAGAATCGCAACAGGCGAGGACGGCAAAATCTACGTCACACTTAGCACGGGCTGGCCTGAGTATGTGGACAACATTATAGAAGTGTCTTTGGCTGATAACTCTGCCAAGCTATGGATGAATGGATCTGGCTTCTACGGGATCGGCTACGATTCCGAGCGCGGGAAAGTCTATGTGGCCAATTCCAAAGGATTCCAAGGAAACGGTGAGGTAAATGTCTACGAAAAGGACGGGGCTGACCTCAGTACCTTGGACGTCGGCAGAGGGCCGTCTGGCTTTTTGTTTAGATAATTGAATTGTCAACAGACGAAGGTCGGGCGTTCCTGGCAAGGCTCAATTTCGTTTTGAACTTCAGCTCTATTACGCCAGTGAAGTCGAATTAAACTTCAAGCTAGATGCTGCATCGTTACGAATAAAAGATAAAAAGCTGCCTCATTGGCAGCTTTTTTACGTTTGGTTGCATCAAGCGAATTGATTAGAAATGCTGGAATTTGGTTTTAGGGCTGGCTAATTCGTTACCGCCAGCTATCGACCTTTGACCGTCCTCTGTGGCTTTTTTGCCTATTGCCACTGCCAGCTGAATTTTTGTCTTTACTCCTCCAGCTTTTCCATCATTTTTCTTTCGAATCTGTCAAACATGCGGATATAGCGGTTTCGGATGTTTTCAAGGAAATTTTGTTGGGTATCCAGTGCATATACCGGGTTGTATTGGATACGGTCGATCACCATGTCCAACCAGCCCTTGCCATTGTCGATCAATTCGGCATGGAAGGCTTCTACTGTTGCATCTCTTGAACCTGAGAAGGGTCCTTTGCCTTGTTTTTCAAAATACTTGGAGATGACTTTCAAGGCCAGTTCGTGAGTCTCTTCAAAATGGGCGATCAGTTCCCGGGATTGGGATTCGCTCAGGCCGGAACTTTCACCACGGGTGGCATAGGATTTCAGGTCTTCCAGTGAGATTGAAAACTGTGTTAATAATTCTTCGCAGGTTTTGGGGGTTGCTTTCATTTTTATTTTGATGTTCTATAGTTTGACTTACTTTAATTTCGAAAAAGATATTTTAGGATAGTATTTATATCTAGGGGTTTTGTTTAAAAGTAATATACTATATAATGAAATAATATGCGCTTATAGACATTAATTTTTGTTTTAGCATTTATCAAATATTAAAAAAATGTTAAAAATTTCGCTCTTTTCATCCTGAATATTACCCGTTCATAACAAGAATGAGTCCGTTTATGTACGGTTTTGAGGTGGTTCCATTTATTAAAGGTCATATTGGAGGGTATTATTAAACCAAATTAACACTTATGAAGAAAATCTTATTCTTAGGACTTTCGCTATTTCTGGTAAGTGCGGTAGCATTTGCTCAGGGGCGTAGAGTGACCGGAACAGTAACTTCTGACGAAGACGGTTTGCCAATTCCCGGCGCCACCGTACTAGTCAAAGATACTAGCGTAGGAGCTGCCACAGACATTGATGGCAAGTACTCCTTGACCCTCCCAGAAAATGGGACTGTGTTGGTCTTCTCTTTTATAGGTATGGCTACTCAGGAAATTCCAGTAAGTGGTCAGTCGGTAATTGATGTTGTATTGGAGTTCGATGCCTCGGAGCTATCCGAAGTGGTTGTAACTGCGATGGGTATCGAGAGAAATAAAAATGAGCTCGCCTATTCTGCCCAGCAGGTTCAAGGGGATCAGGTTTCTCGGACAAGATCTGCGGATTTTGTATCTACACTTTCCGGTAAAGTTGCCGGTTTAGATATCCGTTCCAACAATACTATGGGTGGATCTACAAACGTAGTAATTCGTGGCTATTCGTCTATTTCCGGAAACAACCAAGCTCTCTTCGTGATCGATGGAGTGCCGGTAAGCAATGCCAATAACAGCCCCTCCGCTGTGGATTTTGGTAATACCGCTTCGGATATCAACCCTGATAACATCGAATCCATCAACGTGCTGAAAGGTGCTGCAGCGACTGCCCTGTATGGCTCTCGTGCCGCAAACGGTGTGATCATGATCACAACCAAGAAAGGTAAAAAGAACAGCATGAGTATTGACATCAACTCTGGTGTGATCTGGAGTAGCATGGACAAGTCCACTTTTGTAGAATACCAAAAGGAATACGGTGCTGGTTACATTCAGTCATTCCGAGCTTCCCAGGATCTGGGAAGTGGGGAAGCTCCGGTCGTACGGTTTCAAGATGATGCTTCCTATGGGCCTGCTTTTGATCCAAACTTACAGGTTTATCACTGGGATGCAATTGATCCTACCTCTCCCAACTTTGGAAAGACCAAGCCTTGGGTGGCTGCAGAAAATGATCCCAGCGCGTACTATGAGACCGGACTGAACTCCAATCAAAGTATCACTATTAGCGGCGGCGGAGATGAGACCACATTTAACTTGGGTTATACTCGAAACGATATCAAAGGCAACCTGCCAAACAGTACCATTGATAAGAATATGGTCAACTTTTCTGCTGCTTACAATGCTACAGAGAAGCTGACGGTAAGTGCTTCGGCAAATTATACCCGAACTGAGGGCATTGGTAGATATGGTGTCGGATACAATGGTACCAACCCAAACCAGCAATTCAGACAATGGTGGCAGACTAACGTGGATGTCAGGGAACAAGAGTCTGCCTACTTCAGAAACAGACAAAACGAAACCTGGAACTGGAACGGTGCCAATACCGGACCTATCTATTCCGATAACATTTATTGGTCTCGCTACGAAAACTACTCTAATGATGCCAGAGACAATATCTATGGGTATATCATGCTCAACTATGAGCTTACCGACTGGATGAGCGTCATGGGTAGGGCGACTCTGAATGCTACCACTGACATGCAGGAGGAAAGACTAGCAGTAGGTAGTGCGGGTGTGCCGTTTTATTCAAGATACAATAGGGATTTTAAAGAGTCCAACTATGATTTGATGTTGAACTTCGACAGGGATATCTCCGAAGATTTGTCCTTCAATGGTTTGTTGGGCGGAAATATCCGTAGAGAAGAGACCAGCTCAATTGATGCGAGCACTAACGGTGGACTTGTCGTTCCAAGACTTTATTCCCTGTCGAATACTGTCAACCCAATGACACCACCAGTAGAGGGATATTCCCGTAGAGGTGTAGACGGTATTTATGCCAATGCCAACTTTGGTTATAGAGAGAAGCTGTTTTTGGAGTTATCCGCACGTCAGGATAAGTCCACTACTTTACCGGAAGGTGATAATACCTACTTCTACCCAGCTGCGGGTTTGAACTACGTACTCAATGATGCTCTCAAAAACGTATCATGGATCTCTGCGGGTAAGATCCGTGCCAATTACGCTGAGGTAGGTAATGATGCCGCTCCTCTGAGCGTTTATGATATCTATGACAAGCCAACTGCTTTCGGTTCGATTCCGCTTTTCTCACTTCCAAGTACTAAGAACAACTCCAACTTGAAGCCGGAAAGACAGAAAAGTTATGAAGCTGGTTTGGAGATGGATTTTTTCAACAGCTTGTTTGGATTTGATTTTACCGTCTATCAGACCAATACTGTTGATCAAATCTTGCCTGTGGACATTACTGCAGCTACAGGCTATACCCGCAGATATGTCAACGCTGGTGAAGTTGAAAACAGGGGTTTTGAAGTGAGCGCTTACGTGACTCCGATTCAAACCAACAATTTCACATGGGATATGCGCCTTAACTTTTCCCGTAACCGAAACGAGGTGATCAGTCTTTATGGAGAGGGAGACAGCAAGGTTGAAAACGTGCCTTTGGCATCCTTTCAGGGAGGAGTTTCTGTCAACGCAGCTGTAGGGCATCCTTACGGCGTGATCCGTGGCAATGACTTTGTCTATACCAACGGACAAAGAACTGTTGATGAGAATGGCTACTATATGGTGGGCGCTGACCCAAGTACGATCATTGGAGATCCAAATCCGGACTGGTTAGGTGGCATCAACAATACCTTTACTTATAAAGGCTTATCACTTGCGTTCCTGATTGATATCCGCAAAGGTGGCGATGTATGGTCACTTGACAGGTGGTATGGCGATGCCACCGGGATATATCCTGAGACTGCCGGATTGAATGACAAAGGGAACCCTTCCCGACTTCCAGTATCGGAGGGTGGGGGAATGTTGTTGCCTGGTGTAAAAGAAGATGGTACGCCTAACGACATCTATGCAGAAAACCAAAATGGTGATGGACAGACTCCTTTGGGTTATGCCGCAAATAACTATGTGGGCACTCCAAGATCTCTGTATATCTATGATGGTAGCTATGTGAAATTGAGAGAATTGGTGCTTTCTTATTCCTTGCCATCTTCAATCTTCGGAAGCAATAGCGCGATCAAAAAGATCGATTTGGAGTTGGTGGGACGCAACTTATGGATCATCCATAAGAATATGGAATATTCTGACCCTGAAGAAGGTTTAGGAAATGGAAACTCTGCCAGAGGCTATCAGAGTGGTGCCTATCCAGCTATGAGAAACTATGGTTTTAACGTGAAATTGAATTTCTAAAATTGCAGAAATGAAAAAGATAATTTTAAGTCTATTGTGTTCATCCATGTTACTTGCAACGTCCTGCGTTGACAGCTTGGATGACTATAATGTGAGTCAAAAAAATGCGGCTGCGGTACCCAGTGAGACGCTGTTTAGTAACGCCGTGAAGAACCTGACGGATGCCTTGACCTCGGCGAGCGTCAATTCCAACAACTACCGTTTCTATGTTCAACACTGGACTGCGACCACGTATCTGGATGAACCGCGGTATAATATGACCTCCAGGATTATTCCCCAGAATATGTGGCAGAGTCTTTACCGCGATGTCCTGTCGGATCTCAAGGAATCCAAAAGGCTGGTGATGGAAAACACTGCGACGATTGAGAGTGTAAAGAATAACCAATTGGCGCAGATTGAGATCATGGAAGTATACGCTTGGTCTGTTCTGTTAAATACCTTCGGTGATGTTCCTTACACGCAGGCACTTGATCCGGAAAATTCGCTACCAGTATATGACGATGCGCAGACTACCTACAATGCCATTCTTGTGCGTTTGAACGATGCTCTGAGCTTAATTAACGACACTGCTGCAGGCTATGCGGATGGAGATCTTCTGTATGAAGGAGATATGGAAAAATGGGTAATGTTTGGAAACTCTCTCAAGCTGAAATTGGCCATGGTGATAGCCGATGTGGATGCCGCCCAAGCCAAGTCTCTTGTCGAACAAGCTGCACCGAATGTCTTTACCAGTAATGATGACAATGCTGTCTTACGTTATCTCTCGTCGCAGCCAAACAACAACCCGGTGTCGAATTCTGTGACCGGTATATATAGTACCCGAGAAGATTATGTTGCTGCCAATACTTTGGTAGATATCATGAATGATCTGGAGGATCCTAGAAGACAGCAATTCTTCACTCAGGTGGATGGTGAGTATGTTGGAGGTATATATGGGTATACGAACAGTTATCCCGACTTTTCTACCGTTAGTGCAAAAGTAGCTGCTCCTGACAATGAAGGATTGTTACTGGATTATTCTGAGGTGAGTTTTCTACTTGCCGAAGCTTTGGAAAGAGGATTTGCAGTAGGCGGAACAATTGAAGATCATTACAACGAAGCTATTACTGCATCTATCGAGTATTGGGGTGGAACTTCTGCCGAGGTGGATGCATATTTGGGACAGTCTTCTGTAGCTTACAATAGTGCAGCGGGGGATTGGAAAGATAAAATCGGGACCCAAAAATGGATTGCCTTGTACAATAGAGGATTTGACGCTTGGTTGGAATGGAGAAGATTGGACGCACCAACCTTGTTGCCACCCGTCGAAGGACTGGTTGTGCCATTGCGCCTAATCTATCCTGTCAATGAAGCAACTCTAAATGGCACCAATAAAAATGCTGCATCTGCGGCCATAGGTGGTGATAGTTCCGCCACCCCACTTTGGTGGAATGTCAACTGATTGTAAATACAGATCAAAAGCTGTTAAAAAAATAAAACAGTAGTTTTAATAATTTAAAAAACCGGTTGTTTAAGCCGGTTTTTTTTTCTATTCATGGCAGCTAGGTAAAAGAGGTAACTCTTTCCGAAAAGGAGATGGGCCGGATGTTAAAGCTATAGAGAGAGGCGTATCTGCGCTTAGCCACCTACATTGAAATTTTGCAAAAATGGCTGTCAGTTGGTGCGAGGCCAACAACCAAAACCCGTGGTATGGCAGATACTTGACTCGCGTCGATTATGCGATCAGCAACACCATGTATGACTACATGAAGCCGCTTGGTGACCCTCGTCTGGCTGTGTATGCTGACCCAGCTGCCAATACAGGTACTATTGTGTCGATGCCTTATGGTATCTCCAATGCAGAAGCCGGATCCATCACCAATGCCGAGGTTTCTTACTTGGGCATGGCCATCCGTGAACAAAATGCGGAATTGCCAATCCTGACTACTTCCCAGATCGAATTCAGCTTGGCTGAAGCGGCGTTGAAAGGATGGATCAGTGAGAGCGCTGAAGAGCATTACCTGAAGGCGATTGCGGCTTCATTCAGACAATATGGCGTGTACTCTCAGGCAGCTTTTGACGCCTTCGTTGCGCAGCCAGATGTGGCTTGGGATGCTACAAAAGGTATAGAGAAGATCGGTTACCAAAAGTGGGTAGCGCTTTTCCTTCAAGGATTTGAGTCTTGGGCAGAGTGGAGAAGGCTGGATTATCCAGTGTTGGCCCCAGCCGAAGCAGCGCTCAACTCCAGTAAGGAGATCCCGGTAAGACAGGCTTATCCTACTACCGAGCGTGATATCAACACAGACAACTATCTGGAGGCTGTAGCTCGCCAAGGCGAAGACGGCTTGGATACCAAACTGTGGTGGGATGTGAACTAATCCAATCCCTTTAAACGGGTCGGATTTAACAAACAAAAGTCCCGGGATCTCTCCCGGGACTTTTTTTATCTAACTCCGGTGATTTGACAACTTTTTGCACTCCGGTTTTTCGACGACAGCCTCATTATATATATAACTTTAGATTTGGCAAGATTGTTTTATCTCACATTGAAGCTTTGCAAAAATGGCTGCCCATTGGGTGCGACACCTTCGAGTCTTAGCCGACCGCTGTAGTTTTCCAGATATTTTCCCGCGACATCCGGATCTTTTGCAGGAATTTGATTGATATGAGTGATCACATATCCATCTCGGAATCCAAGATCCCGGAGATATCCTCTCGTCAGTGAGGTGATTTTGACTCCATAGGGTATTTTCAGCCGGTCTTTTTCTATGGTATTGACAGCTTCGAGTTTTGCACCCAGCAGTCCTGAGCTGTAGAATTCCCGCTTGATTACCCCTGTCGTGCCTTCCAGATTCTGCAGGGTTAATTCTGCGACTTGTGGGCTTCCTCCACGGGTATATTCTATGTTGATCTTGTCACCTGGATAATAATAAGAGATCGCCTCTTCGAAACTGCCTTTTCCTATAATCTTCCAGTCCGCTACCTTGGTTACCACGTCGTTTTTCATCAGCCCAGCACTTTCAGCGGCGCCTTCATTGACCACGTGAGTGATGATCACACCGTCCAGACTTTTAATCTTCATTTCTTCCGCCAACTCAGGAGTCAGCTCGACCACGTCCATTCCCGGAATAGCTTTTTGGACTTCGCCAAATTTGATCAGGTCATTGGCAATCTTCACCGCTATGTCTACCGGCACAGCAAAACCATATCCGGTATAGGTTCCTGTTCGGGAAAGAATCGCGGTATTGATTCCGACTAGCTCGCCATTTACATTGACCAGCGCACCTCCGGAGTTGCCGGGATTGATGGGAGCGTCGGTCTGGATAAAGCTTTCCAACGGAAACTCTCCCCCCAAAATATTGATCTGACGCTCTTTGGCCGAAACGATCCCGGCGGTCACGGTTGAGGTCAGATTAAATGGGTTTCCTACTGCCAATACCCACTCGCCGATCTTGAGATTGCGGCTACTTCCACGCTTGATTTCCGGGAGGTTCACAGCCTCGATCTTGAGTACGGCGATATCGGTGTTTTTGTCCGTTCCGACCAACTTTGCGGGATAGGTTCGTTTTTGATGGACGACTTCGATGGTTTCTGCGCGCTCAATTACGTGATTGTTGGTGATGATATAGCCGTCTTTAGACATGATCACACCGGATCCGGTGCTTACCTGCTGTTGCGGCCCGGTGCCAAAGAAGAAGTCAAACATGCTGTACCTGCTGGGATCGGTACCGCTGAAATTTTTGATAAAAACGACAGACTCGGTGCTGTTTTGAGATGCCTCGACAAAGGAAATGGTCGGGTCTACTCGCATTTCCGAAGGGGTATATTGAGAAGTAAATTGGTTATGAGCCACCGAATAAGCGTCGTTTAAAGGGAATTCAGAACCGGTAGGTTCCGAATCTATACTTGTCCAAAGTGCCGCTCCCGAGAGTCCTGCGACAAATGGAATTGCAATTGATTTGATCAGAGTTTTCATAGGTCTATTTAATCGGATATGCATTCTACAAGTTGTTTACCTTGGGGTTCCTTTACAAAATTTAAGAAATATTTCACCGGAGGAAGAGGCAATAATTTTTCCAATTCCCAAAATCTGACGGATTGTACAAGGAAAAGTCTTTTCAATTGGTAATTTTGTCAGCCTCAACCGGAAACCTTTCCCCAAAAGCAGAGGTTTTTTGTTGGTTTTTAATCCCACTGAATGACAGAAACAAAACGTGTAGCCATCCTCGGAAGTACCGGAAGTATTGGCACTCAGACATTGGATGTAATCCGTCAGCACGCCGATAAGTTTACGGTGGAGGTTCTTACCGCCCAGAATAACTCCAATTTGCTGATCGCCCAAGCGCTGGAGTTTCAGCCAAATGCAGTGGTCATCGGAAATGAGGCCAATTACCAGCAGGTCAAGGAAGCCCTTCTCCCTCACGATATCAAGGTTTTTGCCGGGCAAAAAGCAATCGCCCAAATCGTCGAAATGGATACCATCGACGTGGTTTTGACCGCATTGGTTGGCTATTCCGGATTGATTCCAACGGTAAGCGCGATCAAAGCCGGTAAACAAATTGCACTGGCAAATAAGGAGACGATGGTCGTGGCCGGTGAGCTGATCACGAAGTTGGCAAAGGAAAACGCAGTCAATATCTATCCCGTGGATTCAGAACATTCGGCGATCTTTCAGTGTTTGGTAGGGGAGTTCCATAATCCGATCGAGAAAATCATCCTTACCGCATCGGGCGGACCCTTCCGCGGCAAAGACCGGGCTTTTCTGGAAACTGTAACACGGGAGCAAGCACTCAAGCATCCCAACTGGGACATGGGCGCCAAGATCACCATCGACTCCGCGTCCCTGATGAACAAAGGATTGGAAGTGATTGAGGCCAAATGGCTTTTTGGGCTGAAAACGGAGCAAATAGAAGTAGTAGTCCACCCGCAGAGCATCGTGCATTCACTGGTTCAGTTTGAGGATGGTTCGATCAAAGCGCAACTTGGCTTGCCAGATATGCGTATCCCCATCCAGTTTGCCCTGAGCTATCCGCTTCGATTCAAAAGTGATTTCGAGCGGTTTGATTTCCTCAGGTATCCCCAATTGACGTTCGAGCAACCGGATTTGAAAACTTTCCGGAACCTTCAGCTGGCTTTTGATGCTTTGGCTAAAGGTGGAAATGCGCCTTGTATTCTAAATGCTGCGAACGAAATAGTCGTCGCTTCCTTTTTGAAAAATGAGGTTGGTTTTCTGGAAATGTCTGATTTGATAGAAATCACCATGGAAAAGGCTACTTACATCGCTCGTCCGACCTTGGAAGATTATGTGGAATCTGACCGGGAAACAAGAATTATTACAGATCAATTAATTAAGTCGAAAGTATAATGGAAACATTGATTATGGTGGGCCAGTTGCTCCTGGGATTGTCGATCCTGGTGGGGCTACATGAGTTGGGCCACTTGCTTACCGCCAAGATGTTTGGCATGAGAGTAGAAAAATTCTCCATCGGATTTCCTCCGAAGATCGCCGGATTTCAATGGGGAGAGACTGAATATTCTATAGGAGCGATTCCTTTGGGAGGTTTTGTAAAGATCTCCGGCATGGTGGACGAATCCGTGGACACCGAACAGTTGGCTGGGCCACCTCAGCCTTGGGAGTTTCGATCCAAGCCAGCTTGGCAGCGACTCATCGTGATGCTAGGAGGAATTATCGTCAATGTCGTCACCGGTATCCTTATTTTCTGGGCTTTGGTTTACAGCAACGGGGAAACATACTATTCTAGCGAGCAAGTCAAAGAAAACGGAATCGTAGCCTACGAATATGGAGAATCTATCGGCCTGAAGACTGGTGATAAAATTCTTGATATCAACGGCGAGCCCTATACAAGCATTTCGGAACTGACCAGCGGATCGGCATTGCTAAGCGAAAATGGCTTTTATACCGTGGATCGAAATGGCGAAATCCTTAAAATCGAGATACCGAGAGGCTTCATCAATACTTTCAATTCTGAGGAGGCTTTTACCAAATTTGTCGGAATCCGCCTTCCTTTTGAAGTCGGAGGCGTGGATCCGGGCAGCGCTGCAGAAGCGGCCGGACTTCGTACCGGAGATAAAATTCTGGCAATGAACGGTCAGGAAATCCAATATTTTGACCAGTTGCACGCTTCTTTGCAAGAAACCGCCAATCAGTCTGCGGAAGTAGTCAGACAAAGTGGAGCCACTATTGATACCCTCACGATTGCGGTGAATGATGAGGCAAGGATGGGATTTGTTGCATCAATCCTGACCCAACCGGTTAAAAGGAATTATGGCGTGGGTGAGGCTTTGGTGAAAGGCACTTCCCGGGCCTTTGGAGTAGTCATCGTCAATGCTCGGGCACTTGGCAAGATGTTCACCGGCGAGGTTTCAGCCAAAAACGTCAGCGGACCGATAGGTATGGCAAAGATCTATGGCGCATCTTGGGACTGGGGAAAGTTCTGGGGGATTACCGGCATGATATCCATGATTTTGGCCTTCATGAACTTGCTGCCTATTCCTGCACTGGACGGAGGGCACGTGATGTTCCTACTTTATGAGATGGTATCCGGTCGAACTCCTTCGGACGGATTTCTGGAAAACGCCCAAAAAGTCGGGATGGTTATCCTGCTGGCCCTGATGGTGTTTGCTATAGGAAATGATATTCTGAAGCTGTTTAATTAAGAGACGGAAGACGGGAGACCGAAGAACCTTCGAACGAATGCTACGATAAGACTGGGTCAGAGATGACCCGGTCTTTTTTTGTCCAAAATCAAAAAAGCCAGACCGGAAAGAAATTATTTATCAGTGTTTCAGGATCTTATTTGTGCAGCTTTTTAGACAATAGTTAATTTATCTATTCCTTCTTAACTAGACATTCAATTCTAGTTTTATGCTTAAAAAAATTACGCTACTTGCCTTGTTTGGCTGGATTTTCTATTCTCCGCCTCAGGCTTTCTCTCAAAGTAACAGACATGGGGACATCAACTGGACAGACCTCGATCCGACCTCGGGACGAGAGTCAGACTTTGTAGTTCTGAATTCAGGTGAAAAGCTTTTTGGAAAAATCCTCCGAAATTTTGACAAAACCTTCTATTCCGAAATCCGGTTCCAATCCGCCGGAGCGGTGAAGCATTATCTCCCCGCAGATCTCAAGGGCTTTGGCTTGGATAATGGGCAGTTGTTTTTTTCAAGACAGCTACCCGGTCAGACGGGTCTGTCCTTTGTGCAAATACTCGTGTCAGGCACTTTGGAGTTGAGCGAGTATCGAGGCAGTCTGTTTTTCGATGATGGTAAAAGCTATCGGAAGCTTGACGCCTACCAACGGGATATTGAGCGGAATGGTCAGACAGTCCGCAAGCAATACAAGCCTTTTATTTTCATTCTCAAGACTGCCTTGAATGGGGATTGTGCGGTGATGCTCTATCCACGAGTCGACCGGCTCAACTACCACCAAGACCAAATCGTCCGCTTGTTGGAAGACTACTATGTCTGTCAGGGAAGCGAATATACGGTTCATGTAGAGCGCGTGCCCATGTTGCAACTTTCGCCGACAGCAGGAATCGGAATGCCGTATTATTCCCTGGGCAATCCCCAAAAAGATGAAGGGAGAAATGATCAATTGGTAAATAATTCCGGATTTCAGGGGTTTGCTGGCTTGAGGATTCATGATTTCAGGATAATACCGCGACTCAGCATGGATTTGAGGCTGGGGTATTCCATTTTTAACACCACGGTGATATCCAGCTACGAGGCACCGCAATTTCTGTGGACTGCTTCCGAGGATGTGAGGGAAACAGCATTTTACGTTCCGGTGAGCCTCAATTATAGTGTGGTCAAAAACCAACAGTCGGACTTGTATGTCGGTGTGTTTGCCGGGCTCTGGGCCAAGCAGGTGACCTTGTCGAATGGGATAGTTGACGAACGGGTTTTTGGCTCGGGAGAAACGTTGATTTGGGAAGAGGCGATTACCACAGTCACCGATTCCAATTTTATCTCAGGAGTGAAAGTCGGCTATGGTTTTTCACTCACCGAGATGGTTCGGCTGTTTGGTGAGCTCGAAGTCAGTTCCCAAAAAGAGTACTATCAGTTTAGCTTGTTCGCGAATGATTCGGAATACGCTAGAGACAGATTTTCATTTCAGATCGGTTTAGAATTTTGAGCGCATGATCAGACGGATACTTATAAAGGTTTTAGCGGCCTGGACGATGATTTCCTGCGGAGAGGATGAGGTTGCGCCTCGAAGCAATCCGAGGTTCAGTGTGGCTTATGTGCAGGATATCAATGCAAAAGGAGCCGAGTTTGTGGCAAATGTCTATGACTTTGGGTCGGAGGAGATTCTGGAATATGGCTTTGTGTACAGCAAGGGCGCTGAGCCAAGAATCGGGAAGGGGGAAGTGATAAAATTGGTAGGCAGGCCTGAAAACTCCTTCAAATTGACCGGAGACCACTCCATGAGCAAGGGGCAGATATACTACGTAGTCGCATTCATCAAGACAGAACAGTCGATTGTGTATTCCGAACCTATGGCTTTCACGAGTCTGGGGGTAGAAGGCTTCGTTTTCGAAAGAATTGAGGGTGGGCCTGAAGTTTACTATGGGGACACCCTGACGGTGTTTGGGGATCGGTTAAGCACTGACCAGAGCCACTATGAAATCAAAATTAATGGCGCTGAAGCAAGAGTAACGGATTTGGCCAAAAATAGCTTTAAGATTATCATACCCGACGAGATGGGGTTTGGATATCCTTTTGACTACGATGGTAAGCTTGTGCTGTCGATCAAAATTCTGGATAAAAGGCTGGAATTAAACTCTGACCTTCAATTTTATGCCCCCGTTTTCTATGCTGCGGACAGGGAGTCTAAATACGAGGAAAACTTCAGCATCAAGGGCAGGTATTTGCGAGACCCAAATTTGACAATTCGATATCCCAATTATCATACGGAGCTTGTCAGTAACTCGGATACGCTGATCGTGTTTAAGGCGCTCGCTAATTTTGGGACGCTTGAGCCCTCATTCCAAGTGTATATGCGAGGTAGGAGCTACGAAGTAGACGGAAGCGTACGAATCGAGCCGACTGAGATAGAGCCAAATCAACACTTGAAGATCGGATCAATCTATCACCATCTTCTGATCAAAGGGACAAATTTCAACGCAACCTTGCCTTACTCGAATGTTTTTGTTTCCGATGTTGAACAGGAGGCTCAGCAGTTCTATGTAGATGGGATGGCTTCCGATGAGGCAAAAGTGTCTGTATACATCGATGTGGTGCCGAGCCCAAGGTTCTTCAAGGTATGGGCGTTCAATGGAGGAGTCAAATCTTCCCACTACGCTACGATAGAAAACACGGAGCCGATGCTGCCCTACCTGCGGACCCATTCATTTCCTTTCAATGCAGCTGCGGATGGCAGGTCGGTCACTTGGCGGGATAAGGGGATTTGGTTAGCCGATGGCAAAATCTCCGAAGTGGATCCCAAAAATAATTCCGGCAGAATTTTGAAAGCGGTCGATATCAACCGGGGAAACATCGCTTCCTCTTTTGCTGTGATCCATCAGGATGTAGTGTATTTCGCCGGCAAAGAAAACACGATCTCGGACACACCCGGAAGATTCTACAGTTATAATTTGAATTCGGGGATTTTGCAGGAACTACCCGCCATTCCGTCTAAGGCATCCACTCCCCGTGCTGTTTTCGTGTCGGGCGGGTACCTCTATTTTGGAGGTGGGTTCTATAGAGATGAAGTAGATGTTCACAAGGTCACGGAGGGCTACAAGTTTAATTTGGCTACGCAGACCTGGAGCACTTGGGCCAAGAAATTCCCGATTTCAGACTATTGGGATTTTGAGAATACCTTCGTTCACAAAAGCCAGGTGTATGGACTGGTGAATGAGGTGGATGATTCTGGTTACCACGGTACCAGATTGATGCGGTTTGACCCTTCTCGGGAAGATTGGACGGAATTGGCAAAGTATCCTTATCTGGGATATACCAATGGCTATTCGGCCATGTCCCTAGGGGATGCGGTGTATGTTTTCATCGGGGAAGCACTCGTCAAGATCGACATGGACAGTTATCGCAAGAGGACGATATCCGGGATTTCGCTGTATGACAGAGGGTACACAGGGCCGCCATTTTTCTTCCTTTCAGAAGGAAAGATTTATTACGCAGCCTACAACGAATATCTGATTCATCAGATCGATCCATTTTACTTTCGGGAGCAGTAACTGCCAATTTGACCCGATCCCCTTTTGGCATTGACCTTGACTTAATTGGAAGAACCTTCGTAAATAGAAGGTTCTTCTCTTATTTTAGCTAATTACTGACAGCTTGGCTGTCATCCTGTCCATATGCATCAATTCGAAAATACGTTCTTCCAAAACCTAATGACTGGCGACTATTCCGGCGAAGGCGATCTGATCCAGCTGATTACCGACGAGGAAGAAGAAGATCCGGGCAAAGAGGCCTTTGGAGAAGAAATCCCCATTCTTTCCGTCCGCAACACCGTCCTTTTTCCCGGCGTAGTCATCCCGATCACGGTTGGGAGGCAGCGCTCGATTCGCTTGGTAAAAAAAGCCCACAAGGGCGATAAGATGATCGGAGTATGCGCACAGATCAATCCAAACAATGACGATCCGGCCTGGGATGACATCTATTCCGTAGGCACTTTGGCCAAGATCATCAAGATGATTGTCCTGCCTGATGGCAATACGACGATCATCATTCAGGGAAAAAAACGATTCAAAGTCCGTGAGCAGATTACCGATGATCCATATTTCATGGCCAAGGTGGATTATCTGGATGAAAATTTCCCCAAAAACTCCAAGAAGATAAAGGCGCTGGAAGAATCTCTGAAAGAGGCAGCAACCAAAATACTTCACCTCAATCCGGAGATCCCCCGCGAAGCTCAGGTAGCCTTGGACAATATTGACAACACGCCCTTTCTGACACATTTTCTTTCATCCAATATCAACTCGCCAGTGGAATCCAAGCAGCGTCTGCTGGAGATCAACGATGGTGTAGAGCGCGCGACGCTTCTGCTGGAGTACATGATGAAAGACATCCAAATGCTGGAGTTGAAATCTGAAATCCACAAAAAAGTCCATACCGATATCGATCAGCAGCAGCGGGATTACTTCCTAAGACAGCAGATGAAAGTCCTGCAGACTGAACTTGGAGAAGAAGGGCCTGAAAAGGAAGTGGAAGACCTCCGCGAAAGAGGAGATTTGAAGCTTTGGTCTCCTGAGGTGAAAAAGCACTTTGACAAAGAGCTCGACAAAATCCTACGCATAAACCCTGCGGCAGCGGAATATCCCATCGCGCTCAACTATGCCGAAACCTTGGTGGATTTGCCATGGAATGAGTTTACTCAGGATAACTTTGATCTAAAAAATGCAAGGGCAATCCTGGACAATGACCATTTTGGTCTGGACAAAGTCAAAGACCGGATCATCGAATACCTCGCGGTATTGAAGTTGAAAAATGACCTCAAAGGTCCTATCCTCTGCCTCTATGGTCCTCCGGGTGTGGGGAAAACTTCCCTCGGAAAGTCGATTGCCGCAGCTTTGGGCAGAAAGTACATCCGAATGTCGCTCGGCGGATTGCACGACGAAGCAGAGATCCGCGGACACCGCAAGACCTACGTCGGGGCGATGCCGGGCAAGATTATCCAAAATATGAAGAAGGTCAAGATCTCCAATCCGGTCTACGTGCTGGATGAGATTGACAAACTTTCCTCCGATTTCAGAGGCGATCCTTCTTCCGCATTTCTGGAAGTGCTCGATCCGGAGCAAAACAGCACTTTCCTTGACAACTACCTCGAAGTCGAATATGACCTGAGCAAAGTACTCTTCATCGCCACTGCCAACTCGTTGGATTCGATCCAGCCGGCGTTGAGAGACCGGATGGAGATCATCGAAGTGACCGGATACACCCAGGAGGAAAAGCTGGAAATTGCCAAGCGCCACCTCGTGCCTAAGCAGCGTAAAGAACATGGCCTAAAAGCCAAGGACATTACCTTTGAAAAAGCAGCTTTGGTGAAGATTGTCGAAGATTACACCCGTGAATCCGGGGTCCGAAGTCTCGAACGAGCCATTGGTAAAGTCATCCGAAACATCGCCAAATCCATTGCGATGGAGGAGGAATACGATCATAAAATCAATGCGGCAGCGGTACGGAGGATTTTGGGTGGTGAGATTTTTGACAAAGAAATCTACCAGGACAACAGCGTCGCCGGTGTGGTGACTGGTCTGGCTTGGACGAGTGTGGGGGGAGAGATCCTGTTCATCGAGTCCAGTCTGAGCAGAGGCCGCGGGAAGCTCACACTTTCCGGCCAATTGGGAGACGTAATGAAAGAGTCCGCGATGACGGCACTTTCCTATCTGAAATCCAGAGCAGAAACTTTGGGCATCGACCATCGGGTCTTTGACCAATATGATTTGCACGTTCACGTGCCCGCCGGCGCGGTGCCAAAGGACGGGCCGTCTGCGGGTATCACCATGCTGACCGCGATGGCTTCCGTCTATACCCAGCGGAAAGTGAAGGCCAAAGTGGCCATGACCGGCGAGATCAGTCTGATCGGCAAGGTCATGCCTGTCGGTGGGATCAAAGAGAAAATCCTTGCGGCAAGAAGAGCCGGGATCAAGGAGATTATCCTTTGTAAAAAGAACATTCGAGACATCGAAGAGATCGATCCACAGTACGTCAAGGGTGTTGAATTTCATTTCGTGGATCGTGTACAGGAGGTTTTGGATATCGCATTGACCAATACCTTGGTGACACGCCCACTGAAATTTACCTTCTCTTCGGAGACTAAGACAGCTCAGGAATAATACTTGGGAAATGGCTTTCACCCAGAACGGGGGAGCCTTTCAATCATTTGGAAACCAAACCATTTCACTAGACCACAACATTTCCTATGAAACCTATCGAATCACTTACTCCCAGACAGATCGTCGTGGAGCTGGATAAATACATCATCGGACAGAAAGACGCCAAGCGAAACGTCGCCATTGCGCTCCGCAATCGCATCCGGCGGATGATGGTGACTTCCGAAATCCAAAAAGACATTGTCCCTAACAACATCTTGCTGATTGGCAGTACCGGTGTTGGTAAGACGGAGATTGCCCGCCGGTTGGCGAAAATTGCCAATGCGCCTTTTACCAAGGTGGAGGCGTCTAAATTTACCGAAGTCGGCTACGTCGGCCGGGATGTAGAAAGCATGGTTCGCGACCTCGTGGAGCAGTCAGTTCACCTGGTGAGTGAGATTAAAAATGAAGCGGTGAAAGTCAAAGCGGCGGAATCGGTCGAGGAGGTTATCCTTGATATTCTGATTCCACCAGTGAAGAGTGCAGGTTTCACGCGGGCGATTCCTGTAAATATAGATTCCGAAACTGAGCCAGAGTCCGACTCGGAACTGAATGAGAAAACAAGAGACCGCTTCCGCGAAAAACTTCGAAACGGTGAATTGGACGATCGAAAGATCGAGATCAATGTCAAAGCCAGCTCCTCTGTAGGGATCGGAATGATCGGCAATGGGATGATGGATGATGCCAGCATGGCAGGATTGCAGGATATGATTTCGGGCATGATGCCGAAGAAAACAAAAAAGCGAAAGCTGAGTATCGCTGAAGCGAGGAAGGTGTTGTTGGACGAGGAGGTTTCCAAGTTGGTTGACTTTGATGAAGTCAAAGAGGAGGCGATCAAACTAGCCGAAAACAACGGGATCATCTTCATCGATGAGATTGACAAGATTGCGTCCAAGTCAGGCAAAGGTGGTGGCGGTCCGGATGTGAGCCGTGAGGGCGTTCAGCGGGATTTGCTTCCTATCGTGGAGGGATCTGCCGTAAATACGAAATATGGGGTGGTGAATACCGACCATGTGCTGTTCATAGCCGCCGGAGCTTTTCATGTGAGCAAGCCGTCTGATTTGATTCCTGAGTTGCAGGGGCGATTCCCGATCAGAGTGGAGCTGCAGAGTCTGAGTCAGGAGGACTTTTCGAGGATTCTCCGCGAACCTAAAAATGCGCTGACTAAGCAGTATCAGGCGCTCTTTGGGGCTGAGGAGGTTTCGTTGGAATTTACCGACGATGCGATTGAAGAGATCGCACGAATTGCTTTTTTGATCAATCAGGAGGTAGAAAATATCGGAGCCAGAAGACTTCATACCGTGATGAGCCACTTGCTCAACGACTTCCTCTTTGAGGTGCCGGATGTGATCGAGCCCAATTCCAAGATCATGGTGACACATGAAATGGTGCTTGAGCGACTCAATCCACTGGTCAAAAACCGGGATCTGTCTCAGTATATCTTGTAAAACTAATCTGGCACTTCGGTGCCTTTTTTATGCCGTGAAAAAGTCACTCCTCATTCTCACCGGGCATACCAAGGGACTTGGTAAAGCCATTCTGGAAGGATTTCTATTACAGGAAAACTTCCAGATTCTGGCAGTTTCGAGGTCGGGTTTGGATATGCGAAATGATAACCTTACACAAGTTAATCTAGACTTGAGCGATCTCGAAGCCCTGGAAGCAAAGCTGCCAGAGATTTTTCCCGCAGGGGAGTTTAAGAAAGTAATCCTGATCAACAACGCAGGCTGGATAGGCGAGGTCAAGCCGGTGGGCAAGCTGGAACCAAGGGCTATAGCGAAAGCCATGAGCCTGAATACCGTCGCTCCGATGATCCTGGTAGATGCATTTGTCAAAGCCTATTCAGACTCGAAGTCCGAGAGGCTCATTTGCAACATCAGTTCCGGTGCCGCACGCAAACCGATGCCGGGGTGGGCAGAATATTGCAGTAGTAAAGCCGGCCTGGAGATGTATTCCAAGGTCGTAGCAGAGGATCTTCGGGAAAAAGGATTTCGGGTTTTTTCCCTGGCTCCGGGAATAGTGGATACGGAGATGCAGGCGGAAATCCGAACCGCCAACCCATCAGATTTCCCTGCGTTGGAGCGATTCACGGATTTCAAAAGTGAAGGAATGCTGAGCACTCCTCAGGAAGTTGCGGAGAAGATTTTCTATCTCCTGAGCAATCCTGAACTCTTTAATGACGTCGTTCAGGACGTCCGAAATTTCGAAGCGCATTAGTCGTCTTTCTTGGGATAGTCTAAAAACCAAGGTTGCACATTTTCAGGCTTCAGTTCTGCCCAATGCTCTGATTTTAGCTTGAAACCAAACTGACCTGCGGTTGGTAGATTGTCGATCTCGCCACCCAAAAATGTGATCAAATCGTTGAATCCAGGGTTGTGGCCAAAGATCAGGATCGTGTTGTGGTTATCATTTTGACTACGGAGGTATTTCAACAAGGAGTGTGGAGAGGCATGAAACAAGCTGCTATCAAATACAATTTTTTCTTTCGGGTAGTCTAATTCCTTTGCGGTAATCTTGGCGGTTTCTTTTGCCCTAATGGCTGAGGAGCTGACAAGCAGGTCAGCGTGGATTCTCCGTTTTTTGAGTCGTTTGGCCATTTTAGGAGCATCTTTCAAACCTCTTTCTGCAAGTGGGCGGTCGTGATCGCTGAGAGAAGGGTCGTCCCAAGCAGACTTTGCATGTCTTACCAAAATTATTTTTTTCATAGCGCCATAGAATATGCGTTTATTTTTGTTTTTTTTAATCAAATATTTACTTTTAATGCACTTTCACTTACAAATTATCACTATTTATTATGTTTACCGGAACAGTAAAATTTTACAATGAAGCAAAAGGTTTTGGATTTATCGTTGATGACCAAACCCAAGGAGATGTGTTCGTTCACGCTACTGGTTTAGTTGACAAGGTTGTTCAAAACGACAAAGTCACCTTCGATATCAAAGAAGGTAAAAATGGCCCCAACGCCATTAACGTCAAGAGAGCCTAATCCAATCGAGCGAATAGACTAGCTTAAATCATCCTCTGAATTCAGATTCGGAGGATTTTTTTTGTCCGATTTTTTAGGAGTGGCTTCAGTGGAGCGCTCGATTTTCGGTATATCAACTTTCGACATCTCTTCAGCGAGATTTTTGATGTACAGATCTCGTTTTGGAAACGGGATCTCTATCCCATTTTCCTTGAAAGTCTGAAAGATGGCGATCATTACTTCATTGCGCATCTCCAACATCATATCCATAGATTCGATCCAAAAGAGCACTCTGAAATCGACAGAGCTCTCATTGAAATTTTGCATCAAAACCCGCGGAGTTGGGCTGGTTAAGATTCTGTCTTGCCGAAGTACTTCGTCGATTAGAGCTTTTACTTTCACCATATCTGAGTCGTAGGCCACGCCAATCAGCAGCTCGATCCGGCGCCTTTTATCCGAAAGCGTCCAGTTAACCAGGCTTTGCGACAGCAAGTCGCCGTTTGGAATTACTACTTCAGAACCGTCATAGGCCAGAATCTTGCTCGCCCGGATTCCGACCTCTTTGACCTGTCCACTATTCATGCCTACCTCGATGTCATCACCGATCTGAATCGGTCTTTCGAAAGCCAGGATGATTCCGGAGACCAAATTGTTGATGATGGTTTGCAGGCCAAAACCTATCCCTACAGAGAGTGCTCCCAGGACGATGGTGACTTTGTCTAGTGGAATTTCCGCTGCGGTAGCAGCGATTACAAATCCAACGATCAGGACGGCTAAGCGGATCAATAGCACGGAACTTCCCAGTCGTTTGGTTCGGTTGCCGGAATGCTTCTGATCCTTTAGGGAAGCGAAGTAAGCAATATTGTTTGCGAGAATAGAGGAGACGTAGATCAAGGCGGCAAACAAGAGGATGCTGCCAAAAGTAAATGAGGTGGATCCAAGTGTTCTTTCCTGATTGAGCAGGGTTGTCAGCAAATCGAACACGTAGTCGCTGAGGGCAAGATTTTGAAGAAATATCAGTACCCAAAAAAGTATAGCTACGAACATGAAGAAGCCACGGATTCTTTTCTGAATACCCTGAAAATCGATGTAGGAAGTGAATGCGTCTGCATCGCGTTTGTTTTCCACTACGACATAGATGATCTCCATGATGACTTTGATGAAAAAATACAGCACGATCGCGTAGACAAAGCCAACCACCCCGGCGACGCTGAGGATTTTTGCGAGGCTAAACCTGCCGAAGATATTGGCGATGATCCCCGAAACAAGGAAAACCATCGTCAAAACCCGAAGCCGGTTGAGAAAGCTTACTTCTTTATTTTCTCCAGACTGGAAGCTTTTTGGGATTTGCCACAGAAGGATCAGTGATAGGATATTTCCGATCTGAAAATAGATTCGTTCCTGATAGGCGATTTCCCAATAGAGGTTGCTAATAGAAAAAAACAAGAACACTCCTACCAGCGTGATCCATTTGAAAAAAACACGAATCGAAAACGCCATGTGTATCAAAATGGAGGAAAAGAATACCATCAGATACATGAAAAAAGTCAGCAGTGCTATTGAGCCCGTATCAAACATGAAAAACACCAACGGAAGTATTGCCACCATCGAGGAAGCGATAGGCCTCTTGGCCAAGTATTGTACTCGTCCCAAGATGATTTTCCCGTATTCCTTGTCTTTTTCGATGCTTTTCATCAGCCGATAGATCAGCACACAGCTGATGAATAGGATAAAAATTGCCACGACTAAGACCAATGGTTCAGAGCGGAGATAGCTTATGAGAAATACGTAGTTGATCTTGAGTGAGTCCAGGGTGATATCGAGGATGCTTTTTGGGGAAGGGATGGAGTAGGATTCCCAAATGAAATTGATTTCTTTTTTTAGAATATTCTTTTCAAGAATCGTCTTGTTGGTTTCCACATAGCGCTTCAGTTCCATGATGCCAATCGAAATGGAGCTGAGCTTTGATTGATAGCGAGCGGCCTGCAGCTCTTGTCTGTAGATCGTGCTGTCGAGACTATGGATATTTTCTTTGAGGTTCTCTATCTCTTCTGAATACATCGGGAGAAGTAGTGTGTCCCGGATTTTGTATTTGAAAAAACTATCCTTTCTGATGTTGCTCAACATGCTGTCCAGATTTTGCAGTCTGTCGAGGCGTGATTGTAGAATCTTGTTCAAGTCCCGGTTGTTTTCCTCAGTGGTAGACATGATTCTCAGCAGCGCATTGACATAGCGGAAGTTGAACTTGGTGTTGGGGTTTTTTGCCCGATCGCTTAGGTCAGCAATTCTTTGCTGCATTGTGGGGATTTCCTCAGCAAATCGCGTCGTGTCCAAGGTCTCATCCAGCTCGAGCATGATCTCATTGGCCTGTAGTGTATAGATCCTACCCTTATTGATCAGGTCTTCCAGAGTGGGTGCGGCGATAATTTCCGGTTCCACTGTTTGAATAAATGTGGAATCCAGAAAGATCAGGCTGTCCTTGGGTGAAGTCAGGAGACTGTCAATTTTTTCAGTAGGGACGGGTTCCTGGCCGAAAACGGGAATGGCTAGCACCAGGAAAAGTAGGATCGAAAAATGCTTTTTCATCAGGTCAGTGTACGCGAATAAAATTAAGGATTAAATCTAGAATTGTCGGAAGTGTTCCGAAGGCGTTTATTACAGGGAATCCGGCAAAAAATTCAGATTATTCGGACGTTTTGTCTTGATTTTGCGACGAACAGATTAAAATCAAGACAAAAAGGCTGAAAAAAGCTATTGGAATAGATTTTACAGGAATGGAAACATTGAACATTAAACCACAAGCAAAATGAAATTTGTAAGACACAATCATCTCGAAAACCAGGTTCCGGCGACATTCAGTGCGATGCTCGACACCTTGTTTAACGACTCTTTGAAATCAAATCTGAAGCAATTCAATCCAGCGGTGGACATCGCGGAGGATGAGAAATCCTACGAAATCCAACTTGCCCTGCCGGGAATGAAAAAGTCTGATTTCAAGATCGATTTGGTAGACCGCAAGTTGACTATCTCCGGTGAACGTAAGCAGGAAGAAAAGAGGGAAGGTAAAAACTTTCACAGCCTAGAGACTCAGTTCGGTTCATTCCGACGCTCCTTTTTTGTACCAGAGGATGTGATCGAGGAAAGCGTAGAAGCTAGTTATCAGGACGGGATGCTCAACTTAGTTCTTCCCAAAAAAGAGAAAAAGATCAGCAAAGCTACGATCGAAATAAAATAAGTTGGAAGTGGGGTCGCCCACTTCTTTTTATTTACGGGTATTGAGCAAAAACCTCCTAAAAGCGGTTAAATCTTGTTAATTTGAGAGATTGGATTAATCGTTGCAGGATACTTTTGAGTCTATACATCAAATACGGTTTAAGACAGAAACATAAAATCAGAAAAAATTATGAGCAAAAAACAGTTCTTTCTAGGTATGTTGCTCGCTGCATTTATAGGTGGTGTAGTAGCGCTGGCGGGTGTGAGTTTTCTTGTCAAACCACAAAACGCCGGAAACTTTGACGAAAAACAGCAAGCAAGTTTTGTTAACCTTCTTTCGGGTGAGGATTTTACCATCCCCGACGGAATAAATTTTGTAGCCTCTGCACAGCTGGTGACTCCTGCGGTAGTACACGTGAGGAGTCAGGTTGGCTATGCTTCGAGATCGGAGCGGGATCCCGTACAGGAGTTTTTCGGATTTCCGGATCCGAGCGAGGAGCAGAGAGGCCGGGGAGGTTCGATGCCAATGAGCTCAGGCTCTGGGGTGATCATCTCCAAAGATGGCTACATCGTGACCAACAATCACGTGGTAGAAGGTGCCTCTAGGATTGAAATCTCCCTTGAAAACAACAAGCGATACGAGGCTACCCTGGTGGGAACCGATCCTACGACGGATTTGGCACTTCTGAAAATCGATGGCAATAATCTTCCTTTTGTCAAGTTTGGCGACTCAGATAAGACAAACATCGGGGAGTGGGTCTTGGCTGTCGGCAACCCATTTAATTTGAATTCCACGGTGACAGCAGGGATTATCTCTGCCAAAGCAAGAAACATAGGAATCCTGCGAGGTGTTGAAAACAACCTTCAAATCGAATCCTTTTTGCAAACGGATGCCGTGGTCAATCCAGGGAACTCAGGAGGGGCTTTGGTCAATCTTGCAGGAGAACTCATCGGGATCAATACCGCTATTGCAACTCAAACCGGCACATTTTCCGGATATTCATTCGCAGTGCCGAGCACGCTGGTGAAGAAAGTAATGGATGACCTTATGGAGCATGGGGCTGTCCAAAGAGGCTTGTTGGGCGTGAGCATTCAAAATGTGAGCCCTGAGTTGGCAGATTACCTTGATAAGTCCTTCCCAGTAGAGCAAGGCGTGTATGTGGGTGGAGTCAATGCTAACTCAGCTGGCCTAGAAGCAGGCTTGAAAGAGGGCGATATCATCATCGGTATAGATGGTAGAGCTGTCACTAATGTGGCTAATCTACAGGAATTAGTAGCTCGGAAACGTCCTGGAGACAAGATTGACGTGGAATATATCCGGGACGGGAAAACTGTTAAAACTTCAGCTACTTTGAAAAATTTTGCTGGCGATACGAATATCGTAAAGCGTGAGGTACCAAAGACGTTTACGTTCGATGGGCTTCAATTTGAAGAAGTCAAAGAGCAGGTTAAGGAGAACCTGGAGATCAGCGGCGGAGCGGTGATCAAGATGAACAGCAACGAGGCTTGGCGCAAAGCCGGTGCCAGAAATGGGTTCATCATTACCTCAGTCATCTCAGATAGCGGCAGAACGCGTATCAACTCTGCGCAAGAGATGATCGATTTCCTCGAGGAAAATTCCGGAGAAGATATTGTGATTCTAGGCATGTTTCCTGATGGAACAGAGTATTATTTTGAAGTGGACTGAGATAGATTTTCACAGAAACATTGAAAAAGCCGGAGCGATCCGGCTTTTTTTTAGTTCCGGGTTGCCCGGCTTTTCCAGAAGCTGGATTTGGAATTTTCATCGCAAAGTTCATGGTTATATTTTTGCCGGTTTGGGATTTTTTCTGCGGCATCTTGTCTTTGGGAGAAATTGTCCTTAAGCCAGCCAAGACGCTGAGGCGCAAAGGTTTTTCAAACAGGTAGGTTTTTTTTCGTTGATTCAAAGATCTTAGGCGGTGCCAATTTAATGTCCCATTTTTCCTATTTTGAAAGCCATTAAACCTAATATTCTCCATGAAGAAAAGATTTATCGCCGGGCTAGCGCTCCTATTTTCGGTCTGCCAATACTCATTTTCGCAGACCATCACCGATCCAGGAAAAACTCCTGTTCCGGGCATTTCTCAAGAACGAGTTGCCAAGCTCGATGCCATGCTGGAAGAGGCCCTGCAAAAAGAGCAGATCCCCGGCTTGGTCGCCATGGTGGTCAAAGATGGGAAGATCGTCTATCACTCCGCCAAGGGTATGGCCGACGTAGAATCAGGTAAAGAGATGGAGAAAAACACCATCTTCCGCATCGCTTCCCAGACCAAGGCGATCACTTCCACCGCTGTGATGATTCTTTGGGAAGAAGGAAAAATCAGACTGGACGACCCGATCTCCAAGTACATTCCGGAGTTCACGGATCCGCAGGTGCTGAGCACCTTTCGCTATGCCGACACGACGTACAATACCAAACCCAGCACCAAGCAGATTACTATTCGCCACCTGTTGACCCATACCTCTGGTTTGGGCTATGGTGTGATCGACGGAGATGAGCGGATGAAGATGATCTATCACAAAGCTGGCGTCACTGACCTATTCACCACCGAAAACATCAAGATCGGAGAAAGCGTCAAGCGCCTGGCCGCACTTCCGCTGCATCATGAGCCGGGAGCAAAATTCACCTATAGCGAAGGTCTGGATGTGTTGGGTTACCTGATCGAGGTCGTGTCCGGAATGCCGTTTGACGAGTTTCTGAAAACGCGGATTTTTGATCCGATTGGAATGAGCGACACACGTTTTTATTTGAGTGATGCACAAGCTCCTCGGCTGGTGACGGTTCATACCCGAAAGGATGGGAAATGGGCTTCCTATCCGGTGACTTTTTACGATCCGGCTTATCCCAAGACTGGCGCAAAATCTTTCTTTTCCGGAGGAGCGGGACTTTCCAGCACTACCGCGGATTACGCGAAATTCCTTCAGATGTATCTTAACGGAGGCATTTACAACGGCAGACGAATCCTCAGCTCACAGACGATTAAGACGATCATGACCAATCAAGTCGGAGATTTGCTGGGGGATGGAGGCAAGAATTACGGGCTGGCCTTTGGCTTGGTTGCTGAAAAGGGCGTGGCTCAAGGGGGAATTGGCAGCTTGGGAACGTTCGACTGGGGTGGTTATTTCAACACCCAGTACTTTGCCGATCCTAAAACCAACACCATCGGTTTGATCTTCAAGCAAACCTCAGGAGCTGGAAATGGCGACGAAACGGGATGGAAGTTTAGACAGATGGTGTTTAGCCTGATTGAGTGAAAGAATTTAATAATGCAAGACTAGAGCTGCGCAAAGGAAAGATCCTTTGCGCAGTTTCTTTTTTAAAAAAAATCGGATAAGGTGCTGGATTTCAGTATATTTTAACTATCCATAATCCGCTTTACCATGAAAAAACGTGACTTTCTCAAAAAGACCCTGACCAGTTTTGGTTCGATAGTCGCGCTGCCAGTTCTGGCGGGAGAGGGTTCTATCAGTAAAGCCGGCGAAAGAACTCTCGCTTGCGAGGTGTCACCGAAAGAAACCCGAGGGCCTTTTCCGATCAAGTCTCCGGCGGAACTGATGCGGGCCAATATCGTTGCCGACCGCCAGGGCATTGCCTTGCAAATCGATCTCAAAATCCAGGATCATAACTCAAACTGCCAGCCGATCACGGGTGCACAAGTCGATATTTGGCATTGTGACGCGGAGGGGAACTACTCTGAATATGGAGGAATGCGAATGCAGGAGAAAGACTACACAAAGGTCTCATTTCTGAGAGGTCGGCAGACCACGGATGAAAACGGGGAGGTTTCCTTTATCAGCATTTTTCCGGGATGGTATCCGGGAAGGGCCCCACACATTCATGTGGATGTACTTAAGGATGATAAAATCGTGCTAAGTACGCAAATAGCTTTTCCGGAAGAAAGCACAGCAGCGGTGTATGCGAGTCGCGGGTATGCCGGGAAAGAAGATACGCCAAACGCAGCCGATGGCGTATTCAGAAATAGTCTCGCCGCGAATATGGCAGATGGGGTGATTGGGAATCCTCGGGATGGCTATACACTGAAGAAAGTGCTCACTGTCGGGTAATTGCCATTAGCGATTTACGGAGTGATTAATAGAGCTGGAGTCGATTTTCGATATCCGGTGTCAAATCCCCCTAACCCCCTTTTACAACGATTTGTAACCCGAAATGAAACTCGAAATGAAGGGGGAGTGCCGCCCTGCGAGCATCAAGACGAGCAGTAAATTTCAGCTCTTCACTACTTGCCACTTACAAATCGTACCGCTTACCAATTCGTCGGTCACCGGACATCCGGCATTGGACATTTTACTGCTTACCAGTTCATCGGTCACCCGGCATCCTGCACCTTATTTTTTCTTCCCAAACCAAGCCAGCCCAAAACCGACCAAGAAGATCGTCAAGGTGCCCATCACGATCGCCATATTGGCGTGAAGGGGATTTGCCAAAGTCTCCGGAAGTCCGTTTTGAACCATGATGGTGGATAGACTCATCCATCCGATCACCAAGACTCCCAAAATCACAGCAAATATAGCTTGAGGATTTTTGGCTTTCGAAAGCAAACCCAACAAGAAAAGTCCCAAGATACCTCCGCTGAAGATGGACGAAAGTGCCCACCAGGCATCGAGTGCGCTGGTGACTCCATTGAAGGCCAAGCCGACTAAGATCGCGAGCAGTCCCATTCCCATGGCACTCAATCTGAGTACCCGCAGGGAAAGCTTGTCGGAAGGGTCTTTGTTAATGTATTTGCGAAAGTGATCCGAGAGGATGACGGTAGAGGAACTGTTGATGCTGGTGGAAATCGTGCTCATGCCTGCGGCAAAGATCGAGGCGATCAGCAAACCGGTAAATCCAACTGGCAACTGGTTGACGATGAAGTGGGGAAATACTTTGTCACCCGCCATACCCGACGGAAGGAGATCCGGCTGAGCTTGATAGAAGGCAAACAAAGCCGAACCGATAAAGAAGAATAGAAGAGAAACAGGTACGAAAAGCAAGCTTCCCAACCATGTGGATTTCTTGGCTTCCTGCTCCGTTTTGGCAGTCAGGTAGCGCTGCACATAACTCTGATCGATTCCAAAATTTTGAAGATTGATGAACAATCCATAGACCAAGATCATCCAAAATGTCGAGGTTGTAAAGTCCATCTCATAGCTCCCGAAGCTGAATTTGTCTGCGTCACCGGCGATCCTGAAAACCTCCGAAGCTCCGCCCGGGATCTCGGCGAAGATCACCAAGATGCAGGCAAGTGCGCCGCCGATTAGGACGATGCCCTGGATAGCATCTGTCCAAATGACCGCCTCAATTCCGCCCCACATCGAATAAATGATGACACTGATTCCGGTAATGATGATAATGGACGGGATGCTCATTCCCAAGAGTGAATTCATCGGAAGAGCCAGCAAGTACAAAATTGCGCCCATTCTTGCCAATTGCGTAAGCAGGTAGCAAATGGAGGCGTATGTCCTTGCCCAAGGACCGAAGCGCTGCTCTAGGTAGAAATAGGCTGATTCACTTTTTAGACTTCGGTATAATGGAACAAAGTATTTCACCGCAACCCAACCTGCCAAAGGAATTGATAGACTGAACACAAAACCGTTCCAGTTGGAGCTGTAGGCATTCCCTGGATAAGCCAAGAAACTGATACTGCTCACAAAAGTCGCGAAAATTGACATCCCAATCGCCCAGGCTGGGAGCCTGCCTCCGCCGGTGGTGTAGTCAGAAGAAGATCTTTTACGAAAGGAAAACGAAACCCCAAAACCCACAATTGCAACCATGTAAATCAGGAAAATGGCAAGATCTAGAATCGGCATGGGGTTAAATGGGTCTGGTGATAAAGGGGATGAGAAAAAGCAATATAAGGCGCAAAGCCGACAAACCTCACGGGAATCGGCTTTGCATCCTTGTATGTTGTATTAGATCGACTGAAGCAAGGCTTGCTCGACTTGATCTTTCACGTTCAGGAATCGTGGACGAAGGTCGGCCAGATCTGTGTCTGAATAGGAGTAAAGGGGCAAAGCCAAGACGCCATTGCAAAGCCCCTCAAACGACAGAGAGCCTTTGAGGCCTTTCAGGTAGCTGGATTTATAGGTGCCGTTTTGGTAGATGTTTTCGCTGACGAACTGAATGGTGTCCTGTAGACTTTGGACTTTTTCTGTCTCGTTCTTTTGAAAAGCTTCATACAGGCTCACATAGAGTTTCGGGAACATGTTGGCACCACCGGATACCCCACCGTGTCCACCCATTGCCAGTGCTTCGCCGAGGATCTCTTCTGGGCCGATGAATAGCTTGAATTCAGGTTGATCCTTGAACGCTTCGCAAAGTGCAGCGAAATTGGCCTTGTCTCCGGTACTGTCTTTCAGGCCGATGATGTTAGGATGTGCGGATAGTTTCACGGCCGATTCGATCTCGATCTTCACCTTGGTGTGCGAAGGCATGTCGTATAGAAATAGCGGCAATTTCACGGCATCGGCCAGTTTTTGAAAATAGTTGACTACCTCGTCTTGGTCGATATTGATGTAGAAAGGAGTTGCGGCTACCAGCGCACTTGCACCTGATTCGAAGGCGATTGCTGCCAGATCCAGGGCTTGCACAAAGGATGACTCGGTGATCCCCACCAAAACAGGAACTCGGCCATTTACCTGCTTGCAGGTCAATCGGATCAGATCACTCTTGACATCAGGTGAGATACTGGCAGACTCGCCGGTGGTACCGATGATGAAGATACCGTGAGCTCCGCCTTCGATGAGATGTTCGATGAGTTTTTCAGTATGCGCCACATCCAGAGAAAAATCCGGATTCAAGGGGGTGATCATTGGGGGAAATATCCCCTGAAATGCTTGGCTAGGGTTCATAGGTCGAAGCAAGAAATAAAATTAATCGTTGAGAAGGAAGTGTATTACCCAGACTTTGTTGAACGCGTAGCGACTCAGACAATGTAGCCGTCGGACTCTGTCCTGGCTGAATCGCTAAAATTGCTCTTGCTTTCATTCAACAAAACCGCGGTTTTTCGTAGGTAATACCTTCAACTAGGTCAAAAAGACTAATCTCGTTACTTTCTTTTTTTATCGGGTTGCAATTCGGGAAGTGTTAGTGGCTTTTCGGGTGTGCCGCATCGACACCCAATTTGTGATTGATTAAGCTGGCCGCAAAACGCTAACTCTGAGCCGGATCGAGACCCGCGCCAAGTGATCGTCGCTTTCCATTTTCCTTAAAAAGTTTTAGCAGCCTGACTTTTTTTTCAGAGACAGATACCACAGGACGAATTCCTGTTTGACTTGTCCCAATATGCCGTAAATTAGAATTCATGCGTACTCTCTTTCTACTCCTGCTTTTTTTAGCACCAAAGTTGGTTTTGTCCCAGACCGGGCGACCCAATATCATCTTTATCCTCACTGACGATCAGCGTTGGGATGCGCTTGGATTTGCGGGGAATCCCATCATTCAGACGCCCGAGATGGATCGCTTGGCCGCGGAGGGGACTTACTTCGAAAATGCCTTCGTCACCACACCAATCTGCGCAGCCAGTCGGGCCAGTATCTTAACCGGAATGTACGAGCGGACACATGGCTACACCTTCGGGCGGGGCGACATCAAACAGCCTTACATTGATCAATCCTATCCCGTCAAGTTGCGGGAGGCGGGGTATCACACCGGTTTCTTTGGGAAGTTTGGTGTGAGTTATTCGGGATTTTCCAGCCTTTTTGACCAGGGAGACAACTATGATCGAAATGGGAAATATGCGGATCGCCGAGGGTATTTTTTCAAAACCCTCGAAAATGACAGCGTCCACTTGAGCCGCTACACGGGGCAGCAGGCGATTGATTTTATTGCCGAAGCACCCGCAGATCAACCTTTTATGCTTTCGCTCAGCTTTAGCGCGCCTCATGCGCACGACCCGGCTAAGCTTCAATATTTCTGGTCACCTGAGTACGATACGATGTACCAAAATGTCTCGATCCCAGATCCTGAGCTAAAGGAGGAGTCCTATTTTCTGGCACAGCCTGAGTATGTACGAACCGGAGAAAATCGTACCCGTTGGCACTGGCGGTATGATACGCCGGAAAAATATCAGCATAGCGTGAAGGGTTATTATCGCATGATTTCGGAAGTGGACGCAGAGATCGGCAAGATCCGGAAGGCTTTGGAAGCAAAAGGCCTTTCAAAAAATACGGTCATCATCTTCATGGGTGACAATGGATATTTCCTCGGAGAGCGACAGCTGGCGGGCAAGTGGCTGATGTACGACAACTCTCTGCGGGTGCCGCTGATCGTGTATGATCCGAGAGCAACAGGTGGCGAGCGAAGTACCGACTTTGCGCTGAATATCGACGTGCCGTCGACCATCCTGGATTTTGCAGGCATCAAGGCTCCCAAGACTTGGCAAGGGGAAAGCCTCAGATCAAATGCCTTGGCTAAGCGTAAAGAATTTTTGACAGAGCACCTGTGGCAAGTTGAGATCATCGCGCCTAGTGAAGGAGTTCGAACTGAAGGCTGGAAGTATATGCGCTATATCAATGATCCTGCCCACGAAGAATTATATGACCTGAGTGTCGATCCTATGGAGATCAATAATCTTGCAGGTAATCCGGCTTATCAATCCCAGCTTTCCAAGCTCAGAAGCAAGATGGAGAAAATGGCAGCGGGATATACGGAGGCAAAGTTGGTGAAGGAGTAGTGTGGATTCAGGGGTTTAGTCTCAGACTCAGCGATCAGTCCTCTAGCGGGAAACAACGGGGAAGGCTTTACTTTTTTTATTTTGTCTGAATAGCCTTTTTAGTGACCAAGTGCAGTTCTATGCTACGAGAAAGGATTGTGAGCTAAAGCCATTGTGCTTCGGTATACTTGAGTTCTGGTCCTTTTTTTCGTGAGCTAAGGGATATTTGGTAACCCTTATTTTGCTTGTCCGGAAAGCCCAAATTGACTCGATATGAAATACGTTGTTCCTCTCTTTGCCTTCTTGTGTCTCTTTTTCCTGTTTTCCCACGTGGATATTGGCAGGCATCGGGTTGCGGTGACTGATTCCGAGATCGGCGAGTTCACTATCGTCAAATACAACAATCCCGGCGCGACGTCTTTCGTCGGAGTTGGACTTTGGGCTTGGCCGATGCCAATGGATTACGACGGAGATGGAGACATGGATTTGTTGGTTTCCTGTCCCGACAAGCCCTTTAATGGCCTTTACTTTTTTGAAAACAAATCCGGAGAAAGCTTCCCAGTCTTCGAGCCTCCGGTTCGGTTAGGTCCGGCAATCTCCCAAGTTCAGGTATCGCACACCGATGGACAAGCTCGGGTTTTGGTGCCGGGAACGGAGTTGAAAGACTTTCAGAAAAGCCTGGATCAAAGTCCGGAGGCACTTTTTCCGAAGGAAGAGATCCTGAAAGACTTTGAAAAAAATCCCCGATTTAATCAGTGGAAGATGATCGACTACGACGGCGATGGGGATCAGGATATCTTGGTTGGGGTCGACAGTTGGAGCGACTACGGCTGGGACAACGCCTTCAATGCCGAAGGGAAATGGACAAATGGCCCGCTGCACGGGTTCGTGTATTTGGTGGAAAATGACAAAGGAGCCTACAAAAACCTCGGTAGAATTCAGGTCAAAGGAAAAGATCTCGATGTCTATGGAGCGCCTTCGCCCAACATGGCGGACTTTGACGGTGACGGAGATTTGGATCTGATCACAGGCGAGTTTCTCGACAAGATGACTTATTTCGAAAATGTGGGCACCCGGACGAAACCTGAATTTTCCGAAGGAAAGCTCCTGAGCAACAAGCATGGAATCATTAAGATGGATTTGGAGATGATCTTGCCGGTCGCGATCGATTGGGATCAGGACGGCTGGGTTGATCTGGTAGTAGGTGATGAAGACGGACGCGTGGCTTTGGTGAGAAATACAGGAAAGAACAAAGGTGGAATTCCGGTTTTTGACTCTCCCAAATACTTTCGCCAAAAGGCCGACAACCTGAAGTTTGGCGCTTTGGTCACGCCGGTTTCCTACGACTGGGATCAGGACGGTGACTTGGATATTGTGGCTGGGAATTCCGCAGGACACGTGGCGTTCATCGAAAATCTCAAGGATGGCCCGGCGCCGCAATGGGCTGAACCGGTGCTTTTGGAAGTGGACGGAAAGCCCTTCCGCGTGCAAGCTGGCGAAAATGGTTCCATCCAAGGACCAGCCGAAGCCAAGTGGGGTTACACCACGCTTTCCGTTGCGGATTGGGACGGAGACGGCAAGGGAGACATTATCATCAACTCGATCTGGGGAAAAGTGGAATGGCTCAAAAACGCAGGGAAAGGAAAGCTTCAAGCTCCCAAGCCTGTGGAAGTGGCCTGGGGAAATATACCCGTTCCGTCTCCCGCTTGGAATTGGTGGAAGCCAGGATCAAGTGAACTGGCGACTCAATGGAGAACAACGCCTTATGCCATTGACTGGAACAAGGATGGCTTGATGGATTTGGTAATGCTGGATCACGAGGGGTATCTGGTATTTTTCGAGAGAAAGATGATCGACGGAAAACTGATGCTCACCCCTGGACAGCGGATTTTTCACGGAGTAGATGCTTCCGTATTTGGAAACAAAAATGAAGTGGAAGTGGAAGCTCCGGGGCTATTAAGGCTAAACTTCAAAGAAGCCGGAAGTAGCGGCAGGCGCAAGTTGAGTTTCCTGGACTGGGACAACGACGGTGATCTGGATATGCTGGTCAACAGTATCAATGTGTCGCTTTTTGAACAGGTGAAGGCCGAAGATGGAAAAGTGTTTTTTAAAAACCAGGGGCAACTTGCACCGAATATCCTGGCCGGACATACGACCAGCCCGACCTTTGTCGACTGGAACAAAAATGGAGTATGGGACGTCTTGGTCGGCGCCGAAGACGGGCATTTTTATCATCTGTCACGCTAAATCTATGAACTTCAAAAGTGGAATAGTCGAGTTTATACTTCAAACTTTGATTTGGCCAATTCCCCCTTTCTTAAAGGGCTTAGGAGGTTTTTTTAGTCAATCTGTTTGGATGAAAATTGATTAACCAACTGGATTCGTCAAACGCAAAAAATGAATTTTAATCAATCAATCAATTCCCTTAGCTCTTTGCTCAACAGCTATTTTCCGGATAGCCGAATGCACTTGGCGCTTTTTGCCGTAATCCTAAACTCTTGCTCTCAACCTACAAACCAAACCACCGTGAATGTGACACCCAACCCAAACGCTGAAGAACGACAGCTTACCCAAGGACTTCAGGGATATTTTGTAAATCATCGGCAGGCTTTTTCGCCAGATGATCAATGGGTGGCATTTGACGGGAGGGGTGAAGATCCCAAGATGGGCGAAAATGACCTGATCGGCATGGTTAATCTCCAGTCTGGCGAGGTCAAAGAACTTTATCGAGTTCCTGGACAGCAGGTATACGGACCGGGTTCCGGCGCGGTGAGCTTTAACCCACAGGGAGGAGAAGTGGCATTTATCCGCGGCCTGCTTTCTGCAGATGCAGAGCACCCATACGATATTACCCGTAGATCAGCCATCGGACTTGACTTGAATGACTTGGCTAATCCCGTTTCGCACAACCTCGATGCAAGAGATATCACAGCACCTTACACCCCGGGTGCTTTGCGAGGCGGGAGTCATGCCTATAGCTACACGGCCGACGGGAATTGGATCAGTTTTACATACAATGATGCCGTCCTGTTAGAGACTTCCAAGACCGATCCGACGGTAAAAGACATCCGCACGGTGGCATTTACGGTTAAAGGCAAAGCAGTGGAGGTTCAGACTGAACTTCCAGGTCAGGAGTTTTCCGGGAGTGGTTTTTCGGTCATCGCCGCGGAAGTGGTTCCTTTTCCAAGGCCTGGTTCGGATGAGATTCAAAAGGCAGCCGAGGAAACATGGGTCGGTGCGGAGGGCTTCACCCGAGCTAACGGCGAAAAAGTCTATCGTGCGATGGCCTATCTCGGAGATGTCCTGACTGCCGAAGGCAATGTCGTGACCGAGGTTTTTGTGACCGAAATCCCTGAAAACTGGGAGCAGAGTTTGGCGGAAACTGACCTGAATGGTTCAGAGACCAAGATGCCGGAGATGCCAAAAGCCTTTATTCAAAGAAGGGTGACTTTCACAGCGGATAAGAAATATCCCGGCGTGGAGGGGCCAAGACATTGGTTGCGAACTTCGAAGAAAGGAGACAGGATTTTCTTCTACGCCAAGTCTGATGACGGCGTCGTTCAGTTGCACTCCGTGTCACCGAATGGCGGCGAGCCGGTGCAGCTTACGCACAATGACTTTTCTCCGGAGACTGGTTTCAGTCTGAGTCCGGATGAGCGTTGGGTTGCTTTTGGGCACCAAAACCGGGTGTATATCGCAGACGTCACGAGCGGCAAAACCACGCTCGTGGGGCCTGCGCCTCAGCCGAATCATGGACAACTGTGGAACTTCAACTGGTCTTATTCCGGTCAGACTCTGGTATATAATAAGCGGGTCGATGAGGCCGGGGGTTCTTTTTTTCAGATTTTCACCATGAATCCTTTTAAGTAATCTAAAAGATTCAGATCAATCGCTAAGCAAACTATGGAAAATAACTATGTCATCGGTGTGGACTTTGGGTCTGATTCCGTGAGGTCAATCGTCGTCAATGCCCAGAGTGGTGCCGTGCTCGCTACATCGGTTTTCGCTTACCCCCGTTGGAAAGCAGGAAAATACTGTGATCCGGCCCGAAGCCAATACCGGCAGCACCCTTTGGATCATCTGGAGGGATTAGAAAAAACCATTGTCGAAGCGCTGGAAGAGTCCGGCATTGATCCCAAAAAGGTCAAAGGAATCGGTATCGATGCGACAGGGTCTTCACCAATGCCTTTGCAAAAGAGCGGGGAACCATTGGTTTTTGCAGCGGAATTTGCCGAGGATCCCGATGCGATGATGGTACTCTGGAAAGATCACTCAGCCATTGCTGAAGCAGAAGAAATTACCAAGCTTGCCCAAAACTGGGGCGGAGTAGACTATACCCGTTACTCTGGTGGAATGTACAGTTCGGAGTGGTTTTGGGCCAAAATCCTTTTTATCTACAGAAATAATTCAGCCATCGCTGCAGCCCAGCCCAACTGGGTGGAGCATTGTGACTACATCGCCGGAGAACTGACCGGTTTGCTGAAACCCGAAGAAATCAAACGCAGCCGTTGTGGAGCCGGACACAAAGGGCTTTGGCATGCCTCCTGGGGCGGTTTTCCGTCAGGAGAATATTTGAAGCAACTCCATCCCGAATTGGCGGCTCTCGGTCGACTGATGGGGAACGAAACCATGACTTCGGATCGGGCTGCAGGAAATCTTTCTCCCAAATGGGCTGAGAAACTTGGGCTTTCCCCCGAGACTGTCGTGGCTGTTGGAACAATTGACGCCCATGCCGGCGCGGTGGGAGCTGGAGTGAAGCCCGGTACACTGGTGAAAGTGATGGGAACCTCGACTTGCGATATGTTGGTGGCCAACTACGATGAAGTCGATCCGGAACCTGTCCAGGGAATCAGCGGTCAGGTCGACGGATCGATTCTTCCTGGATTGATCGGGTTCGAAGCAGGTCAGGCAGGATTTGGAGACTTTTTGGCTTGGTACAAACGATTGGTTTCTACGCCGACTTTTGACTTGATCGAGGCGAGTGAAGTTTTGGATCAAGGCACCAAAGAGCAATTGCTGGCGGAACTTTCGGATAAGCTGATGGGGTACCTAAACGCCGAGGCGATGAAAGTTCCTTTGGAATCTTCCGTGGTTGCGGTGGATTGGATCAATGGGCGCAGATCACCGGGATTGAATGAGTCGCTGAAAAGCGCGCTTGCGGGTTTGGATATGAGTGTCGGAAACGGGCAAGTATTTAAGGCTTTGGTCGAGGCACTTTGCTTTGGTTCCAAAGGCATCATCGAATGGTTTAAGCAAAACGGCGTGCGAATCGATGAAGTCGTTGGGATCGGCGGCATTGCGAAGAAGTCTCCGTTTTTGGTGCAGACCATGGCCGATATCTTGGATATGCCAATAGGTGTATCAGCCTCCGAACAAACACCGGCATTGGGTGCGGCGATCTTTGGGGCAGTTGCCTCAGGGATTTATTCCAATTTGCAAGACGCCTCCGATGCGATTGCCAGTCCGAAGCAGGAGGAATATCAGCCGATTCCAGCGAATGTGGAATACTATCGAGGGAAATATCAGGAATATTTGGAGTTGGGGAGGTTTGTGGAGTTTGGAAAGGCGTAGGTTTTTTTGCTTAAGTCTTCGGACTTTCGCCGTTTTGATATTCTAAAAATAATCCGAAATCGCAAAAGGCAAACAGAAAAGGAGTGGATATCAAGGATTGTCTAGTGATTGATTTTCACCCGGATATTTTTTATTTTCAGTGTAAATCCAAAAAAAGAAAGCCATGAAAATTCTAAAAATCCTCGGGATCATTGTCCTTATTTTGATTGGGGTTCCGTTGATCGTAGCGCTTTTTGTGCCCACAGATTATGGAGCAAGCCGCGCAATCGTGATCGACCGTCCGCTGGACGAAGTTTACGATTTTGCCAAGTACCTGAAAAACCAAAATCAATACGGGAAATGGAATCTGATGGATCCTGAGATGGAGCATTACTATGAGGGTGAGGACGGAACGGTTGGCTTTGTCTCAGGTTGGAAAAGCGACAATCCCGAGGTTGGTCATGGGGAGCAGGAGATCATCGCGATGCAGGAGGGAAAGCGAATCGATTTTGAATTGCGGTTTTTTGACCCCTTCGAAAGTACCGATAAGGCCTATATGACCTTTTCGGAAATCGATGCCGGTCAAACGGAAGTGGCTTGGGGATTCGATGGAAAGATGGCCTATCCAATGAACCTAATGGTGCCGATGATGGGTATGGAGGAGATGATAGGCAATGATTTTCAAACTGGACTGGACAATCTGAAGCGTTTGTTGGAGAAGTAATGGGGGAGTCTAGGGGACAATTATCATAGTGGCGGATGTATGGCCATACCCTGCCAGGCTTTGATAATAGGGGAGTCCGAGAAAAATAACCTTCCCGGTATAAAGAAAAAAACCTGTCGGAACCCCTCCCGACAGGACTACTGGAACTAAAGTCCAGATATCACCCCAAAAAATTACTTATGAATGTTATGATATGACAGGTTAATTGTCGGTCTTTTCTTTCTTTTTTACCTTTTTACCCCTTTCGTGGATTTCGTCAAAATCCTCCTCCTCCGGTGGTCGGGCACCTTGATTGTTGCCCGGTGTTTTTCTGTTAGTTCCTTTATCCACATCGTCATCGTGTTTTTTGCCGGTCACCAGGTGGGGAATAAGGTAGGTGTTTACTGAAGTTTGCATAGGTCAATGATTTGGTCGTTGAAAAATAGATTTAACTAAAAGTGCACTTGCTCAATCCGGCTTTTATCGTTGCCACAGGTCCAGCTCTTTCATCTCATCGACTGGAACGCGCTTGATAAACTCATTGTAATATTGATTGTCGTCGTCAGAGTAGGTGCCATAGGCATTCAGGATGAACCCTTTTTCGCCAGAGTCACTATGCAACAGGTAGATAACTGCCATATCCGAAGGGTCAGACTCTCCTTCAAAACGATAGGTCTTGACGATCTTGAGTTGCTCGGGTTGCAGGATTTCCTCGCCCTTGTCAAACTTTGCACCTGCTCTGCTGATGTTTAATTCCTTGCCGTACCCTTTGGCTGGCAATTGATTCAATACCTGAGAATAGGTAGTCATATCCTTGGATGTGCTCATGATTTCCGGGTTTAGGAGAAAAATTGGTCTCTGTTGAACTGATTGAAGCAAGTCTGAGACCAGTGTGTTGGAAGAGAGTTATGGTCTTTTATAAATCTTCTGAAAGTGGCTTTTGAACCATTGAGAGTGCTTTTTTTATTGTTATCGGCCGTAAACTTGAATCAGTCGAATGTAATGAAAGTGGAAAAAACGCCCCGAAATGGGGTGGCGTTGGGAAAAAACTGGGTGATGAAATAATACTGTCCCAGTTTAAAAACCTATTGGACATTTCAGTTTGATCAAGCTTGAAACACTTCAAAAAATTCCGAGCAAAAGGCTCCACAATGGATTCCTTTAAAACCCAAAAAAACCCGCTCGGATTCCTCCAGGCGGGTTTTCTGTTTCAAGGCGTGAGAACTCCAAGCCAATCTCAGTCTTTAAACTGACTTCGGTACCTCAAATCCTTTTCTGTAATCACGGGTCAGCATCGCATCAGCTTCTTTGTCGTTGACGAAAGTTTCTGATTTAGGATCGAACTCAAGCACTCGATCCAGTCTGTAGGCGATATTTCCAAGATGAGCCAGCGCAGATGACAGGTGAGCAGTCTCTACTGGGCCATTCAAGATAGAGCTGTCGCGTGCGCGTACTGCCTTGATGAAGTTTTCGAAGTGGCCATCTGTGCCTCCAAGTCCGCGATCGACACCGTCGGCTACCGGTCCACCATCAGATTTCGACATTCCTGGCTTGTTATCCTTCCCGAGGAACGAAGTGTACTTGTCGTAGCCGTCCACCACGATGTATCCCTTATCTCCATAGAAGATGTTACCGACTCCGGCACCGCCTTCGGTGTTGGTCAACCAAGGTCTAACTTCGAACTGGATGATTTTCTCCTGTTCAGGATAGTGATAGATCGAGGTCAGAAGTTCGGGAGTCTCTTTGCTGTCTTTCCACAGGAATTTGCCACCCATGGAAGTGATCTTGGTAGGCAAGCCAACGTCCAAGCCCCATTGGCAAAGGTCAGTCTCGTGGATTCCCTGGTTTCCGACATCGCCATTGCCATAATCCCAGTGCCAGTGCCAGTTGTAATGCACCAGATTTTCTGTAAAAGGCGCTTTCGGTGCCGGGCCAGTCCAAAGTTCGTAGTCCAGTCCTTCTGGTACCGGAGAAAGACCTTTGTCGCCAATGTCACCCCTCATTCTGAATACGAGGCCACGGGCCATGTACACCTTACCGATATAACCGTCTCGCATGAGTTGAACGGCTTCCTGTACGGCAGGAGAGCTTCTCAACTGCACCCCGTGCTGCACGATGCGCTTGTACTTATGGGCGGCTTCCACCATTCGGCGGCCTTCCGAGATGTTGTGGGAGCCGGGCTTCTCGACATAGACGTCTTTGCCTGCCTGGCAAGCCCAGATTGTAGCCAAAGAATGCCAGTGGTTTGGCATGGCGATGCTGACCACATCGATATCCTTGTTTGCAAAGACTTTGCGCAGATCTTGCTCGATCGCAACATCGGCATTGTATTTTTCCTTAAAGCTTTTCTGATTTGCGGTGAGCAACCTCATATCAGGGTCACAAAGTGTGGTCACCTGAAGATCCTTTTGCGCCATAAAACTAGAAATGTGGCTTTGTCCCCTTCCGTTTATTCCCAATACTGCCGCGTTGATTCTGTCATTCGCACCAAAAGCTGATGACGGGATAAAGGTGGGGATCGTAATCGCCGCTGCCCCCGCAAGTGCGGTTTTTTTAATGAATGTTCTTCTTGTTGGATCTTTTGACATTTTATTCGTTGTTAGGTTATTGTTTTTTAGTTTGAAGATGATTCCTCAACACCTGCATCGGATTGAGGATCGAATCCGAGCCGTGTACCAAATGGGTTATTGCTTGTACATTGAAGTTAAATGTTAATTCTCTAAACATTAGCAATATTCTATGTGGGCGGCAAAGTATTAACTCAAACGATTTCGTGGCGTATTTCTCTGAAAGCCAAACAACTCCCGTTTTGACTAGTTCCGGATTCGTCGTCCAAATTTTAAACTACAATAGAAAGGTCGCGGAATCATACGCTCGGCGTCTTTTGTTATTACGCTGGTTTTTCCAAAAATGACTACTCTGAAATTGAAGTCGTTAAATGCTGGGGGCTGGTTTCCATCAGATTAACGCTGGATAGAACGTGCCGTGGTAGATGGAAATTCATCGAGGCAACGACGATGAGGTTTGATGCACAGGTTGTAGTAAGAGGACTGACTCAAAAATTAACGGTATCGTAGGACTGGATTGCAATCCGATGACCACCGAAACCCAACTATCACCACCGGCGGAATTAACGTAAACTCCAATCGATTTAGAACAGGTACTGATCGCCTTGGCTGGCAAGAGCGGGATCGATGTTGTCCTTTTCGATATCCTTGAAGTATTTGTATGTGCTGACCTTCAGTTCGTCGGTAGCTCCTTCGTCGCAGACGATCATGGATTTGTGATGCAACTGAAGCGCGCTGATGGTCCACATGTGGGAGACTCCGCCTTCCACGGCCATGTGCAAGGCGCGGGATTTTTGGTGACCGCTTACAATGATAACTACCTCCTTGGCATCCATCACCGTGCCGACGCCGACGGTCAAGGCGAGTTTGGGAACCTTGTTGAGGTCATTTTCAAAAAATCGAGAATTGACCATCCTGGTCTCCGTATTTAGTGTTTTGACTCTGGTTCTCGAGGTGAGGGATGATCCAGGCTCGTTGAAAGCGATGTGTCCGTCGTTGCCAATGCCACCCAGAAACAGATCGATCCCCCCGACGGCTTTGATTTTTTCCTCGTACCGTAGGCATTCCGCTTCGAGATTTTCGGCATTCCCATCGAGAATATTGATGTTCTCCTTCGGGATTTCTATATGGTTGAAAAAATTACTGTACATGAACGAATGATAGCTTTCTGGGTGAGACTCCTCCAACGCTACATATTCATCCATGTTGAAAGTGATGACATTTTGAAAAGAAACCCTCCCTTTCTGATTGAGTTTGACCAGTTCGCGATAGGTTCCCACCGGTGAGGAACCGGTAGGAAGGCCGAGAACAAAGGGCTCGGAGGTTTTTTCCTGGTGGGCTTTGATCTTGCCTACAATGTAATTTGCCACCCATCTCGAAAGCAAGTCATAATTATCATGAATGAGGAGTCTCATCGTATCTCTGGTTTAACTGTTAATTAACGCGGTTTTCTGAAGTCTCTTGGAGCGAGCTTCCTCAAGTAATACTCCAATTTTTGGAAATAGTACTAGACCGATTTTCTGAGAAACGGATATTTTTTTACAATCAAAAAAACCAAGTGTCAGGTGCTGGTAAAAAGCAATTGAGGTTGTTTTTTACTCGACTTCCGAGTTGGTTAGAAATTCTTCTTCGTGACCTTGGGATAGAGATCGGTAAGTAGGATTAGGGCTGCAGAACCATACCATTCCTTCAGGTCCATCTTGAGGACTCCAGCTTTGATCGCCGGATCGGTTTCCGTCAGCGTTTTGGCTTCGTCCAGACTTTGGACATCGAAGACATAAATGCCGCGAAGGTCCTCGTTTCCAAAAAATGGACCGGCGAGAACGAGAGAGCCTTCTTCAGCCATCCTGCCGATATTTGCCATGTGGGCACCCTGAATCTCCTGACGCTGCTCTGTCGTGTACTCAGAGACTCGATCGCCTCGGAGGAGAAAGGCCATGACGTATTTCTTCATACCATACTCGTCAGCGCCGAGTTTGTGTGCGAGTGCTTCGTCGTATTCACTTTGGGCAAATCCTCCGGAGATGACTCCGAATAGGAGGGCGAATGTTGTGATTAGCTTGGTCATATTTTTGGGTGCTAGTACAGGATCAAGGCGATGGTGTCAGATTTGGTGCGGACTTTAATCCATTCGGTCAGCTTTTTCGACTCGGTTTTGGTGGGTTTGGGAGAAAACTGTGCATAGGCTACCAAGAGCGTGTCAACCTTGTTTTTTTCCAAGTCTGACATCAGAGTACGTCCAAAGGTAAATTTCTTAAGATTGGGGTGGTTGATTCTAGCCTCTTCGGCGATTTCTACACTGAGCTGGCGGGCGTTTATATCGGCCAGAATTTCATTTTCGAGGAGGGCGATTTTTTTGTCCTTGTCCTGAATCAGCAGTTCGTTTCTTTCATAGAGGTCTTTCAGAATATCATTTCTGAGAAGGTTGAGATCAGTCCCATTGCCACTTTGAAGGAAATTAAGTGTCGTTTCTTCCAGACCAAAGCCGATTAGTTTTTTTCTCAGGTTTGCCAATTCCTGTGGCGGAAGTTGATCCCCGATCAGGCTCACTTCGATCGTTTTTGGAGGGACGTGATAGTGGTATTCGGCGGCTAATACTTGGGTGTTGGGATATTGGATTTGGACCTCTACAAAATTCCTAGCCTGCTCATTCCAGAGTGCCTTTTTGACGATCCCGTAGGCCAGATACACGCTCGGGATGATGGTCATCAGGGTGATGATGGTGATATAGGTTTTTACTTGAGTTTCCCGTTTCGGATCCATAAAATCCTTTTTTGGGTACTTCATAAACCGGACGATCAGGTAGGTGGAGAGGCTGATAAAAACAGAATTGATAAAGAAAAGGTAGAACGCTCCGACGAAGTAAAGGAGGTTTCCTGTGGCCAGGCCGTAGCCGGCCGTACATAGCGGAGGCATCAAAGCGGTAGCAATGGCGACCCCAGGAATGGCATTGCTTTTCTCCTTTCGAGACCCCGCGATGATCCCGGCGAGTCCCCCAAACAAGGCAATCAAAACGTCCCACACAGTCGGTTCAGTCCGCGCCAACAACTCCGAATCGGCAGCGCTGATCGGAGTGATCGCAAAGTAGATGGTCGAGGTCAGGATTGAGATGAAAACGGCCACTCCAAGGTTGCGGATAGAACGCTTGAGCAGCTCGAAATCATTGATGCCGGCGGCCATGCCGATACCCATGATCGGGCCCATCAGCGGAGAGATCAACATCGCTCCGATGATGACTGCGGTGGAGTTGACGTTGAGGCCTACTGAGGCGACAAAAATCGCGAAAATCAAAATCCATAGATTAGCTCCCTTAAACTCTACGTTCTTTGAGATGTATTCTATCGTTTCCAGTTCATCTTCCTTGCCTTCTTCCAAGTCAAAGCGGTGGGCCATATAGATGAAAAACCGGAGAAGTCGGTTTCTTTTTCTCGAGGCAGGGGGTGTAGAAGCCATAGCAGTGTCAAGCCTAAAAGTTCGGTGAAAATAAGGATTATAGTTAAAATCTATTATCCGAAGCTGAGAAATCAGAGCTGGGAAGTTGGTCTCAACGTGATGTGAGGAGAGGACAGTTGGGGAAAAAAGATGGGGAGTTATGTGTTATTTATGAGTTTATTTAAAGTGTGTTAACATATTGATAAATAATGGAATAAAGGGAGTTTAGAGTGTTCTTAATTTGATATAGCTAAAAAATTTAGGTAAGACTTAAAATAATTTCGAATTTATTCCTGGTGCAGATATCTGGGAATTAGACCTAGTTTTAAGAATCGATCCGGTCAGTTTTTGCAAGACTAAGGAACGATTGACTTGATATTCCAAACGCTTACCGAATGACCCAGCTAGTTTACTTGGACGACGACAAGATTCAGCATTTACTGATGAAGAAGTTGATTGGAATATACCTTCCCGATTGCTCGGTTCAGTTTTTTAGCGAGCCGGAAAAATTGGACTCTTGGCTGGTCGAAAATGCAGCGGATTTGATCCTTTCAGACCTCAATTTTGATTCCTCCTCGGGCTGGGATTGGCTAGCTGATTTTTCCTCAAAATCATCGGCACCTATCGTGTTTGTCACCGCGAGTTCTTCGTCGGAAGACAGAAGAAAAGCAGGTAAATTTGCCGTAGTCAAAGCAGTCATGGAGAAGCCGATTTCAGAGGAAAACTGGCAGGTACTGGCAAATTTGATTCTCGGTTTAGGCTAAGGGGCGAGCAAGCCATCGCATGATTTTTTCTTGAAAGTGCGGGGATTTACCCCGTGACGTTTCCCTAAGTGGGGATAGATTTCACGGTACCAAAGTCTCAACGGAACCCGTAAAATCAACAAGAGATTTCCTATACGTTCGGATGGAGACCGTGGCACCGGGGTTTTTTCAGATTCTAAAAAATAAACCACTCGGAGGAAGGGTTGGTTTATATTTTGTTTTCTTTGTACTACTTGCCAAGCGGATTCAGGATTGATCGAATAGATTAGAGAAATATGGCCGAACAATCGGGAGATAGAAAGCCCTTGCTTTCAAAAAAGATAGATAAGTTTTTTACGGGGTTAGCGGATGCTTGGAATTTTGTCCGGCGTTTCTTTCAGGAGGTTTTCATACCACCCTACGAATTCAAGGAAGTCATTCATCAGTGCTACCGAATCGGCGTTGAGTCACTGCCCTTGATTTCATTGACAGGATTCATCGTCGGGATCGTATTTACCAACCAATCACGTCCTTCGCTGACCGAGTTTGGCGCAGCTTCTTGGTTGCCCTCGCTGATATCAATCGCCGTGGTACGAGCGATGGGGCCTCTGGTAACGGCGCTGATTGCGGCTGGCAAAGTCGGATCGAGCATCGGTGCGGAGATCGGCTCAATGAAAGTGACAGAGCAGATCGATGCCATGGAAGTGTCGGCTACCAATCCGTTCAAGTTTTTGGTGGTTTCGCGGGTTTTGGCAACTACCCTGATGATCCCCCTGCTCGTGATGTACACGGACTTTGTAGCTTTGATGGGTTCCTTCCTGAGTGTCAATGCAAACGAAATGGTCAGTTTGACCACGTTTTTTGTGCAGGTGTTCGAAGCGATCACCTTCTTGGATATCATTTCATCGGTGCTTAAATCCATCCTGTTTGGATTTACCATTGGGATAGTAGGGTGCTACAAGGGTTATAATTCTTCCAAAGGAACCGAGGGCGTAGGGCGCGCAGCGAATGCCGCCGTGGTGATGGCGATGTTCCTGATCTTTATCGAGGAATTGTTGGTGCTCCAGTTGGTCAACGCAATCAGGGGAATGTAAGCTATGGAAAAACGGGAAAAAGTAGTTGAAATACGAGGCCTTGAAAAGTCCTTTGGCGACCTTGATGTATTGAAGGGAGTTGATTTGGATTTGTTTCGCGAGGAAAACCTCGTAGTACTGGGAAAATCCGGTTCCGGAAAATCCGTCTTGATCAAGATCATGGTGGGGCTTCTGAAGCAGGATTCTGGAAGCCTGAAAGTTTTCGGCAAAGATGTGTCCAAACTGAACAAAAAAGACCTCAATGCGCTTCGCTTGAAGATCGGTTTTTCATTTCAAAATTCCGCTCTGTATGACAGTATGACTGTGAGGGAAAATATGGAATTTCCGCTAGTCCGAAATGAAAAGAACCTGACCCGAAAGGATATCAATACAAGAATCGAAGAGTTATTGGACAGTGTAGGCCTGCCTCAGACCATCAATCAGATGCCTTCGGAGCTGTCCGGGGGACAAAAGAAGCGAATCGGCATTGCCAGGACTTTGATTCTCAATCCCGAGATCATGCTCTATGATGAGCCTACAGCAGGTTTGGATCCGATCACCTGCGGCGATATCAACAATCTAATTTTGGAAGTGAGAGAGCGGTACAAGACATCCTCTATAGTCATCACCCATGATCTGGCCTGCGCCAAGCAGACCGGTGATCGAATGGCCGTGTTGCTCGACGGTCAGTTTGATGCCGTTGGAACCTTCGAGGAAGTGTTTCCAAATGCTGAAGACGAGCGAATCAAATCATTCTACGATTATAATTTTATAAACTCATGAGAGGCGAAAATAAGAGATCCGTTATTGTAGGCATATTTGTCTTTATCGGCATAGCGATTTTGGTAGCTGGAATATTGACCCTTGGGGGTCAACAAAAGAAATTTGTGAAGGCTATCCAGCTCAAGACGGTGTTTGACGACATCGGGGGTCTCCAGACTGGCAACAACATCTGGTTTTCCGGTGTGAAGATCGGCACGGTGAAGAAGATAAACTTCTATGGAGATGCGCAGGTGGAAGTAGAGATGAACGTGGAAGAGGAAGTGGTCGAATTTATCCGCAAGGATTCCAAGGCAACCATCAGCTCAGACGGTCTTATCGGCAACAAGATCATCGTGATCTATGGCGGAAGTACCGAAGTACCCCAGGTAGAGGACGGCGACAGACTTGAAGCGGTCATGCCCTTAGATACCGATCAAATGATGGAGACGCTTCAGGTCAACAACGAGAATCTGGTGGAAATCACCGCCAACCTGAAAGTGTTGACAGGCAAGATTGCTGAAGGTAAAGGCATCGTAGGAGCAGTGATGACTGACTCGCTGTTGGCACAAAACTTCAAGTCGATCCTCGTCAATCTGGATCGAGCATCGGTTAATTCCAACCGAATGATCAACGACTTGAATACCTTCACCGCCAAACTAAACCAAAAAGGCTACCTGTTCAATGATCTCGTGACGGACACGACGGTCATGAAGGAACTCAAAGCCAGCATGGAGAGTCTAAATGCAACCGCAGCCAATGCGGAGCAATTGACCACACAGCTCAAAGGTGTCGCTGACAAGCTGGAGTCCCCTGACAACTCCATGGGGATGCTGCTGAATGATCCGGCCTTTGCAGAGTCGCTGAAAAGCACAATTGAGAACACGGATTCCGCGACCTACAACTTGAACAAAGGCATGGAAGCGCTGGAATATACCTGGCCGTTCAACAAGGGTTTTAAGAGAAAAGCCAAGGCGGAGGAAAAAGCTGCCCGAGGCAATTGAGGAAGGGGCTGGTTGTCGGATGTCCGATGCTGGTGCTTCTAAGTTCTAAGGTCGAAACAGAGAAAGAAATCGTGAGGTTCGAATCCTCAATTGGGCCTCGTAAATCAGAAATCGTATTTCAAAAAGCCGGTCAATCCTGATCGGCTTTTTGGTTTTCATGGCCATTGGTAATTTTTTCCTCAGCTTCTTGTTCCTCTTCGTTTGTCGCAGACTCTGTATCTGTGGTATCGTTGGCCGTGAGCGTCGCCTTCAATTCAATAGGGAAATGATCTGAGCCAATTCCCGGCAAAACGTGGATGGCAGCAAGTCCGAACTGCTTGCTCAGAAACACATGGTCCAGAGGCCATCTAAAAAGAGGGATTTTGGCATGAAATGTATTGAAAAAACCGCGGCCACGTCGGGGATCGGCTAGCTCTGATGTTTTTAGAAAAAGAGAAGTGGTGTAACTCCAGGCGACATCGTTGAGATCCCCTATGACAATAGACGGAAGGGGATTTGCCTTAGATTTTTTGCCCACAATCAGAATTTCTGCATCCCGTTCGGTGCTGGTTGAATTTTCACCCGGAACCGGCGGCGTGGGATGAATCGCATAGATCGTGATGACCTGTCCACCTCTCAGCTCTAGATCAAACTCTAGCGAGGGTACCTCCTCGTCGATAAGGTAGTTGATTTCCTTTCGCAGAATCGGCAATCTGGAGTAAAGCACCAGACCGTAGGTATTTTCCAAAGGGCAAAGAATCCGATACGGATAGCCTTCATGAATCGGCGTCATCGCATCAGCCCAGGCTTGATCCGTTTCGACTAAAAAGACCAGATCGGGATTCCTGCTTTGGATCAGGCTCAGCGTTTTTCCAAACTTTCGATTGTATTGGTACACATTCCCGATCATAAGATGGATGCCGTTTCGAGAGTCGTAGGGTACTTTTTGGATCATCTTTTTTCCGAAAGGACTGTATGGCCATACCTGAATCGTGAGGTAAACGGCTCCGATTGCCAGCAATCCTACCCAGATTCCTTGTTGGATAGCATTTTCTCCAAGGATCAACCACGCTAAGATCAAAAGGAGATGAATGATCAGTTTCTGAAATCTTGGGTAGTCAAAAATCCTGATCGACCAATGATCCCACTTGATCAGCGGGATGTAGGCGGAGAGAAAAAAGAAGGCACTCAGTCCGGTCAGCAAGGTTGGGGGGATTGGATTAAGGTGAAAATTAACCCTTTTCTTCAAAGGATTATTCTTTTTATGTGAAGAGATCAGGAATTGCTTCGGCTTTGTGTGAACAAACTCAAGCGGTAAGTGGAGTCAGCACCCGAGGCTTCCTTCTCAGATTGCGAAGGCGTTTAATGGTTGTTGCGAGTCCATGAAAGTTAAGTGAGTTAGCGGATTCAATCCCTAGTGGAAGTCGAGGTCAAGGAATATGAGGGCGCCTGTTCCCATGTGAAATGGAATGGTCAGCCACTTGGAAACCGGCTGCCCAAAGGAATCCAGTGCAGGATGAAAATTGTTGCCCCAGAGTTCGACCACCCGGATGTATTGGTCGGCGACTTTGGGATTGCCTCCCATAGGGTTTGCCCATTCGATTTGGTCCACCATTCCGTGTTCATTGACTAAAACAGCGATTCCATACCACTCGGGCTGTCGGGGGTACAGCTTAGCACTCAGCCGGAATTTCTTGGAGGCAAACTCATAAAATTCGTTTATGGGGACACTGAGCTGTGGATCGAAGTCATTGAATCTTTGCGGTTTGGGCTCGCTCTCCCCGTTTCGGGCTACGTAGGAGAGAGTGTCGGACTCCGATAGGACTTGCCCCACTACCTCGTTGTTGTAGTAATACATCGTCATGTATTTCCCGTTATTGCGATTTTGGGTCTTTCTCCACGCCAGTTCATTGTAAGCGTTATACTCGTCGGTGACCTGCTCGTAAAACTCCTCGGTCCACGGCTTGGTGATGACTACTCGCTGGATCTTGCCATCGCGGGTGAATATCCGCTCCAGCTTCGTTCCATTCTCCGAGAAGGAGACGAGCTTGTCGTAAAAGTGGCTGGCAGTGTCCTCAGGAGCAATCTCAAAATAGTGCCGGTTGAGGGGGATCAGCGTGTCGTTTTCCGAAGGTAGCTGAGCGCACACCAAAAACGGGAGATAGCAGAAGAGAAAAAATAGAATCAAACGCATGCGTAGTATTTAAACTAATTCCCTTAAAATATAGTGTTAGCGTTTGACTTACTCAAATTCGGATTGTAAAAAAACGAGCTTGATTCAGCCTGAAAAAAATTTCGCGAAATAAAAACCTAGTAGGCATTTTAGTCAATGAATTCGATTTGATATCTGATTTTTCCCTCAATTCGAAACGGAATCAGGAGCCATTTGGAGACCGGATTGCCGAAGACATCCAGCGCCGGAGTGAAGTTGTTGCCCCAGAGCTCGACTACGCGGATGTATTGTGCGGCCACTTTGGGATTGCCTTCCAGAGGATTCGCCCACTCGATCTTGTCCACCATGCCATGTTCATTGACCAATACCGCAATCCGATATTCCTCAGGCCTATCCGGTTGCAGTTTTGTACTTAGCCTGAATTGTTTAGATACAAACTCATACCAGTCTTTCTTGGGGCCGTTGATTTGGGGTTCAAAGTCATTGAAACGCTGTGGCGTGAGTTCATTTTCCCCATTTCGTGCCACACGAAAGAGATGTCGTGAATCGGAAACGACTTGCCCGACCACGGCATCATTGAAAAAGTATTCGGTCGAAAACTTAGGGATGAGGAGGTTTTCACTTTTTCTCCATTCCAGCTCATTGTAGTCGCCGTATTGCTCAGTGACCCGGTCTAGGTCTTCATATCTCGTATGCTTTGTCAGGACGACCCGGCGTAGACGTTGGTTGAGGGTATAAATCCGCTCTAATTTTGCTGAATTGCCTAAAGATGAAACCAGTTTGTTGTATGCATGATTGATCGTGTCCTCAGGCGGAATCTCATAAAAGTGCTTATTCAGGCGGACTAGCGTTTCTTTCTCGGAAGGTAGCTGAGCAAAAACAGGAACGGAGAGGAAACAGAAAAGAAAAAATAGAATCAAACGCATGAGCAGTATTCAAACTAATTTCCACAAAATATAGGGTTGCCGTTTGACTTACTCAAATCCCTGCTTTAGAAAAACGTTGCGTTCTTCAATACTCAAACTTGATCACGGTGTAGAGGTCGGAAAAGGTCTCCGAACCGTTGCGGACGAGTTCTTCGAGTGTGTCTATCCTGCCCCAGCATTCCGAATTGTGCTGGGAGAAGAAAGCCTGCAACGTATCCACGTTTCCGTCGGGATAGGCCAGATACAGGTGTCCCTTGAGACCACGGATATCCGCATAAATTACCTGATTCCCTGAGTAAGATTCATTCGGATAGATGTAGAGTTCATGTGAGAACCTCTCCGACCCGCGCAAGCTGTAGAGCTCAAAACCGTATGGGTCGAGAGCGGGTGCGTCTCCGGATATCAGATTGTCACCAGTCTCCGCATCCACCACGGTGAACTCAAAATCATACTTGGAGACCAGGGCATCTGCATTGCCACAGGTGTCGCAGGCAAAAAGAGTGGAGGCAAGAGACAGGATTAAAACAATGCGGAAGTGGCGCATGATAGGATTTGTTTTCTTGGCGTACTTATAGCCAAACGCCAATAATAGTCGCAGTGCTACAGAATCTTCCCTTATACTCGGGTTATTTTTATAAAAAATAGTGCATACGGTCAATTTTCAGGATTTTGGGATGAAGCCTTGGCTAAGATTGTCATAATTGACCTAAAAAAATAAATTGTACTGTTCGGCTTTTGACATAGGCATGTAAGCTCCCCTAAAAGTCGGCCACTTGAAAGTTGAATTGAAATTATCAACTTTAAATGGTTATTATGAAAAAATCGAGATTCACAGAAACGCAGATCGTCAAAGCGATCAAAGTTCACGAGGCCGGCAGGAAAGTCGAGCAAATGGCACAGGATCTAATAAAAAGAATTGCCCGATACCAATCGTTTTTCAATATCGAATAGGTTTGTCATTGCAGTATAATTGAGAGCATTTTTTTGGTTCTGGCTGCGGTTGCGACATTTGATCTCGTCACACAGCCGGCGGACCTCCTACTAGGAAACCTCTCTTTTCTACGTTTTTAGATAGGAGTCCACTTTTTCCTTCATTCCCCTCCAAATCCTCTTATTTTTGTCCTTTCCCTCATTTTACCTCATACCAAGATGAACGCAATCAATCCTACAACCACCCCTGCCTGGACTAGACTTTTGGAACTGGTCGAAAAACACAAAAACGACAGCATCGCTTCCCACTTTCAATATCACGGACGCTTCGACGAATTCAGTGTCCGCTTCGAAGATCTACTCGTGGACTTTTCCAAAAACAGAATCTCTGACGGTATCCTAGCCGCTTTGATGGATCTCGCTCGCGAGACGGGTGTGCATGAGGCCATCGAATCGATGTTTACCGGAGAGGCGATCAATGTGACCGAAAACCGCGCGGTGCTTCACACGGCTCTGAGGAATAGAAAAGGCCATCCAGTCTATGTGGATGGCAAGGACGTGATGCCGGATATCAATGCCGTTTTGGCGCAGATGAAGGGCTTCGCCGACAAAATACACGGAGGCCAATGGCTTGGTTATACCGGCAAACCGATTAAATCTCTCGTAAACATCGGCATCGGTGGCTCCGACCTCGGTCCGGTGATGGTGACCGAAGCGCTGAAGCCCTTCCAAAATCGTGACTTGGAGATTTTTTTCGTTTCCAACGTGGACGGTACGCACATCGCAGAGACTTTGAAGAAAGTTGATCCGGAAACCACACTTTTCTTCATTGCTTCCAAGACGTTCACCACTCAGGAGACCATGACCAATGCCCATACGGCTAGATCTTGGTTTTTGGAAAAAGCAAAAGACGAAGCAGCTGTGGCCAAGCATTTCGTCGCTTTGTCCACCAATGCCAAGTCCGTTGCCGAATTCGGTATCGACACGGCGAATATGTTTGCTTTTTGGGATTGGGTAGGAGGTCGGTACTCCCTCTGGTCCGCAATCGGCCTGCCCATCGCCTGCGTGGTCGGTTTTGACAACTTCGAAAAACTGCTTGCCGGGGCAAATTCCATGGATGAGCATTTCCGCCATACCGCCTTCGAGCGGAATATCCCGATGGTCTTGGCGATGATCGGCATCTGGAACACCAATTTTCAAGGCGCGACTTCCGAGGCGATCTTGCCTTACGATCAGTACATGCACCGCTTTGCGGCCTATTTCCAGCAGGGAAATATGGAAAGCAACGGCAAGTATGTGACCCGCTCCGGCGAGTCTGTCAACTACTCGACCGGCCCGATCATCTGGGGCGAACCGGGTACCAATGGGCAGCATGCTTTTTACCAGCTAATCCATCAGGGCACACACCTGATTCCTTGCGACTTTATCGCTCCGGCGATTTCACACAATCCGATCGGCGATCATCATCCGAAATTGCTTTCCAACTTCTTTGCCCAAACAGAGGCTTTGATGAAGGGAAAGTCTTTGGATGAAGTGAGTGCAGAGATGAAGAAAGCTGGGAAGTCAGACGAGGAAATCGCGAAAATCGCCCCGCACCGAGTATTTGAGGGCAATAGACCAACTAATTCGATCTTGGTGAAGGAAATCACTCCCTACACACTGGGTCAGTTGATCGCCATGTACGAGCACAAGATCTTTGTGCAGGGCGTGGTTTGGAACATCTTCAGCTTTGATCAGTGGGGCGTGGAGCTGGGCAAAGTCCTGGCAAACGGCATCCTGCCTGAGCTGGCTGGCGACGAGGAAGTAACTTCACATGATAGCTCCACCAACGGTCTGATCAATACCTACAAGATGATGCGCAAAGGTTAATCTTCGAGTATTCCCTTCAGGTCCAACTCTGACAAACGCTGGGGAATGGTGAGGCCGCTTTGGCTGATCTGTTCCCCAGCTATTTTTACACGCTGGTCTGGGTTCCACACCGGGTTACCAAGCTGTCGCCCCGATGGGTTTTTTCCCCGTCTTGACTCAAGTCTAACGTCTGTCGTATCCTGTCTTGAATTTGCGGGACTGTGGCAAAAACACAGGCTTTTTGGATTTCATACTACGCAACATTTTGCTTCGATTTATGCAGGGCTACAATAGGAAGCCCTGGCGGGTCTCTTCCCTTTCTTGAATCTTGATTCTAGGATCTAATATCTTGCGTCTAATGTCTAACATCTTGATAATTGATACTAGCTACTCTCGTTACAGCCAAAGCAAGCTGCTGTCTCCATAACTCAAGAAGCGATAGTTCTTGGCCATTGCTTCTCCGTAGACTTTTTTCCAATCCTCGCCCAGAATCGTAGCGATCAGCAAAACGAGCGTGGAACCCGGCTGGTGGAAATTGGTAATCAGACCTTCGATCATCTGGAACGTGTAGCCCGGGAAGATGAAAATCTCTGTTTGGCCCAGGATGGTGTCGCGGTTTTCCTTTTCCATAAAATCCAAAATAGCCTGTAGCGCCTCAGTTTTGGAGGGCGTCTCTTTCCGCTTTTCGTAGGCGAAAAGCTTGGATATAAAGAAATCCTCTCCTTTTCCCTCGATGAGTTTGACTCCAAACCAATACGTACTCTCCAGCGTGCGCACGGAGGTAGTGCCTACAGCGACGGTTTTTCCTTCATTTTGTAAAAGCGCCAGGATCGTCTCTCGATTGATCTGGATCTGCTCGCTGTGCATCGGATGCTCGAGGACGTTGTTGACCTTGATCGGTTGGAAGGTCCCCGCGCTGACGTGCAGTGTGACTTGGGCTTCGCGAATTCCTTTTTTGCGAAGCCGATCGAAAACTGCGGCTGTAAAGTGCAATCCGGCAGTTGGCGCGGCTACGGCTCCTTCTTTTTTAGAATAAACCGTCTGATAGCGCTCGCGGTCGGCCGCCTCGGGTTTGCGGTTCAGGTAGGGAGGAAGTGGGATTTCCCCGCTTGCCTCGACCAGATCCACGAAGGCAACTTCCGGATCATTCCAAGCGAACTCGACCTGCCTTAAATCTCGATCCAGAAGCGTTGCGCTTAGGATAATTTCCTTTTCGGCGACGGAGACTTTTCCTTGCAATACTTCACCGGCTTTCCATTTTTTGGCATTGCCGATCATCGTCTCCCAGGTGACCGGATGCTTGGCGAGCATGATCTCCGGGATGACGGTGGTCGGAGCCGTAGGTGCCAACAGGAAGATCTCGATCTTGGCTCCCGTCTCGCGCTGGAAGATCAGGCGAGCGGGGATGACTTTGGTATCGTTGTAAACTAAAAGTGTATCCGCAGGCAATAAATCCGGGATGTCGTAGAAATGAAAATGGCTGATTTCCCCATTCTGATAGTGCAGGACTTGGGAGCTGTCTCGCTTTTCCAGCGGAAACTTCGCAATGCGCTCGTCTGGGAGTGTATATTCGTAGTCGCGTAGGTCGATCTGAGGGATATCCATCGGATGGGCTGATTTGGCTGCAAATATAAGCATCCCTTTTTACCTGAAATCCTCCAAATCCGATGACCGTTTCCACTAAGCTTCAGTTTTCCTTCGTCAAGAGAACACTCGATTTTCGCTTTGAAGCTGGTACTTCTCGGGGTGTGCTTACCACGCGGCAGGTTTTTTGGATCAAAGTGCTTGATCCTAAATGTCCCGAAGTGATCGGTTGGGGAGAGGCAGCGCCGCTGGTGAAGCTGAGTCCGGATCATCGGAAGGACTTTGAGGAGATCCTTCGGAAAACGCTGGACTCTCTGAGCGGAATCTGTTTTGAGTTGAAGGAAAAGTCGATTTTGGAGCAATTGAGAGTTTTGATTCCTTTCGAGCTGCCATCCATCCGATTTGGGCTTGAGACCGCTTTGTTGGATTTGAGTTGGGGAGGAAAGAAGCGGCTTTTTCCAAACCGGTTTTACGACGTTCAAGAAGGCATTTCGATCAATGGACTGATTTGGATGGGAGGCAGAGATTTCATGCTAGAGCAGATTGACCAGAAGCTGAAAGACCGCTTCGACTGCATTAAAATGAAGATCGGAGCGATTGACTTTGAGCAGGAGATTGAGCTGTTGAGCTACATCCGCAGCCGTTTTTCCAAAGATCAAATCACACTTCGGGTCGATGCCAACGGTGCTTTCGCTTTAGAAAATGCGCCAGAAAAACTAGAACGTTTGGCCGATTTGGACATTCATAGCATCGAGCAGCCGATCCGGGCGGGTGACTGGGAGGCCATGAGAAAGCTTTGCCAAGCGACTCCCTTGCCGATTGCCTTGGATGAGGAATTGATCGGAGTTACTGAAAAGGAAACGCTTTTGGATGCCATCCAGCCGCAGCACATCATCCTGAAACCGACCCTGCTAGGCGGGATCCTGGAAACGAAGGAATGGGTGAAATTGGCCGAAGAGCGGAATATCGGCTGGTGGATGACTTCTGCCCTGGAAAGCAACATCGGCCTCAATGCTATTTCCCAGCTTGCCTCCGCGCTGAAAACGACGATTCCCCAAGGTCTGGGGACGGGCAAACTCTACAACAACAACCTTGATTCGCCCTTGGAGATCAAGGCTGGGAAGATTTTTTACAATCCGGAAATGGATTGGGAAGATCCAGTCTAGTAGCATCGATTTTCAGGTTGCACAGACTTGGTGATGAATGGACCCCGTTCACTTCCCTTTGCGCCTCTCCGTCTTTGCGAGAATATATTTTTTCTCGCGGAGTCGCAAAGACGCGGAGTCTTCTACGTCTTAATGCCCATCCCTTTTTCTGCGAACCTCTGCGTTCTCGGCGGTGAGATGAAGGCGAGGCGCTAGTCCGCCAGTCGGTGGAGGTACACAGGCCTATGGACATCGGCCTTCCAGAGCGTTTGGATGAGCTTTCCGGTAAATTCATCCCGCTCAAAGATCACGATGTCGTTGCTGGCCTGATGGGCTGCCAGCAAGTATTTGCCATCTGGGGTCAGATTGAAGTTTCTCGGCATCAGGCCTCCAGAAGGGATTTTTTGCACGTGGACGTAGGTGCCTGAGGCATTTTTTCCAAAAACTGAAATTGTATTGGCATCGCCCCGATTGGAGACATAGACTTGTTTGCCGTCAGGTGAAACCCGAATCTCAGCAGCTCCCACATTTCCGGTAAAGCCCTCATCCAGGAGTGAAAGTCGCTGCTTTGAGGTCAGCGATCCATTTTCATAAGAGAATACTTCCATCACTGCCGTCATCTCCTGCACGACAAAAACCTCTTTGCCATCGGCAGAAAAAGCCAAATGCCGCGGGCCGTCTCCTGGTGTCATTGGAAATTCTCCGGATAAACTCAGTGGCTCAGCTGTGCTGGGATTGAAGTGATAAACATAGATCTTGTCGGTGCCGAGGTCGGCGACCAAGACCCGCTTTCCCTCTGGATCAAAAGTGGTGGAGTGAACGTGCGGCTTTTCTTGGCGATCCGGATTGACGCTTTTTCCGCTGTGTTGGACAAGCTGTGTAAAGTCAAGCTGACCATCTGGCGACACCTTGAATACCGAAAGATTTCCTCCGGAGTAATTGCCCAAGATCACAAAATCTTCCTGAGGTGACAGTGAAATATGGCAAGGGTGATCGCCCATCGAATCGTCCTGATCGATGAGTGTCAAGGAATTGTCCACTGGATTTCTGGTGAAGGTGAGCACCTTTCCGCCTTTTGCTCCGGCTTCCTCCTCCAGCGCATAAACCGTTTTCCCGTCTTTGCTCGCCAGAACAAAGGATGGATTTGCGATTCCCGCAGCTAGGGTTTCAACCGTCATGATATTTTCCGAAGGGGAAAAGGACAGGAAATTGATGCCGTGATGGAGTGAGTCGGTATAGGTACCGACCAGAAATTCGTAGCTGACAGGGATTGGAGGAGTAGCGGACACTTGGGTTTCTTGTTTTGGGGAGGAGCAGGCGGCGAGGGCCAGCGTTGCGCACAGTGTGGAGGTCAATTTCATAGCTTGAAATTAAGACAGTATCCGGAATGGAGGATGAAATGGTTTGGAAAATCTATCTGAGAATTCGAAGATATGAATAGCCTGATCGGTTGGATGCCGGGTATTACCTTGGGACAAAGGTGCAGCCTGATGTCAACGAAAATTCATGTTTTGGCGAGAGAGTATAAATCCTCGATTGCTTGATTTCAAAGGGATGTTGAACGGAGTTTGGGCAGCAGGATGGAGGGAATATGATTCGAAAAGCAATCGTTGGTTAGGCTTTGGTTACCTGTTTTAAGAAAATATTATTTCCTTTAAACTCGAAGACTTTTTTAAAAAAAAAGCAGTAGGTTGGGTTAAAGTTCGGATTATTCGACTTTTATCTTGTGTTTTATTGATAAATTCTTGTGGAAAGTGTCGTTTATTCCAAATTTTCTAGATTGATGATGTTGTTAGATTAGAATCTGGAGGACGGTGATTTTAGCTGATAAAGGTCCCCAGGCAAGAAAAAAAGCGAAGATCTAGAGAGTTTTTAGTTCAAATTTTATAAATCCCTCATGCAAACCCAAAATCCCACATCTCTAAATGAATGCCGTTTGGACGAGGGTGTGCTTTGGAGGCTATTAAAGCAAGGCGAGAAAGAAGGGTTGGAGCAGATTTACCTTCTGTATTCTCAGGAACTATTCAGATATGGCATGGCCATCAAGCCTAATCGGAGTTTTGTCAAGGATTGCATACAGGAGTTGTTTATCGATCTGTGGAAATATCGAGCGGGGCTCAGTCAAACGGACAGTATCAAGAATTACCTGTTTAAGTCACTTTCTAATAAAATAACCAAAGAGATAACCAAAGACAGGAGATTGTTTTTGGATGGCGAAATTTCTGAATTCGACGCGATAGTGCTTGAAGAGTCTGCGGAGGAGAAACTCATCGGGCTTCAGGTCGATGAAATACTTCAAAAGAAACTGGACAGCGCATTGGCTGCATTGCCTATTCGTCAACGGGATGTGATCCAGTTGTTGTTTTTTGAGAAGCGATCCTACGAGTCGATATCGGAGATTTTGGGAATCACCGTGGATTCTAGCTATACCCTGGCCTGGAAGGCAATCAGTAGATTGAAGAAGAGCCTAGTAATCGTGACTTTGATCTGTTGGACCATTTAAGGCATAAGGCCGCTGCAAAGACTTTTTTTTCAGTGAAGCGGGATGCGATTGGGTGATTTTCTAGCTATTTTAGAAATATAGGCTTTGGAGGTTTTATTTGTTTAAAAAATAGTCTCCTAGAATGGCTGTCAATTTGAAAATTAAATTCTGATTTTTTTAAGAATAACGCAACGGGACAGGGTGTTGGTTGGTGATACTGTAAAAGTGAGAAAATACTTGAAAATAGAAGGATAGATATTTCACAATTTCGCCTTAGATCTATAAAGACAATAGTGTGGATATTTCCAGATTTTCAGTAGAAGATTTTGTGTTGAATCGCGAATTTAGAATTTGGGCGCTATCTCCTGAGAAAAGTTCAAATATTCGATGGGAGCGATTGTTTGCTGAAAGTCCCGAACAGCTTGAAAAAGCAAAGGTCGCGCGAGACATTGTTTTGAATCTGAGATACAAGCGTCATACCATGTCAGCCGATGAGGTGTCGGAGCTGTGGGAATTGATAGATCATGGGGTGGAAGACCCGGAGTGCGACCGGACCGAATGTGAGGTGGTTCCCATTGGTCCGGTTTCGGTTTTGAAAAAATACGGATACCCGGAGAAGCGTTTTTTCAGGTATTCGCAGTGGCTCGGCGTTGCGGGAATTTTGGTTTTGGCTTTTGCGAGTAGTGTTGCAGTTAGTCTGGTTTATCCGGAAAATGTACCCCAAGTTCTACCGCTTCTGGTGGTGTATGAGGAGCACTCCACACCTCCGGGGGTAAAGTCAAATCTGACCCTGCAGGATGGCTCCAAAGTGATGCTGAACTCCGGCAGTTCGATACGATACGTGAAGAGTTTTGAATCCGACCGACGGATGCTGTATCTTAAAGGTGAGGCTTATTTTGAAGTGGCAAAGGACACACTCAGACCATTTTCGGTGGTGGCGGATGGGATCAAGACCACGGCCTTAGGTACTGCCTTCAATGTGTCTGCCTATTCAGAGGAAGATGTGAATGTCTCACTGGTGGAAGGCAAGGTGGCAGTTGATGTGAAGCAAGGAGTCTCCGCCGAGATCAACTTAGAGAAAGGGGAAGATCTCAGGTTCAATACAAAAACCGGAGAATATAAGAAAGGCCAGTTTGATTCTCAGCTGGTACTTGCGTGGACGAAGAAGACGATAATTTTTCAGCAGGTGAGAATGATGGAGGCCATCCGGATTTTAGAAAATTGGTACGGGGTGAAGTTTATCCTTAAAAACAAGCCCAGCAAAGAGCTTCTTATCTATGGGAGATACGAGGATGAAATTTTGGAGAATGTACTGGAAGGTCTCAGCTATACGGTGAGATTTGATTATAAAATTGACCAAGATGAAGTGGAAATAATCTTTAAATAACCCATAAAACAATGCTGCCTATGAGGATATGAATCAACTAAAAAGAAGAGCCGAAGGTGCGTCAACACCCCCGGCTCAGGGATTATCGGATACACTAACGTCAATTAGTCGTACCCGAGAGTTTAAGTAAACCATTGCGTAATAGCCAAAATAAACCATGCAAAGATATGAAAAACCGTTTATTGTTATTTGTAGTTAGAATGACGAAGCTTTTTACCTGTGCGTTTTTGATCCAGTGTCTTACGATGACCATGCTGTATTCTCGAGATGGGATGTCGCAGATCAAAACCATTGAAGAGGTAAATGTCAAAATGAACAATCAGGAGGCAAGCTTGCTAAGTATGTTTTCTGAAATTGAAAAAGCAACGAACTTCAAGTTTGTATATACAAACAAAGAAGTAAAGGACTTGGGTAACGTGACCCTGAGCGGACAGGAACAGACCTTATATGATGTATTGGTCTCGATCTCCCAGCAAACTCAGTTGGAGTTTAAGCAGGTCAATGAAAACATCAACGTTAAAAAATCCGACAACGCAAACTCCAATGCCGCAAGAGTGACAGTGTCAGCGGCGGTGGATAAAAGCATTTCAGGAAAAGTACTGGATGAGAACAATCAGCCGCTTCCCGGTGCTACTGTATTGGTAGAAGGAACCACTCTGGGAACCGTCACCGATATTGAGGGTAATTATACCTTGACAGTTCCGGACAATGCCACATTGCTTTTTTCATACATCGGATACACCGCCAAGCGGGTGTTGGTGGGTCAGCAATCTGTCGTCAATGTTTCGCTGGATGTCGACTCCACTTCTTTGGAAGAGATCCTTGTGATCGGATATGGTACCGTCAAGAAGTCTGATTTAACGGGATCTGTGGGACAAGTGGGGGCAGAATCCCTGCAGGAGCGACCTTCTCCATCTCTGAACCAGGCGCTTTCCGGGAGGGTGTCCGGCGTACAGGTGAATACTAACTCAGGCCGTCCAGGAGGAAGAACCACTGTCAGGATCCGGGGATTCAGTTCGATCAACTCCTCCAATAACCCGCTCTATGTAGTAGACGGAATCCAGTTGCCAATGGGCAATCAACAACAGGCAAGTAATGCCATTGACTATATCAACCCCAACGATATCGTTTCTGTGGAAGTGTTGAAGGACGCTTCATCTACAGCGATCTACGGATCAAGAGGGGCGAACGGAGTAATCTTGGTGACTACGAAAAAAGGAAAATCAGGAGAAGGCACTGTGACTTACAATGTTGACGTGAGCGTGCCAGTGATCGGACCCAACAGACCCGAGGTGCTGAATGCTGAGGAATACCTGGCGACAGAAGATCTTGCTTGGGCAAATATGGAAAAGTACGATCCGGTAGGATGGGCAGCAGGCAAATGGGCCTATCTAAACCCTGCCTTGAGAAGAACTGATCCTAGAATCTTTGATGCAAACCAGAACCCGCTCTACGATACCAATTGGCTGGATGAAACCACCCAAAATAAGGTTTCTCAAAATCATCAGTTGGGTTTTCAGGGTGGAAATGAACGTACGACCTACTCCCTGTCTATGGGATACAGAGACGATCAGGGGCTGATCAAAACCTCGTATATGAAGCGCTACTCGGGCCGATTCACGATCGATGACCAAGTGAAAAAGTGGTTGAGAATAGGAGGCACTTTGAGTTACAACAACCAGTCTGAAAACCTTGTAGATACAGGAGATGCGGTTGCCAGACAGATTGTGGAGGATTTCCCATTCCTTCCGGTGAAATATGCAGACGGTACTTTTGCCAACAACAGAGATTATCCATTTGCAGAAGGTACCATGAGTTCCATGCATAGGCTGTATGGCACCAAGTATATCTTGGATACCCAGACTACTCTTGGAAGCTTCTACACCAATATCAAGTTTGCTGAGGGATTGGAAATGAGAACCATCTTGGGAGCGAATGTTATGACTCAGGAACGAAATCAATCGCAAACCAGAACCTTGGCCATTGGTCAGAGTGGTACTGCGTCTAGGGCTATGCAAAAGGAGACTTTTTGGTCTTTGGAAAACTATCTGACCTACAACAAGGTGTTTGCAGAGCGTCATGGCTTGACGGCGATGTTGGGTATTTCGTGGCAAGAAACAAATTTCAATGCCATGAGCGCCAGCGTCCAGAATTTCTCAACCGATTACTTTACGTTCAATAATCTTGGCGCCGGTAGCCAGTTGCCCGCAGTGGGGTCCAATGCTTCAAGTTTTGCGATGAATTCTTATTTCACCCGTATCAACTACATCCTAGATGAAAAGTATCTGTTCACTTTCACGGGAAGAGCGGATGGGTCATCCAAGTTTGGTGAAAACAACAAGTACGCATTTTTCCCATCTGCCGCAGTAGCCTGGAAAATTTCCGAGGAGAATTTTATGAGCTCAAGCTCGTCGGTTTCCAATTTGAAACTGAGATCCAGCTACGGCTTGACAGGTAACTCTGAAATCCCTCCTTATTCTTCGTTGTCCTTGCTTAGCTCTAACTATGCTGCTGTTTACAATGAAACCCGTGTAGGCGGAACCGGTCTGAGTAGACTTTCAAATCCGGATTTGAGATGGGAGAAAACTGCTCAGTTTGACGTGGGAGTTGAATTGGGACTTTTCCAAAATAGAATTGCTTTAGAGTTTGACGTGTATTACAGAAAGACCACTGACATGTTGCTGGATGCTCCTGTACCACGAACAAGCGGCTACTCTGTGATCCGAAGTAATGTGGGTTCAATGGAGAACAAAGGGATTGAATTCAATTTGAATACAGTCAACATCGAGAAGGAACACTTCCTGTGGAATACAACCTTTATGGTGTCAGCAAACAGAAACAAAGTGCTTTCACTGGCGACTCCTGCGGACATCTTTGGTGTGGGTGGACCTAACTTCACCAACCAAACCAACATCATTCGGGTAGGTGAGCCGGTAGGATCATTCTGGGGTCTGGTAAGAGAGGGTACCTGGAGTGAGGCCGAGCGTGCCGAAGCCGCTGAATTTGTGAGCTACAGAAATGGTTTGACCATGCTTCCTGGAGATATCAAATACTTGGACGTGAATGGAGACAACGCGATCAACGATTCCGACCGGATGATCATCGGTAACGGTTCTCCGGATTTCTGGGGTTCTTTTATCAACAACTTCCGGTTTAAAAACTGGGATATGTCCGTTGACCTGGCGTTTTCTGTAGGCAATGACATCCTCGACATGACGCTTCACCCAAGTGAAGACCGTCAGGCCTTGGCAAACAGCTATAAGTCTGTCTTGACTGCATGGACTCCGGAAAATCAAAACTCTCCGATTGCTGAAATTCGGGATACCAGAGCTGGATACGTGACCAACGTGGATTCACATTGGGTGAAAGACGGATCGTTCCTTAGAGGTCGAAATCTGTTGTTGGGCTATACCTTCCCAGCAGCCGTTACGAACAAAATCAAGTTGTCGAGATTAAGAGCCTACACCACCGTTCAGAATTTCTTCCTGGTTGTGGGGGATGATGTTGTTGGAGATCCAGAACAGACACCTATTCGTGGTGGCGATGGAAGCAACGTGTTTTCTCAAGGGATGATCTGGCATGGCTATCCAAAGCCGACGACGTTCCTGTTCGGCCTTCAAGTAACCCTATAATCCTGTTTTACTTAAAGAGACTTAAAAATGAAATATACCAGATTTTATAAAGCATTTAGTCTGCTCTTCGCAGGAGCTTTTATGACCGGAATCTCAGGCTGCTCGGATTTCCTTGAGGAGCAGGATCCTTCTAATCTTACACCTGAAAGCTATTATACGATTCCTGACCATGCGGAGGCAGCGTTGGCCGCAGTGTATGCAGACACCAGATTTATCGGCGGTGACGGAGGGATATTTTCCTCTACGTGGCAGTTGCTGGAAGCACCTACGGGGACTTCTACTACTGAAACGGCACAGAATTCAGATTTGAATAACCTGTACGGGTTGGTGTACGACGGAAGAACCCAACACATCATCAACTACTGGAATGGCTTGTATAAAGTGATTGCCAATGCCAATTTGGTTTTGGACAAAGTCCCAGCAATTACTCCGATGGATGAAGGGCAGAAGAAAAAGGTATTGGGAGAAGCAAGATTTCTCAGAGCCTGGGCCTACTTCTACCTGGTGAGACTATGGGGAGATGTCCCATTGATTGTGTTGCCTCAGACAGCTGCCTCAGAAAATTTCAGGCCATCGCCAGCTCCAAAAGAGTCCGTCTATGAGTTGATTGTTGATGATCTGAAAATAGCCGAAGCAGCGGGATTTCCATGGACTGACATTAGCGGTCGTGCTTCGCTGGCAGCTACTAAATCACTTATGGCGCAGGTGTACCTGACCATGGCAGGGTTCCCGCTTAGCAAAGGAGCGTCTCACTATCAATTGGCTGCGGAGAAGGCTGAGGAGGTCATCAGCTATTCTTTGAGCAACCCACTTTCCATCAACTTGTTTCCCAACTATGTGGTGATGCATGATGAGAAAAATGACAACAGACTGGAACACATTTTTATGTTGCAGTACAATGTCGTGGTGGCGGGCAATCCAATGAATAACATGTACCCGAATTTTAAGCCGGTAACCTTTCAGGGTCCATCTGGAACGGGAAGTACTGTGCCGACGATTGAATTTTATGAGTCTTACGAGGAAGGTGACTTGAGAACTGTGGATCAAAAAGGTTACTTCTATACTTCCTACTACACCAATGGCAGCGGGGCACCCTTTGATCTGGGCGCACCATACATTTTCAAACACTTCAATCAAACTGCAAATGGCACAGCGGGTGTTCCTGGTTCCAGAAACAATAACCTGAATGTGCCTTTGATTCGGTTTGCCGAAGTATTGCTGATCTACGCCGAAGCTCAAAATGAAATCGGAGGCCCGACCGTTTTGGCTTACGAAAGCATGAAAAGGATTCGCGACAGAGCGGGGTTGAATACTCCGGCGATGGGTCAATATACCAAGGACACCTTTCGTGAGGCAGTATGGAGAGAGAGATGGCATGAGCTGTGCTACGAGCAGATCACCTGGTTTGATATGCTTCGTTTAAGAAAGGTCTACAATGAACTTACCAATGGATTCGATGAATTTGTAGGTCATGTGAACCAAAGCTCCAACGAAGCACTTCAGGCTAAGCACCTGTTGATGCCGTATCCGCTTCCTGAAACGCAAAACAATCCAAATCTTCAGCCTCAAAACCCGGGCTATTGATCGGATGAGCTAGTAAGCTGAATCAGTACCTTAAAAAACTCACTTTCCGGTAGGCTCGGCCTTTCGGGGAGTGAGTGTTTTTTAAACCCGGATTGTGCACCAGGACTTGATACCGTATTGGATTTTCTGGTTCCCATTTCGGGTTTCACAGTAAACCCACCTAACCTTTGGAAAATAACTCACACAGTGGTTCCAGAAGGAAGTTTCTGGCGACTACTGCATCTCTCATTGCTTCTCCCTTACTACTGAATCTTCCGGCTTTCGCGGGGAAATCAGCACAGAAACTCAGGCACGTCTGTGTCGGAGTGGGAGGAATGGGCAGTCATGACCTGCAGCGTTTTATTGCTCACCCTGATGTCGAAATCGTAGCGATTTGCGACGTGGATAAAGAACGGCTAAAAAAGGCCGCCGAGCTCGTCCCCAATGCCCGTCAATACACGGATTGGCGAAAATTGTTGAAAGAAGAATCCAAAAATTTCGACTCGATCAATGTCAGTGTTCCTGACCACAATCACTATGCGATTGCAATCTCTGCGATCCGAAAGGGCAAGCATGTCTATTGCCAAAAGCCGATGTGTCACGACGTTGCGGAAATAAGAAAACTGACAGAGGCCGCAGTGAAAGCCGGGATCGTCAGTCAACTCGGAACCCAGCACGCCTCAGGCAAGGGCGACCGGACTGGTGTCCAATGGATCAAAGAAGGGCATATCGGGAAAATCAAAAAAGTTTACCTCTGCTCCAACAGACCAGGAGCCACAGAAGCATATCGGTTTCCGGGGCCTCGCCCAGCCGGAGGAGAAGCGCCGCCAGAATTCTTGGACTGGGATCTTTGGACAGGCACGGCACCGATGCGACCTTATCATCCGGCGATCTATCACCCCGCCAAATGGAGGGCTTGGCAGGACTTCGGTACAGGTTGGTCAGGCGATATTGGCTGTCATATTTTTGACGCAGTCTGGAAGGGAATGGGACTGACTGCACCACGCTCAGTGCATGCCAGGGTGCAGGAATCGTGGGAGAATTCTCCCCAAAGGCGCGCCGATACCTGGCCGCAGAGCAATCACATTACTTGGGTTTTTCCCGGAAATGAAATGACAGAGGCCGAGGAATTCACGGTCGAATGGTTTGATGGTGAGTTTTACCCACCGGAGGAAGTCAGATCGTTATTTTCCCTGGATGATTACCCCGCCGAGTCGGCGATGCTGGTCGGGACTGAAGGTGCCTTGCTGATCCCCCACACCAAAATGCCCGTCTTGCTTCCTGCAGAAAAATTTGGGCAGATAAGCCCTCCGGAGCTGGAGGATCGGGATCACTACCATCACTTTGTGGATGCCTGTTTGGGCAAAACTAAGACCGAAAGCCATTTTGCACAGACAGGACCGATGACCGAGGCTATCATTTTGGGGACGGTCGCGATCCGGGAGCCAAAAAAGACTTTGGTGTGGAATACGAAAAAGATGAAGATCTCCAATCATCCCGATGCCGAAAAGTATCTGAGCAGGGAATACAGGGCTGGTTGGGAAGTGTAACTAGCCTGTTTCCGCCATTTGAAAGTATTCCTTTGGGATTACCCCGAGGAATTATTAAAACCACTTAACAATAACCAAACATGAGTTTTCAGATAAAACCCAGCAAGGATTCCTATGATGTGATCATCGTCGGTTCCGGTGCAGGCGGGGGCATGGCCACCAAGATCCTCGCGGAGGCAGGGCTGTCCGTAGCGGTAGTTGAAGCCGGCGGAGATTGGGATCCTGCCAAGGAAGAAGATAGAACCCAGCTGAGATTTCCCTGGGAATCCCCACGCAGGGGAGCAAGTACGCAACTCCGTCCATTTGGTGATTTTGATGCGGCCATCGGCGGCTGGGAAATGCCAGATGAACCCTACACCCGAAAGAGCGGAACCGAGTTTGACTGGTTTCGATCCAGAATGGTTGGAGGAAGAACCAATCACTGGGGGAGAATTTCGCTGCGCTTTGGCCCGGATGATTTCAAGCGAAAAAGCATAGATGGTTTGGGTGATAACTGGCCCATCGGCTACGATGACGTCAAGCCCTATTACGATAAAGTAGATAAGCTCATCGGAGTTTTCGGTTCCAAAGAAGGCATGAGAAATGAGCCGGATGGACTTTTTCTGCCGCCTCCCAAACCCAGATTGCATGAGATGTTTATGATGAGGGGAGGCAAAAAACTCAATATTCCGGTTATCCCTGCTCGATTATCGATCTTGACAAAGCCAATCAACAAAGACCGAGGCGTTTGTTTCTTTTGCAGACAGTGTAACAGAGGCTGTCAAGCTTACGCTGACTTCTCGGCAAGTACAGTATTGGTGAAGCCGGCGATGAAATCAGGCCAGGTGGATCTCTTCACACACTGCATGGTGCGAAAGGTGACCTCCGACGACACTGGAAAGGCCACCGGAGTTTCCTACGTGGACAAGCGGGATATGAAGGAGTACAAACTGAAAGCCAGAGTTGTAGTCTTGGGTGCCTCCGCCTGCGAGTCTGCCCGAATCATGCTCAACTCCAAATCCAAGATCCACCCTGATGGCATTGGCAACTCCAGCGGAATGCTCGGCCGATACCTTCATGATTCGACCGGTGCTGGTAGATCGGGAATCATTCCAGCTATGATGGATCGCAAGCGATACAACGAAGACGGGGTAGGGAGCAACCACATTTACTCGCCTTGGTGGCTGGACAACAAAAAACTTGATTTTGCCCGTGGCTATCACATCGAATATGGTGGTGGACTAGGCATGCCATCCTATGGTTTTGGATCCAATATGGACGTGATCAGAAAACATGTGGAAGATGAGTTTGGCAAACCTAGCCCAAATGGAGGCTATGGTGAAGGCTTGAAAAAAGACATCAGAACAATGTATGGAAGTACCGTGGGATTGGCCGGGCGGGGAGAAAGCGTGCCTCAGTACGACAACTATTGCGAGATTGACCCAACAGTCGTGGATAAATTCGGAATCCCGGTATTGAGATTTCACTACAAGTGGACAGATAACGAAGTCAAGCAGGCGAAGCACATGCAGGATACCTTTGAGGATATGCTGCTGAGTGCTGGAGCTACCCTGCTCGGAACCAAACCTGGACCCGAAACCCAATACGGGCTTCTGGCTCCCGGGAGAATCATCCACGAAGTGGGGACTACCCGGATGGGAGACGATAAATCCACCTCGGTGCTGAACTCCAATAGTCAGGCACATGACTGTAAAAACCTGTTTGTGGTGGATGCAGGGTCATTTGTGTCTCAGGCGGACAAGAACCCAACCTGGACCATCTTGGCACTTTCCTGGAGAACGTCGGATTTTATCATCAACGAAATGAAAAGCAAAAACCTCTAAGCAAACAATCATGAACAGAAGAGAAAATCTAAAACTTTTATTCGCGGGTTCGCTAGGCACTGGCTTGATTTTGACGGCTTGTAGTCCCGAGGAAAAACTGGCTGATCTGTCACCTAAAATCTTGGGTACTCCTGGAGGAAGGACTCCTGAGGAGATCGAACGTGACAATGCCCTGATTTCAGATCAGTTTTTGACTGAGCAGGAAATGGCCTTGGTGACTATATTGGTGGACATCGTTATTCCGAAGGATGCTGTTTCGGGTAGTGCTTCCGAAGCGAAAGTGCCGGACTACATCGAATTTATGCTGAAGGATCAGCCGGAAAATCAGACTGCTTTCAGGGGTGGTTTGATGTGGCTCAACCTGCATTCGGCTGAGCGTTTTTCGAAGACCTTTACCGAACTCTCAGGTACCCAGCAGTTGGAAATCATCGATGAAATTGCCTGGCCCGATACCGCCGCTCCGGAAGTGTTGACCGGAGTGAAGTTTTTCAACTTGCTGAGAAACATGACAGTCTCCGGATTCTACACCACCGAAATTGGCTTCAAGGACATCGGCTATGTCGGAAATACACCCAACGTCTGGGATGGCCCTTCTCAAGAGGTCATGGATGAGTATGGTCTGGCCTTGGAGGAAAAATACCTGAAAGTCTATCTGACACCAGAAGGCCGAGGAAGCATGGCGACCTGGGACGATCAAGGGAATCTGATTTCCTAGCGTCAGAATGAAGGGGGTTATTCATGCTGAATTATCAATCGGAGGCTTTGTTGGATTTATTTTCAGCAAAGCCTTTTTGTTTTGCCTATTTGTAAAAAACACCCAGTCTCGAAACCTGTAGATAATTTTTCAAAATACCGGAACTATTTCATTTAGATTCAGGTATCTATATCTTGAATTTGATTTCATTTTGTCGGCTTAGTTTTATGAATGACGCCCCGTTTTCCGCCCACTTGGATTTCCAGCTTCTTTTTGACCAATGGGAGAAAAGGTCTGATGTATCCAAAGCAGACACCTGTCTCTACAGAGATCTCATCAACAGGATTAAGCAATTTCCGGATCTAATTCAAAGTCCGGTAGATCCGGAAGCACTTGACAAACCCGAAAACTTTCTTGGTTTCGGATTAATTCTGAGCTCACTTTTTCCCATGTCAGGTCAGCAGGAAAAGCGAATTATTGCGCTTACTGCCCCTTTTGATCTGAAACCGATTTACTCCACGCCGGCCTTTAGCGAGCTTTTTCTTAATGAGGACGGTACGATCAGAATCCCTAAAGACATGGATATTGATCGTATTAACTTCAGCAAGATGCTGAATATGTACAGCAGGATAGTGGATCAGGTCTATGGAATCAAGATGAACCAAGGACATCCTTTGGTATTCAAATACCGCGGACCGAATGGAATTAATCGGCATTTTCAGATTCGAATGAACTTTCAGTTTGTGCAGGTGTCAGCCAAAGGGCCGCTGCCGAACATCCACGATAAATCTGAAATATGCTCGAGTGCGAGCCCCGATCATTATGATCTGGAAAACTGGCTCAAAGTTTTGCCGTTGAGTTTGTTTAATTTCAGCGGATTTCTGCTCCTCGAAGCTGACGATATCACCGTGTCCCAAAGTGTAGCCACCCTAAATGAAGCGGTCCTCAAACAGGAGGAGATTTCCAATGGGGAATTTTTGGAAGTGGTGGAGGACTCGGTTAAATCTCTGATCGGTATTTCCGAATTGAAAGTCGGAATGGCCTCCCTGCAGCAGATTAACGGAAAACTTGTTTTTTCAAAGAGCCGCCTCGCCAACAGCTACATCCTCAAGATGCTCTGCGAGACAGACAGCGAACTTCCCTATCAGGGCATTCTCAATTTCCTCTCGGCTATTGAGAAGCCAGTACTGTTAAACGAGCTTTCTGCGGAGTTTCCAGAACGCAGTTTTATGTCCAAAGTGATTGAACTGGGTGTGAAAGAAGTGATTCTCTATCCGCTGAAGCACAAGGGGAATCTGGTGGGCCTTTTGGAGGTCTGTTCTCTCCGTCACGATGCGTTTGAGCCGATCATGCTCCATCACCTGGATATGCTGGCTCCCTCGCTTTCCATTGCGTTCAACAAGCAGGCTGAGCAGCTGGACTCGAAGATCAAATCGATCATCCGTAAGAAGTTTACGGCAATTCATCCGGTGGTGGAATGGAAGTTTGACGAGATCGCACTGGATTATGCGCTAGAAGAGGAGCAGGGAAAAGTTCCTGAGATTGCTCCGATCAATTTTCGGGACGTATTTCCCTTATATGCGGCTGTCGATGTGAAAAACTCTTCGCAGGAGCGAAATGGTGCCATTCAGCGAGACTTGTTAATTCAGCTCGGACTAGCCAAAACTGTTCTTGAAAAAGCCCGTTCTCTCCACTATCTACCTCTTTTGGATAGGATGGTGGAGAAAATCGAGGAATTTGAAAGTCGAATCCAACTGATACTGGATGCTGAAGAAGAAGTAAGGATCACCGAGTTTTTCCTGCTGGAATTTGAGCCAACCTTCAAACATCTCAGCGCGACTTTCTCTGATTTGGTGCCTTCGGTGAAGGAGTATTTTCAGGCTGTTGATCCCCAGATGGGGGTGGTGTACATCCACCGAAAAGCCTTTGAGCAAAGTCTAAAAGAGATCAATCTCCTGGTCGGTCAATACCTGGACCGGGAGGAGACTAAAATCCAGCAGATGTTCCCGCACTACTTTGAGAAGTTCAAGACGGACGGGATCGAATACAACATCTATATCGGACAGTCTTTGGTCAAGGATCGAACGTTTGATCCGATCTATCTGAAAAATCTTAGACTTTGGCAGCTTCAGACGCTGATAGATATTGTAAATCTAGTCAGGGAAAAGTCTCCGTCCCTGGATGTTCGTCTGGACACCACGCAACTGATCTTGGCGCATAGTGCACCGTTGACGATTAGCTTCCGACTCGATGAGCGGAAGTTTGACGTGGAAGGAGCCTACAATATCCGCTATGAGATCATAAAAAAGCGGATTGACAAAGCACTCATCAAGGGAACCAACGAGCGCTTGGTTCAGCCGGGTAAGATCGCCGTGGTCTATTCCCAACCAAAGGATTCCAAAGAATACCTCGACTTCATCCACTTTTTCCAAAACCGGCAGTTGTTGGAAGAAAACATTGAACATCTCGAATTGGAGGACATGCAGGGAGTGCACGGGATGAAAGCGATCCGGGTTACAGTGGTTCCAAAGACGCTGCTAAGTCAGTCCGGTAAATCAGAACTGGTATCCGAAACTGAAAAAAGGTAAAGTTTCTTCTTTCGTGAATCCAACCGAAAAAGTTGCTACAAACTGGCTGACCGGGGCAATCCAAAGTCCGCCTCCAAGTGAATTGTGCCAAGTGCCTGAATCCTCCCCCTTCAGCCATACTCTGCCGACGTCGTAAAATCCTATCATCCCGACGGTAGCCGGTAGAATAGGCGTCTGAAGGTTGAGAAGCTGTAGACGAAACTCCAGATTGTTGTAAAATACAGCATCTCCATTGTAGCGATACCGTCTGAATCCGCGAAGGTTGTTCATCCCGCCAAGAATCTGACCCTGGAAATACTCGTAGCTTCCGAAGTTTTTGCCACCGCCTACACGGTTGGCCCAGACCATCTTTGAAGGGTATTTAAATGCCCAATACAGCCGTAGTTCGGTATTGGCGGCGCTATAGTTTTTCGCAAATTGATTAATTCCCTGAAAGTGCTGGATCTCCTGTCGGAAATAATATCCCCGAGTGGGCATCCGCACATTGTCACGCTTGTCAAATTCCAGTAAGGCGGTCACTCCTGCATAATACTTGGTCTGATCCAGCTCCGCTTGGTCGACATCACTGTCCGGGGAGGTGATGAATTTGTCTAGATTGTCTTCAGGATCAAACCGATAGACCTGGTAGCTTGGTCCGACGGCAAATCTGCCCACATCTCCCAGTTGGGTTTGTAGTCCTGTGCTAAGTTCGTACCAGCTAAACCGGGAGCGATAGTAATTGATGCTAAACTCCTCCCGGTTGAAATTGCTTTCATTTCCGGCGCCGAAATAGTTGAAGACATAATCCGGCGCCTTGACATCAGCCAACCACACCAAATCCCAGCTTCTTACGACATCCACCGCCCGTCCTTTGTATTCCATATTGAAGGCTCCTGTTTTCACGGCATAATTTCCCGTCACAGTATGCATTGCCGAATAGGGTTTCTTTTTGAACCCATGTTTTTCCCAAAGGATGCCTGCGCCAAGAAAAACACCATCGTCCTGATTGTATTCTATGGAAGCTAGAGGCATGATCCTATCATATTTGAAAGCCATCCGGTCATAGCTCAGGTAATCCGGATTTGGTGCCTCCTTGATTTTTAGGTTTGGGCCGGAGTAGGTAGCCTTCTTTTTTTTCGGAACATAGACGAGATGTTTTTTTCCATTTAGTTCGGCTAAATCAAGCAGTTCTTTGTCACCCTCTCCCGGGATCACTCGGATCAGAATTTCGCTATTTCCTTCCCCTTCCCAGATGAAGCGGTCATCTCCTTTCAGGCCATAGAGTCGGATTTCACGTGTTTCCTCTGGGGAAAAAGTCCGGTTGTAGGTTCGCTGTTCGAGTTTGCCGTCTTTATTTATTTTTCGGACTTCCACATCCACTTTACCATCGGGCAAATGCCTGATTTCAAACTCCTCATCCTTGTTTGAGCCGACCACATCCACGTCATCTGCCAGAAAATCATAGTATTCCAATGCCTTCTCCTTTAGCCAGGTTTTTCTTGCGAGGAGCTTTGCTTGGATCACTGGCGCATCTTGGTCTCGGACTTCTTTGGGCCAATCCTGAAATGCGCTGTATATCGCCTCTTCGCTCAGTTTGGGCAGAAGCTCGTCGATCTCCTCTTCCCAGTCTTCCCGATCCAGGTCAGTCATAAAACTGCGGTCAAAATAACGGCCGTTAAACATGAAACCGTTGACGTTTTTCAGCTCATAGCCAAAGCCCTGAAACTTAGGGTTGGCCCATTTTCGGCTTGCTATTTTTGGAAAAAATCCTTCATTAAGAAAGAAGGCCTGATCTCGGTCTCTGGGCATGGGGCTGAATTCTAGCCCATTTTTTCCTTTTTCGGCTACCCACCGCCACTGGTCATCATGCCGATCCCAATCCGCGATCCACAGATCGAAGAGCCGGGCTTTCAAGACTTCTTTTTGCCTTACCTCGTGGTCATTGTCATGGTGCAGTTCCTTCAACATCTTGTCGGTGCTGTAGAATTTGACTTTGTCTGAAGCATCCGGCGATGCGATTTCTCTTTCTTCGAAAAGATAAAGTGCATTGCCAAAATCCTCCCTAAAAACTCCCAACAGCGGATCATCCGGCAGATAGACAATCTTTGGATTGGTGTGGATGATTTTTGCACTCTCCGCCAAGCGAGCAACTGCGACAGATGCATAGGGGTGGGAAGCGGAGATCTGATCTTGGACGACGTCTTTGGCGATGGTCTGCCTAAGTGGGGGCGGAATCGCATTTTCCGGATATTTGTTGATCGAACGAAGCACAAATTCCCTGTCGTTTGGGTTCTTTGCCCGCAGAGATTTGGTCTGCATCCCGCCTCCCCGTTGTTCGATGGTAAGGCCGCCCTTTTCTTTCGTCAGATCCAGCGTAGGGAAAGTGACCGGAATGGCCCAAGTATCTCGGTAATTGGTTCCCAGAAAAGCACGGTGTAGTTTTCCTTTTTGATATTGCAGAGAGATAGGTTGCGTGACGCTGGGAGGATTTTTGCGCTCAAAGAGCCTCAACTCTTCCGGAACCAATGCAAACGGTTGAATGAGGTCGGATTGGTAAAGTGGTGAGTCTATGGATGGGTCGAGAAAGGTCAAACTCACCCGGTGATTTTCGTAGAAATCGAGATAGGCATAGCCCTGATTTCCATAGGTGAACGCTGCAGCGTTATTTTTTTTGATGAAGGTGTTTTTGGCTCCGGCGCCGGACACGATGTAGTGATTGCTCCCTTCTCTTGTGTAGAATAGCCCGTGCTCGTGGCCTGCGACTTGAATGACGTGAGGGTGACGTGCAAAAACTCGCTCCAGAGTTCCGATCATCGCCTGGTATTTTGGATGTGGGATATCCTGAACGTCCCCAAACCAAGTGCGATAGAGTGGGTAGATAGAGCCGAGGACCGGGAGCGGAATGTAAAGATTTTCTTTTGCTGCAGTGAGGGGAAAGAGGTGATCCTTCCAGCTGTATGCGCCATTGTGCGGACCATAGGCTCTCATCGGGTGATGCATCGCAAAGAGGACGATTTTGTCCTGGTTTTCCTCCAGCAGATAGGAGATCGCCGCAATGATTTCCTCCTCTGTCTTGTAATCGCAATCCGAGTCCGTCCCCGGCTTGTCATTGGAATGCAGCCACCATTGACTGTCCATGGTGATCAGGAGTGTGTTATTGTCCAGCGGAATCGCCTTTGGACCGGGACAGGCACTTTCGGGAACCCAATGTACTTTGTCTGTGGGGAAGTTTTCTGACACAAATTCCTCGGCTCTGAGGATTGCATTCCAACCGTCTGATTTGCCCTTTTCCCAGTCATGATTGCCTGGAACCATCCAGATTTGACCGGGAAGATCTGCAAAGAGATTCAGTTGGGTACGAAGAATCGTTTCCGCTTCGGGTCTGTTTTTGGCTTCCTTTGGGGGTAGGCCGAAAGGATAAATATTGTCGCCGAGATAGATCAGATGTGTGGGAACTCCTGGGTTTTCTCCGATTCTGGATTTTAGATTTTCGATGACAGGATGATGCCCGTCTTCCATTTCCCCGGCATCACCAATGAGATAGATCCGCATTTTCAATAGAGAGTTTTGCGCAGTTGCTGGAAAAAATGCCAGAAAGTACAGGATCAGGAAAAAAACAGGTTTCATGGCCTATAGCTAAAAATCAAAATATTTGCTCTGCCATCTGCGGCTTCATTGGAGATGTAGAGCGTTCCATCCGGTGCAAATGTCATCCCCTCAGGCTGCTTGAATAGAGAGGGGTTAAGCTGGTGAATAGAAGTTGGCTGCATAGCTTTGTTGAGGGTCATTAGCCACTTTCCCGTGGAGGAAAGCAGATAGTATTCTTTCGTCAGCGGATGAACCGCCGCTGCCGATGGCTGGATCTTCAGCTTTTCCAGTGCTTTGGCAGGCAGCAAACCGACCAGTTGACTCTTTTCAATTTTGCCTGCAGATGTAGAGTCAAATTTCATAGTTCCCAAATCGAATCTATAAAAGGAAGCTCTGTCGGGATCTTCATCCCACTCACAGACTTTACAAAAAACCAAAATAAAAGGTTCGTCGATAGCAACAACAATCGCCTCCAAATCACGGCTATCCCGGCTTGGAAATCCGAAAATCACGGTTTGACTGTCTTTTTCTCTGAAATCTACAATTCGATACAGGTTGCCGTTGCTGCGCAACACCCAAGCAGTGTCGTTCTGTACTAAGAGATCTTCGATGTCTCTATTTTTCTCAAATTTCGTTTTCTTTAGGATTTTGCCGGTCTCCGGATTGATACGATAAATAATAGACGATTCATCTTCAATAGCGAGCAACTCATTTTTTTGCCATGCGATACCAGAGATTTCTTCCAGATCGTCAGGTAATATGACGCGCGTCATTTGGTCCGTTGTATATCCGGGAGGAAGTGAATAGTGAGGGGAGGATTTCTCAGACTGTTGAGCGCAGGACTCAAAAAACATCAACAGAAAAATCAGAAGAGAGTATCGTATCATTATTAGGTCAGAACCAATTATCTTCCTACTTGCAAGTAAAAGTAAACTTAATCAAAGTGAATATCCAATCAGAAAAATTTGAGGTATGGATTCGGGAAATGTTTGCCCGACGACAAAAAAAGGAAGTCTGCTATCATACGATAGACCATACCACACTGATGGTAGAGAAAGTTCGAGAGATGGGAGAGTTTTACCAGTTCTCCGAGGAGGATCAGGAGGATTTGTTTTATACCGCATGGCTTCACGATGTGGGTTATTGGGATGGCAGTGCGGCGGGACACGAAGCTCGGGGGGCGGAAGTTGCCCAGACTAGCTTGGAGAAATTTGGACTTCCTCAATCTCGGATAGACCGGATAAAAAAAGCAATTCTGGCTACCCAAATGCCGCAGTCACCCGCGGATCTATTTGAATCCATTGTCTGCGATGCGGATCTGTACCACCTGGGAACTGAGGCTTTTTACCAGCAGACGCTGCTGCTCAAATGCGAAAACGAGAAAGCAGCTGGTAAACCGACTAGCCTAAAGGAATGGCTGGTTGAATCCAGAGCGTTTACCCTTAAGCATCGGTATCACACCAGTTTTGCTCAGCAGTTCCTAGAGCCTGTTAAAAAAGTCAACCTGAAATACCTGGATTTGAAGATTGAACAGCTCGAATCCGAAAACCGAGGAAAAACTAAGAAGAAAAACAATAAAGGGAAAAAGGACAAGTCCAAACCTGATCGCGGCGTTGAGACTTTGTTTCGGGTCACTTCGACCAATCACATGGAGCTTTCGGCCATGGCAGATACCAAGGCCAACATCATGATCTCGGTGAATTCGATCATTATCTCGATCGTGGTGACGATTCTAATACGCAAGTTGGAGGAATTTCCCAATTACACGATTCCAGCGATCTTGCTTATCAGTACCTGTCTTATAGCCATGGTTTTTGCGATCTTGGCTACCCGGCCCAAGGTGACCAAGGGCGTGGTAACCAAGGAGGATATTGCAAATAGGAAGGGCAACTTGCTTTATTTTGGCAATTTCTACCAGATGACTCTCGAAGACTACACGGATGGAATGAAAGAAATGCTCAAAGATGCGGACTATCTGTATGGTTCGATGACCCGCGATATCTATTATCTGGGCAAGGTACTCAGCAAGAAATATCTGATGCTGCGCAAAAGCTACAACGTGTTCATGTTCGGATTTATCATATCCGTCCTTGCCTTTTTGGTAGCCAGTTTATTTTTTGAACCGCACCAGTATTAATGATAGGATTGTCCGAAAGGAGCCATTTATAATCCCTATGGATAGTTGAAATAAATAATTTTTGTACTCGTGTAGCGAATACCGGAGAATTCTTCGTCTAGAGGAAAAAACCATCCATGTCCTCCGCTTTTCGGTTTCTTCTTTTACTATTCCTCTGCAGTTGCTCGGTCAGCGATTCGGACGCACCGTACGGCTTGGACAATTCCTACCAGGTGTCGGGTGTAGGCTATCGTTTTACCGTCAATCAGGCCAAATACCAACAGCTCGATTTCAACAGGAAAGGTCTGGAGCTTTGTCAGGTGAATTTTGAAATCAAAGGGATAAAGCGAGAGGGAAGTGAACTAACGCTACAAATAGAACGTCCTAAGGGATGCGCGGGAATTTATGAGCTGGTTTGGGATGGGATCTGGCAGGAATCATCGCCTCGTAGGATGCAGCTCTACCTGACAGGCATGTTTACCGGCTGTGTGGGAGGGACTGGAACCGAGTTGGACACGGTACAGATCGACTTGGCAAAGGCAGTGCTCAGTGCGCCCAAAGACCTGTTTACGATTTACATCAGGGAGCATTGCAGTTTCCGGGATTTCAATTGTGAGGGCAACTGTGAAGTGAGCATTTAAACGAGTACAAAAAATAGACAATATAGCGGAAAGTTGATTTGAGCTGGTCGGACCAAGAGTTGATTGACGGTTGCAAACGTCGGTCAATAAAACATGAGGAATTTTTTTTCAAAAAGTACTATGGCTATGTCATGGGGATCAGTCTGTCTTATTCCAAAAGCAGGGATTTGGCACTCGAGATCACCAATGACTCTTTTATGAAATGCTTCGATTCGTTCAACAAAATGGAAGAGGCACCTTCCCTCAAACCTTGGCTTCGACGGATTACAGTCAACACCGCAATAGACTATTACCGGAAGGACAAACGCTTTCAAAATCACCTGGAAGCCGATGGAGAAACCCCGGTATTCGATGAAGTATACGCCCCGGATCAATTGGCATTCGAAGATATCATCAAACTTCTCAAGCAATTGCCCGAGGATCAACAACTGGTATTCAACCTCTATGAGGTCGAAGGCTATAGTCACAGAGAGGTTGCCGAGCGAATGGATATCACCGAAAGCTCCTCTCGGGTTTACCTGACGCGGGCAAAAACTAAGCTGCGTCAGCTGATACAACAACACATGAAAGAATATGCAGGAAGATAAAGCATCAAAATGGTTGGCCTCCGAGCTGCGAAAGCATCAGGAAGAAAACCGGCTTCCTTACGAATTGGGGGCATGGGAGGCCTTTCAAGCGAAACGCGCCGCGACCGTGAGAAAAAAATCGCCCTATTGGATATCAGGAATTGCTGCCACGGTAATCTTGGTGTTAGTGGCCGGTGGACTCTGGCTTGCCCAGGAAACTGAATCGGGAGATCATCAACTTTCTCAGCAGATTGCTTTGGAAGAGAAATCTACGTCTAGTCCTGTCCAAGAGCCTGCTCCGACAAATGCGGAGAAAGAGATTTCTGAATCGAAGGAGTCAAATGAAGTGAATTCAAAAGACCGGGAGGCAGAGCATAGCATTTCAGTTTTGGATTCAAAGCTATCTGATCAATCTGAATCTGATGATCAAGCAGCAACTCCGATTGGCGACCAATCTGAACCAAACGCTTTTGAGCTATTGAAGCCAAAGCCAGTCCACGCATCCCCATTGAAATCGGAGGGGAGTATTCCTGAGCGAAAGAAAAGTGAGAATCTCCCTGAAATAGAGAGTGCACTCCAAAAGGAAAATACGCTGAAGACTACGACCGAGCAGACTTTAGTCGCTACCAATGAAAAAGCTGAAGTGGAAAATGCAACGCTGCCGGTAGCACAAAACGCTGTTATCGCCCAGGCGGAATTGCCGAAGGATCCACAATTAAGCGATGAAGAAATCAAGGAGATCTTGGAAACCAAGTCATTTGCCAGTCTTGCGATGGGCGTGTCGCCGGGATTTGGCGCATCATCTAATTCTGAGCAGGCAACGAGTGGTTCCAGCCTTGGACTTGGCGTGATGGTCGATATGGCCATCAGCCGTAAGCTGGTCATGGGTTCAGGTCTTGCAGTCAACTACCTCAATCAGGCCAGTGAAAGCCAGAGTTACAACGGTTCGGGCATCAATGCCGCTGGTTTTTCTGTAACCGAAACCAACGAAATCAACCAAGTGCAATTGGACATACCGCTATACTTCAAATATCCGATTACTAGAAATGACAAAATTTCTGTACAGGCAGGATTTTCGAATCTGATCACCTTCAATCAAGGTGCTGAGCAAGAAGCTTCCTATACCAGACAGGTGGCGGTATATGATGCACTAGCCGCAAATTCTTTCCGACTCCAATCTGAATCCGTTAGTCAAACGCAAGACCTGAATGTGTCCGATCAGCAATTTTACCCCTTTGCCACCGCCAATTTCGGGTTGAATATCCGGCTGTTTGAATCCAAAAAAACAAGCTACGAAGTGATGCCCTTCTACAACTACCCGCTCCAGGAGTTTTCCGGATATGGGGAAAAGCTCGGCATGTTCGGAGCGTCGTTCAAGGTGAACTTTGGAGCAGTTCAGAAGAAATAGTTGCGAGTATCAAGTAGCTAGACGCTAGTATCAAGACCGCAGACATTAGAAGCAAGAGTCGAGAGCCAAGAGAACCTCTTGAATTCGGAATGTTCTGATGGAGCTCACTCCCAGTAAAAAGAGGATAGGGGAGATTCGAGACCAAAATCATCTTGGAAAAAAATCTTTACAGCTCCAAGATCGAGCGAAAATAGAAAGGAAATTACACTGAAATACCAAACCAACTAGTCGCCACCCGGGAGAGATCTCGGGTGGTTTTTTTTTTTGGGACCTGTTAGGTACTGGATTCTCACATGAAATATGTAGAAGCTGTGATTTCCATTGGAAACCAACAGGTTGAAGCAATTTGACGACCCTGCTCTATCTTCTACGAATCCTTGGTGGTCACTGAATTTAATCTGTTGTGTTCTTTAAAAAAAATCAGAGGCCAAAGGGGAACAACATCAAACAACGATTGAGGCTAAAAAATTGGTTTATTAGTTGTTGCCTTTGTAATATTGGTGGCTGTGATCGCCCAACCAGCCGAAGAAGAGGGTCTAGGCTTTTAAGGTTTTTCGAATAAGTCGAAGCGCCGGGAATAGCTCCTCGCAAGGGTGGACTCTTCATTATGGTTTCAATTTTAAACCGGGTAAATCATAGATATTCCCAAAGGTGGTTGTTCTTCCCGAGATTAAACATTGTAGCGAGATAGAACAGGTAGTCGACAAATATTGACTAAGACAAAATATAATCGGATGAAGAAAATCGCAGGATTGTTTTTTTTATTGATTGCAGGCATGAGTGCCTGCAATCAGAAGGTGAAGGTATATCCGGCACCGGAAGGTATTGAATTGTCCAAGGCCTTCCAGGTAGAAGTTGAAGGACAGAAAGTACCTGTTTATAAAACAAAAGTTCCGTCGGCTACGCCAGTTCCCCGACTGAAACCGACCGGAGAGTTTGGATTTGCCTCAGTAGCATCCTTCGATATGAATGGTGAAGTATCCGTTTCAGTCACCTATCCTGAACAGGTGGAAGCGGTTAAAATTTTACCTTCTTCCTATGGTATTAAGGCGGTGATTGAGGGGGACAAAATTACTTTCCAAGTCAACCAACCCGGTCATTTGACAGTGGAGGTAAATGGAGATTGGCATGAAGCATTGCATATTTCAGCCAATCCATTTGAAGAAAATATTCCTGACCCTGAAGACCCTAACCTGATATATTTCGGACCTGGCGTGCATGACGTGACCAATGTGACTATAAAAGACGGTCAAACAATCTATATCGCGGGTGGCGCTTATATACGCTGCGGTGTGGCCGAAAACGAGGAAGAGATAGAAATACGGGGTGCCCTTCGCAAGAAACCAACCTTTATACTCCAGGGGAAAAATGTTAGCATCCGCGGGCGGGGAATCATAGATCAGGCCACTGTTCCAAAAAAGGAGCGACGGTACACCATTCTAGCTCAGCGCTCTGAAAATGTCACGATTGAAGGCATTACTATCTTTGATCCTAGCCATTGGACCATTCCGATTCAAAGTAGTGATAAGGTAAAGGTTGATAACATTAAAATTATAGGTTGGAGGGGAAATGCCGACGGGGTGGATATTACCAGCAGCAGGGATGTTTTGGTTGAAAATTGTTTTATGAGAACTTTTGACGATGCTGTGGTGATAAAATCTTTCGAGGGATATGGAGAAGTGAAGAATATCCACACCCGTAAGTGTGTGGTTTGGAATGAGCTGGCACATGCGCTAAGCATAGGAGCGGAGGTCCATGAGAATATCAGCAATGTGTTATTCGAGGATTGTGATGTAATACACGATGTAGGCAGAGAAACCGCATTGAGGGTTTATCATTGCGACGACGCTGTTATCAGCGATGTGACCTTTGATAACATAAGGATTGAAGAAGCGCGCAGGTTAATTTCTTGCTGGATTGGAAAAACAAGGTGGACGGAAACTGAAGAAAGGGGCAATATTAGAAACGTAACCTTTCGAAATATAGTCGCAACTTCTGCACCGATTGATACCACCCTTACTGGGTTTCAGGATGGTACAGACTGGAAGCCATACATTATACGAGATCATGCCAGCGTTGAATTAATAGGATTTGATGAAGGGCATTTAATAGACGGGGTGGTGTTTGATAACGTTCTGCTTGACGGTAAACAGCTTGACGCAAACAATATTACCTCAAACAGCTTTGTGAAAGATATTCGGTTTAAGTAGCGTTTAATTCCGCTATTCATCTTCAAGGTTTGTTAGAAGCTCTTGCGGCAAATATGGAGATAGATTATTGGGGACATTCATAATTAGTATTAACTACTGAATGGTGTTTTCGGAGTTGTGATTTCCCTTGAAACTATCATTTTGAAAGCACTTCACAACCCGGCAAGGATTTTCATACCCCTCAGGATTTCGTTCCAATTCAGGGATTTCTTGACTGCGAATTCGGCGCTAACCGCTTTAATTTTGAAACATCTGCCAGACTTATCCATTTCTTTTTTTTTGGATTAACTTCATGCCAAATAAGATTAGAGCTATGATGAGAATTTTATCGATAGGGTTGATTTGGTTGGCTTTTTTGGCCTTTGACAGCGAAGCTCGTGCCGTCACTTTCCATCAGGAGACGTCTGCTTCCCCTAGCGATGAACAGAAAGTTGAGATTGCTGAGCGCAGGGGATTTCCAGTTTTAGGGTCTAGTGGTGATACCCTGTTTCTGGTGTATTCCAGATTTGGTTCGATGACACCGGACGATCGCGCAAAACGGATCACGCAGCGCGTTAACAATCTTGCTGAAAACGACAGGTATTCCTCTGATTCACTTAAAATTGAGGAAGTCGAGGGCAGTTTTGACCTCACCTATAACGAGCAGATCATCATCACGATAACCGCTTCTGATGCTAAATACTATGATGCCGAGCCCTTAGAGCTGGCTCAAAGATCCCGCGAGATCATAGATTCCTACGTGTTGACCTATCAGAAGGAAAATACCCTGCAAGCTTGGGCGATTAGACTAGGATTGACCATTGCAGCTTTGCTGACAGCTATCGCTATCTTCTTTTTAGTGCAGAAAGGAGCCAGTAAGATGATTGACTGGGTTACCAACCGCCGAAATGTCCTATTCAAAAATCTAGCCTACCGAAGCTATACCTATCTGACTGAGGAACAGGAGCTCAACTTGGTATTGCAGTTGATCCGGATTTTCAAATGGTTTGTTATTCTAGTTATTTTATACCTACTGCTACCTGTACTTTTCAGTATTTTTCCGATGTCCAGAGATTGGTCTGAAGCCATTCTGGAGCTGGTATTACGGCCGATCCGCAACGTGCTGCATTCTACCTGGGTGTATTTGCCCAATTTGTTTAGCATCCTGGTGATTATCATTTTCATGCGGTATCTGATAAGATTTACAAAATTTGTTTTCAAAGAGATTGAGGCTGAAAAACTTGAAATCAACGGGTTTCACTCGGACTGGGCAATGCCTACTTATAACATCGTCCGATTCCTGCTTTTTGCTTTTACCTTAATTTTGGTTTTCCCCTACCTGCCAGGCTCAGATTCTGAGATATTCAAAGGTGTCACAGTGTTTGTCGGCATTCTTTTCTCCCTGGGATCTTCCACAGCAGTTACCAACATGATTGCGGGATTGGTCATTACCTACATGCGTCCCTTCAAGCCCGGAGATCGAATCAAAATAGCGGACGTCTCCGGTGATGTCATCGAAAAAACCCTGCTGGTCACGCGGATCAAAACCATCAAAAATGAAATCATTACGATTCCCAATGCCTCTGTCCTCAACGGAAACACGGTGAACTATTCGCAGCAGGCCGAGCACCAGGGACTCATCCTGCATACCACGATCACATTGGGCTATGATCTTTCTTGGCGAAAAGTTCACCTGACACTGATTAATGCGGCGTTGGCGACGGAGTTCGTTGAGCAGGAGCCAAAACCCTATGTGTTGCAGACGAGTCTGGATGATTTCTATGTATCCTATCAGCTCAATGCCTACACCCGTCAAGCCAGCAAGCAGGCGTTAGTGTATTCCGAACTGCACAAAAATATCCAGGATTTTTGCAGAGACGCCGACATCGAAATTATGTCGCCTCACTACCGTGCCAACCGGGACGGTTCGGATATTACGATTCCCGCCAAGGATTTGAACATCGGCGAGGGGAGTTAACCTTCCTTCGTGGCATTTTTCTTCTTTTCCACCAACATCTCGATGAATACGGGAGACTTTGTTTGAAGGTAAAACCCAGAAAGCAAAGCGATGTTATCTTCCTCCGTAAGACTTTTCTATGCGTTATTCTTTTCGTCCACGGCGGCTCTGCGGTGAAAAAAATAAAAAAATCCCGAAACGCTTGAAGCATTCCGGGATTCGAGTTAAAAAAATGAGGCCTCTTTAATAATTCACAAAATTGGTCACCAGTTGAATATCCAGCTTCTTGTCACCTGTGGTTTCGGCTTGCATTCCTCTAAGAACCAGCGTATATACCCGGTTTCCTTTCAGCTCCAAGGTCCCGGATTGGATGAGCGTCTCGCCGGTTGAGGTTGATTTGACCGCCAATTTGACGTTACCTGGCTCCACTTCCATGAATCCGGATACAGACTTGAAGGCAACACCTTCGGCTACCGAAACATCGCTGTCGGCAACTTCCAAATTGACATTTGCAGCATCGGAGGATAGGTGTACGAATCGCAATTGGGCTTTTTCAGCCGTAGGCTCTTCCCATACATCTTTGGTCAGGATAGCATCTATTCCCTCCGCTTCATTGGCTACGAAGATCGAATAGACAGAATCTGCCGCCAATACCAAGTCTTTTTCAAGCAAAGAAGTTGCGGAATTGAACGCCGAGAATCGGAAATCCCGAGTGCCCGGATAAAATGCGCTATATGGCAAAATCTGAGCGTATTCGAGCGGGTTTTGATTTACCCGGTTTTGGTTGGCATAGATGTCCATTGCTGGCGCATCGGTGGCACCCTGGAAGATGGAGACATAGGCCGCTGGCGGCAAATCCGGAGACTCGATGTCGTCCATGCAGCTTGTCAGGGTGAGTGAACCCGCGAAGATGGCGGCGGCTAGCATAAATGCTCTTTGGGTGCTTGTTTTACTTTTTGTAAGAAAGCTCATACGTATTGGTTTATATTTTCAAATTCTACCCCAAGACGGTTCAAGCGCAGTTTTCGCTTCAAAGAGAGTCAAAATAAATTCGAGTGCTCGGAGTGTTTGGCGCTAAATGCTTTGGGTTCAAAGCGATAGCTTAGTGACTTTTTTTTTGGAAATCGGTGTTAAAAAGAAGCGTTCAGATACCCGCAAAGACCGCTGGAAATTAGAAATTGCAGGAAATCCCCACTTGATCATGTCCGATTCCATCGCCCAAATTCAGACTCAATTGACGGCGCTTCAAGATACTATGTCTGCCCTTGAGGTGGATTTTCCACTACTGTTGGATCGAATTCATCCGCAAAATCGAAAGTCAGCTATCAACTTTTTGAAGTATTTGATCCTTCGGAAAAAGGACATTCGGAGTCTTCAGGATAAGCTGCATGCCAATGGGCTGTCTTCGCTGGCGAGCGGAGAAAGTCATATTCATCGGCAGATTCAGGTGACGCTCCAACATTTGGGAGCTCGATTTGACAAGCTCGATTCCTGCACTTCGGAGTTTGGAGCTCGGAAAATCACCAAGGGTAGCCTTTCGCTCTTTGGTGCGCTGCACGCCGAGTGGCCCTCATCGGTGATGGTTACCTTCGACACTTCTTTTTTGGAAGAGAAAAAGCTCGTGTCTGATCTCCTACGAAATGGAATGGGGATCGCCCGGATCAATTGCGCGCATGACGATGAGGTGATTTGGCTTAAGATGATCGAAAAAATCCAGAAGGCGAGTAAGGAAACGGGGATTCCCTGCAAGATCCATTTGGACCTGGCGGGCCCGAAGATCAGGACGGTGCTATTGGGAAAAGGAAAAAAGAAGGGCAAGGTAAAAATTGCGACCGATTCCTTGATTTGGTTATGCGACTCTGCAAAAGGATTTCGAGACGGAGACATTGTCATCAGTCCCAATGAGCCCGGAGTGATAGCCAGTCTCAAGCTTGGAGATAGGGTATTTATTGACGACGGCCTGATTTTTGGAAAAGTGGAAAAACTCGATTCGGGAAGGGCTTTGGTGAAAATCGAGCGGATATCTTCCAAGAAGCCTGTCATCAAAGCGGAAAAAGGTTTGAACTTTCCTGATTCGATATTGGAGGTTCCCTCGCTGACCGATTTTGATCGCAGCTGCCTCCCTTTCGTCTGCGCCTATGCCGACACAATCGGGTTTTCATTTGTGAGAAAAGCACAGGATATCATTGACCTTAGAGCTGCACTGCGGGAGCTTAAGGATGAAATTCCGTCCCTGATTCTCAAAATCGAAACTCACGAAGCGGTGGTCAATTTTCCTGAACTCGTCTTAGAAGGAATGGCCGAGCCGGTTTTTGGTGTGATGATTGCGAGAGGAGATTTGGCAGTGGAGATCGGATTTGAGCGCTTGGTGGAGATTCAGGAGGAAATCTCGTGGCTTTGCGAAGCGGCTCATGTGCCGGTGATCTGGGCAACTCAGGTTCTGGAAAACCTGCATAAATCCGGTTTGGCTTCCCGTGCCGAGATTACCGATGCCGGTCGGGCAGCCGCGGCAGAATGCATAATGATCAACAAAGGCCCCCATACCTTGGAGCTGCTGCGGACACTGCAGGATATCTCCAAGCGGATAGCCGGCTTCCGCACCAAAAACCGTCTTTCTCTCCGCCCTCTTAAGATCGCCGCCGACTTTCTTGAAAAGCGCTAAGCTGGTACTATTAAGCTACGTGTTAAGGAGTTGAGTTTTTCATTTGAATAAATTCCCGGCAGGTAGACCATTTTCCGCATAAAAAGTCACAGGTCAGTAGGCCAACTTTGACATTGTTGCGTTTGTAGTAGAGATTAGACTGATTTCAGGAGAGTGGCAGTATCGCTCGGCAAGGCGCTGTTTTCAAGTAACCTTTGACTAGTTTGGCAAATCCAAAAAAAAGCTAAAAAACCAGTTTATGCCCGTAATATCTTCTCCAGTTGGTAATATCCGAATCACTGCCAGAGACGGCTGCCTTTCCGAGCTGCGCTTTACCGATGAAAAAACGGACGAAGTAGTCTTGGATCAGGTGCTGATGAGTACGATCCAACAGTTGGAGGAATACTTTGAGGGTAGTCGCAAAGTCTTTGACATGCCGATCGGACTGGGAGGGACGGACTTTCAGCATCGGGTTTGGCTGGAGATCGCAAATATTCCTTTTGGTCAGACGACTACTTACATGAAAATCGCCCAGAAAATTGGTAATCCCGCAGCGATTCGTGCAGTGGGAGCGGCCATCGGAGCCAATCCAATTTTAGTGGTGTTGCCCTGTCATCGGGTACTGGGAAGCGACGGTGCCCTGACTGGGTACGCAGGAGGCCTCAACAAGAAAAAAGCGCTTTTAGAAATGGAAGGGCACCCTTCTCAGGGCACTCTCTTTTTATAGGGGACCATCTTCTTCGCGGCTTTTTTCCTCAGATAGCTGACCAACTCCGTGTAGGATTCGTGTTCATGGTTGGAAACTGAGATTGAATTTTTGTCAGAAAAAGCAATCGTCACCTGTCGAAACTCTTTCTTGTTTGCCAGGACAGTTTCCTCTTCCCAAGCCAAAATCTCAGTAACGGGATAAACTTTGGTCATACCGCGAAGCGGTAGTCGAACGGTAATTTGGTCTTTGCCGACGGAGATAAACCGCCAACCCGCCATCATCTTCACCAGCAGCATCAGGATCACCAGCGTGATCAGCGAACACGCGATGAGGTAGAACCAAAGCCCGAAGGAGCCCTTGTAGGAAAAATCCCGAAGTAGCAATATCAGTCCAGACATCAAAACCAAAAGAACGAGACTTAAGGAAATGTAGGTGGAGACTTTCGGCTTAATAATGACCATGGATTTGCTGGAGTTCAAGGAGTTTTTGGCGGGTAAAAGTCTCTAATTCCTGGAAGAATGCGAAGAAAATCACTTCAAATTCCGCTTCTTTTTCAAGTAAGACTTCCGGTGCCTCGTCCATCTTGGAGTCAAAAGTTGTACGTCTGCTGAGTCCGCTGAGGGATTTTCGCATCCCGTCGATTGTCCGATAGTGATACAGCCAGTTTTGGCTTTTCATCCAGTAGAACATCTCACCGAATCTTGTTGGAAGCTGATCCAAGTGGCGATCCAGGATTTCATAGGTGTGAGCTACAAAGCTTTCGAGCGGAATTGTAGAGTAGCGTCCCCAGTTTTTTCCCAAAAAATAATCAAAGAAAATATCCGTGATCACGGTGGAATAATGCCGAAAACGAGGTCTAAGGTAGCTCTGTCCGGCTCTGACCAATGGATGCGAATCGGTAAATGAATCGATCTCCCTGTGCAGCAAAATCCCAATTTTGACAGCTCCGTGATAGCGCTGCATCTCTTTTCCTTTGACAAAATCGGCAGCCATATTTCCCACCAGGATTTCCTCCTGACCAAAAGAGAGATACGCGTGGGCGAGAAAGTTCATGTGATTTTTTCCAGTTCAAAGCCTAAGACTTTTGCTTAGTTTGTACCCTAAAGTAAGGATTGATGCCGAATATAATCGAGGAACTCAAGCAAGGTCTCAAACTTCTCAAGTTGGAGTGGTCGGAAGATTTGACCCAATACAAACAGAAATTTCTCAATGCTTCCCTGGCAGAAAAGAAAAAGTCCGGCATAACCTGGCATCCCATTCAGCTGAAGAAAACGAAAATCGGAATGGATGAGCGGTTGATCGTGGATGTGGAGCGCGTGGATGCAGGCCATCCTTCTGCTTTTTCCTCTGGAAAATCAGTGACGTTCTTTTCTACCCATGAAGGCTATCAAGGTTCTGAAAATCGCGTCAATGGCGTGGTCAATCAGGTTTTTCGGAATTCGATGGTCGTCACGCTGCAGGTAGATGAAATCCCCGATTGGATGCAGGACGGCAGGCTGGGTGTGGATTTGCTCTTTGACGAGGCCAGCTATCGGGAGATGGAGTTTGCGCTGAAAAAGGTCATCGCAGGCGAAAGCCCGAGAATCGCCGAACTTCGAGACATTGCCTTGGGTGCTAAAAGCCCGGGCTTCAAAGATCAATATCCGGTTGAACTTCCGAGCCTTAACTTTTCTCAAAATCAAGCCTGTCAGAAGATCGCCGCTGCGCAGGACTTTGCGGTGGTTCACGGTCCTCCTGGAACCGGTAAGACCACCACGCTGATCGCGGCCATCCGGCAGGCGGTGGAGAAAGGCCTGAGCATTTTGGTCGCAGCGCCAAGCAACGCCGCAGTGGATCTGTTGGTGGAGAAGCTGGTCGACGTCGATATTACCACACTTCGTCTTGGACATCCCGCCCGGGTGGAAGAGAAGATCCTCAGTCAGACCTTGGACGCAAAGATCGCCAATCACGACAGCTATCGGGATCTGAAAAAGCTACGCAAAGAAACCGAGGAATACCTGAAGCTTGCCAAACAATACAAGCGAAATTTTGGACACGAAGAGCGCATGCAGCGCAAACTGATGTATCAGGAGGTTTCCCGAATCCGGGACACGGCCAGCCATTTGGAGGATTACATTCGTGCCGATATCTTTCAGAAAACCCAGGTCTTTGCCAGTACGCTTGTTGGTGCGTCCAACTTCAACCTGAAGGGAATGGTATTCGATGTAGTGTTCATCGATGAGGCGGCTCAGGGTTTGGAAGCGGCGACCTGGATTCCGATCTTGAAAGCAAAAAAGGTCGTCTTTGCCGGAGATCACTGTCAGCTGCCGCCGACGATCAAGTCTTACGATGCTGCCAAAGCCGGGCTTTCGGTTACACTTTTTGAAAAAATCATCCAACGCCAGCAGCAAACTGCCCAGATGCTCCAAGTCCAATACCGAATGCCCGCCGACATCATGGGCTTCTCAAACGACTGGTTTTACGAAGGGAAATTGCAGGCCGCCGAGAATACCAAAGAGCATGCCTTTTCGCCGGAAGAGCCGGTACTGGAATGGATAGACACCGCTGGCTCGGGCTACACCGATCAGCAGGAGGCCGAGAGCCTCAGTACCTTTAATCCCGAAGAAGCCAGATTTGCCTGCACGTATTTGAACGACACGATCAAAAGGATTGGAATTGCTCGCTTCAAGCAGGAAAACTGGACGATCGGATTGATTGCGCCGTATGGAGCGCAGGTTCGGCTGTTGCGAAATCTGATCTTTGAGACCTTCGAGTATCCGAACTTGAAGGCCTTTTCGGACTTGATCACCATCGATACCGTTGATGGATTTCAGGGGCAGGAGCGGGATCTGATGCTGATCTCTTTGACCAGATCCAACGAAAAAGGTGAGATCGGATTTCTCTCGGATACCCGTCGAATGAACGTGGCGCTGACCCGCGCCAAGCGAAAATTGATTCTGATCGGAGATAGTGGAACCTTGGCACAGAATCCATTCTTCGACGCGCTGCTACGGTATTTTGAAGAGAAAGGGGGGTACAGTAGCGTGTATGAATTTCTTTAGCGGGAAGACGAAAGGAGCTGTCAAGAGTCTGGTTCTCCAATTTGAGTAAGTAGTGAGTAGTAACTTATAAGTGGTAAAAGTGCTGTTGGACGCGACTCTCCCTCTATTCCTAAATTCAGTTTGGAATGCTGCACTCTATCAAAAGGGGGTAGGGGGATTTGAAACGAATTTGCTGGAAGTGCTCGCAACACTCAACTAAGAAGCGGAAACCTAAGTTGACGCGATCTACTCTGTCTCACCCTCGTGCCTCGCTATCGGGATTCGTTCTTTTTTATCAAGAAAAAAGGCCAAAGAAAAAAAGCAAAGCCTAAGCTGATCTTGTAGCTGCGAGTAGTAGGTTAAGTGCAAGAAATACCTTCAGTAGTCGTAGTCCTCGACTCCGCCCGGACCGACATATCTAAGGCTTGGCTTTTTTTAAGCGATTGATTCGTCAGAAGACTCAGATGGGTTTTCCTCCTCTGCCTTTCCAAAATCCTCTGCATGCTGCAACGTCACCCATTTCCCCATCTTCTTTTGGATCACTTTGAAGTGGTGCATTTCCTCAGGCGTGATCAGTGAAATGGCTTCCCCTTCAGCGCCTGCCCGACCGGTGCGGCCGATGCGATGGATGTAGTCTTTTGGTGATCTCGGCAACTCGTAATTGATCACCAAGGGTAAAAATTGGATATCAATTCCCCTCGCAGCCAGATCCGTCGCGACCAAAACCCGGGTCTTTCCGGATTTGAATCGAGCAAGCGCTTCTGTTCTCGCTCCTTGGCTTTTATCTCCGTGAAAGGCAATTGCTTCAATACCGTTTTTGACCAGCTTGCCCACAACATTGTCAGCCGTACGGATCGATGAGGTGAAAACCAAGATTTGTTTCCAATCCCCGGAATTGATTAGAGTTCGCAGAAAAGGGCCTTTTTCCTCTGGCTCTACTCGATAGGCCTTTTGAGCAATTTCCTCTGGTGTGAAGTTGGCAGCTTCTACCTGTACTTTGACTGGATCTTTGAGGAGCTTTTTGGTCAACACTTCCACTTCCTCATCCATCGTTGCGGAAAAGAGGATGTTCTGCCTTTTGGCAGGCAACATCTCCAAGATATGCTCGACTTCCTCGCGGAAGCCCATATTCAGGACTTTGTCTGCCTCGTCCAAAACCAGCGTATGAATCCTGGAAATGCCCACGGCTTTTCTGCCAATCAGATCAATCAAGCGGCCTGGAGTAGCGATCAGGATCTCGACTCCATGTAGTTTCATCATCTGTGGATTGATGGATACACCGCCGAAGACCGCCATCGATTTGATCGTTCGGGGTAAAAATCGGCTGAAATTTTCCGTTACCTCTGCCACCTGCACGGCAAGTTCTCGGGTTGGTACGATTACTAAAACGGGGACAAATCGCTCGGTTGGTGCATTCTTAGACAACAAACGCTGAAGGATCGGCAGGACGTAGGCGGCGGTTTTTCCGGAGCCCGTCGGTGCGAGGCCTAGCAGGTCTTTTTGTTGGAGAATAGCCGAAATGGCCGCGACTTGGATCGGGTAGGGGCTTTCGTATTTTGCTCGCTCGGTGGCGGTAATCAGTTCTTTGGAAAGGCCTAGCTCGGAAAAATTCATAGTCGCGATTTTTGACAAAGTTAGCAGCTTTCCCCGAAAGCCGCTTTTTTTAAGCTGCTCCTCCCTATCGCGCGTCACCTACCATAGGCCAAACGCCAAGTGCTGGAATTCACCTTGTAAATGAGGAATTTTCAGGCCATCTTAGGCGCCCTTTGGAAGGTAAATGCACCGATTTCCCTTTCGCAAAATTCAAAACTCCCGAGTAACTATGTTTCGAAGTATTTGGCTGAGCTATGCCATTTTGATATCGATTTCTTTCGCATGCCAATCGCCTGGTCCCACGCCAGAAACCCCCGATAGCCCCGCCCGAACTCCGGCCGAGGAAGTTAAAACTTTTCAACTGGAGTCTGGATTTGAAATTCAGCTGGTCGCTGCTGAGCCGATGATTGAATCACCTGTAATCATACAGTTTGACGAAGATGGCCGTCTTTGGGTGGTCGAGATGCTGAATTATATGATTGACATCGAAGGCTCCGGCGAGAGTATGCCGACGGGTCGAGTCACCATCCTGGAGGATACGGACGCCGACGGAGAGATGGACAAACGAACAGTTTACCTAGATTCTCTCGTGATGCCGAGGGCCTTAGGCTTTTTCGAAAACGGTGCCCTCATTGCTGAAAACAATTCGCTTTGGGTCACGCGGGATTTGGACGGTGACGGCCGGGCTGACTCAAAGGTTTTACTCGACTCTACCTATGCAGCCAATGGAAGCCCAGAGCATTCCGACAACGGATTTGCCAGAAACGTGGACAACTGGTACTATAGCGCCAAGTCCCGCCTACGGTATCGGCTGCAAGATGGCGACTGGATCCGGGATTCTACAGAGTTTCGCGGACAGTGGGGCATCGTACAGGATGATCATGGCCGCTTGCTTTACAACTACAACTGGTCTCAGCTGCACGGAGACTTGGTGCCGCCCAATTATCTTTCTCGAAATAAAAACCACACTCCATCCACCGGAATCGATCATGGTTTGACGATCGATCGTCGGGTGTTTCCCATCCGAAGCACCCCGGCGGTGAATCGGGGCTACGTGCCGGGAACGTTGGATTCTGCGGGTCGGCTGCAGGAGTTTACCTCTGCCGGTGCGCCGACAGTCTATCGAAGTCATCTTTTTCCAAGGGAATATCTGGGAAATGTCTTTGTGATGGAGAGTGCCGGTAACCTGGTCAAGCGAAATGTGCTACAGGACAAGGGCGTGCTTGTGGAGGCTCATGACCCCAATCCGGGCAAGGAGTTTTTGGCGTCCACAGACGAGCGATTTCGACCGGTTTATGCGACAGTCGGCCCCGACGGAGCCATGTATCTGGTCGATATGTATCATGGGATGATCCAGCACGAATCGTACATGACCCCCTATCTGAAGGAGCAGACGATGAAGAGAGGATTGGACATGCCTGTGCAGATGGGCAGGATTTGGAGGATTGTGCCAAAGGGTTTTAAGCCCTCCAAGCAAGCCAGGCTTTCGGATGCGACGAGTGCTGAGTTGATCAGCTATCTATCGCACGAAGACGGTTGGTATCGAGACATGGCCCAACGGCTTTTGGTAGAAAAAAACGATCCTACTACGATAGCGGGATTGGTAGAAGTGGTGAAAAACGGAAAATCAGAGCTGGGTAGTTTTCATGCACTTTGGACTTTGGAAGGGCTGCGCAAAGTCGATCCGGCGCTTTTGCTGGAGGTCCTGCAAGGGGACTCGGATTTGTTGAAAACCACAGCTTTGAGACAAATTGAAAAATCTGCTACTGAAAATCCTGAAGTTTTGGCGCAATTGAAAACCGTCATTTCCACTTGGCCCGACCAAGTTTCAGAAGTGCTTGCACTTCAGTTGGCGCTGAGTTCAGAGATTTTTCCGATTGAATCCAAGACCGCAATACTTGCCAATATCTTTGACCATCACGGGGAACTTGCGCTGATGCGTGATGCGATCATGAGCAGCTTGGAATCGGATGAATTTCTGTTTTTGCAAAAGTTGATCGCATCTGAGTCATGGCAAACCGGCACCATCGACCGGGAGATTTTTCTGGAAATGCTGACAAACGCGATCATCACCAACGGAAAACCGGAAGAGATTTCAGGCTTGCTCGCAGTAGCGGATGCAAATGAATTTGGCTGGAAGGAAAACGTCATTCTAAACGGGATGGCGATAATTGCCGCTAACACCGAAAAGCCGGGACAGGTTACTTTGAAGAATAGTCCTGCCATTTTTGCGCGAGCTGATTTTCCATTGGATCAAAACCGCGCCGGAATGCTCAAGCGCCTTTTCTCTTGGCCGGGATACAACCCTGCCGTAAAACAGGAGACGGCTGGATACCTTGACGAGCAATCCATGAAGCAATTTGCCGCAGGTCGGACAAAATTTTTAACCTCCTGTGCCGGGTGTCACGGCAGTAATGGGAAAGGTGCATTGCGGATGGGGCCTCCGTTGGCTGGGTCCGAATGGGTGACCGGAGACGAAGTACAGTTGAGCTTGATCCTTTTACACGGTCTGGAGGGGCCGATCGAAGTGGCTGGCAAAACCTATGACAGTCCCGAGATTCTCCCTGTAATGCCCGCGCACTCGACGATGGGAGATGGGGATATTGCGGCCATACTCACGTATATTCGAAATGAGTGGGGAAACCACGCCGCGCCGATAACCGGACGAACTGTGAGCGCGACCCGTCTTCTCAATCAGGGTAGAGTGTATCCTTGGACTGAGGCGGAGTTGAAAGCACACGTAGAGAAACTGGCGGCTGCACCCAAACCATGACCTAAACCCAAGGAAGCCATGAGCTTACAATTGCATCTTGAATCCAGGAGAGCGTTTTTCAAAAAGACCAGTCTCGCCGCTGCGGCGCTGACTTTTCCTTTTTCGGCTTTGCCGGAAAGTTTAAAAGGCATTCCGATGGGTGTGGTGGTGCATTCCTACAGCCGATACGGTTCCAAGGTCGAAAGCCAAACCTATCCAGGGTTTAAAGATGCCATTGACCTGATGCGCCATTGTCATTCCATCGGTGCGGGCGGGATTCAGACGACCGTGAATGGTTGGGCGGATGATTTTGGGAAAAAAGTCCGGGACGAGCGCGAAAAGCTCGGAATGTATCTGGAAGGAAGTATTGGCCTGCCGAAAAACCCCGAAGACGTAGTCCGATTTGAAACCGAACTTTTGGCAGCCAAGGAAGCTGGTGCAATGATACTGCGAACGGCCTGCCTGAGTGGTCGTCGCTACGAGACCTTCAAGACCGAAGCTGACTGGTTGACTTTCAAGGAAAACTCCCTGAAATCGATCCGCTTGGCCGAACCGATTGTTCGCAAGCATCAGATGAAGTTGGCGGTGGAGAATCACAAGGATTGGAAGGCTGCCGAGCTCAAGCAGATTATCGAAGACCTTAGTAGTGAATGGGTGGGAGTGACACTCGACTTCGGAAATAATGTCTCTTTGTTGGAAGATCCGATGGAGGTGATCCGGACTTTGGCACCCTTAGCTTTTTCCACCCATGTGAAGGATATGGGTGTGAAAGCTTTCGATAAGGGATTTCTGCTTTCAGAGGTGCCTTTGGGAACCGGGATTGTCGATCTGAAAGAGGCCGTGAGTTTGTGCCAAAAGTTCAATCCTGCAGTAACTTTCAGTCTGGAAATGATCACCCGCGATCCGCTTGAAATCCCCTGCCTGGAGGAAAGCTATTGGGCAACCTTTGAGCAACCTGCCGCTCAGGATCTGGCCAAAGCACTGCGATTGGTTCGGGATCATACCTATCCCAATTCCCTTCCTGAGGTGAAAAATCTAAACGCAGAGCAACGGCTCGCCTACGAAGAGGAAAATGTGCTGAAGTGCCTTGAATACTCGAAAAAGGAACTGCTGACTTAACTTGTCTTTCAAAGACGCTAGTATCAAGACTTGAGTATCAAGACCTCGGTAATAGATTTTAGAGGTTATTACTAACAATTAGAGAGATTTGGGGCAAGTTTAATTAAGTCTTGAAAGTTTAGAAATAAGTAAAATAGACAACAAGACTTGGCGTATTTTAAGCCATTATACTGTGGTTCAACACTTAAATTTCGTCCTGCTAGCACAAACCACAATCGGATAGGCGCGGTGGGAAGATTTGCCAGCGAGCCGGCGTCTGGCCTTGTGCGGCTGGAGCTTTGGCAAATCTTGATCTTTTGGTTCTTTTGGATCAAGCCAAAAGAACAGAGAAAAAGAATAGCGTAAAATAATTTAGAGTGCTGTCCATCGATGCATTGACAAGAAACTATGTAGCGTCAATATTACTTGGTTTATCTGCAGAAGCGGAGTCATAGTATCAGTCACGCTGCGAATCGACAGGCAACTCTTTTAAATAATTGGAAACTCTTAAAAAAATAACTCTCCCATGTCTACCCTCGACTTCTCCCAACTACCCGGAATCTCACTTTTTTCGCTCAAAGGCAAAACCGCCATCATCACCGGCGGCACCAAAGGCCTCGGCCTGGCCATGGCTGCGGGACTGGCCTCTGCCGGAGCAAATGTGCTGTTGGTTAGTCGAAAAGCCTCCGACGGAGATGAAGCAGCTACAGAAATCGCAGCGCAATACGGTGTCAAGGCCATGACCTTTGCCGCAGATGTCGTGGACAAAGCCGCGATGGAGGCCATGGCAAAATTCGCGATGGACTCCTTTGGAAGCATCGACATCCTGATCAATTCAGCGGGAATAAACATCCGAGGCGCGATCGACGAACTGAGTTACGAGGATTTTACCAAGGTGATGGATGTGAACGTGACCGGAACTTGGCTAGCAAGTAGGGCAGTCACTCCATTTATGAAGGAGCAAAAGAGCGGTGCCATCATCAATCTTGCGAGCACGCTAGGCGTGGTAGGTCTGTCAAACAGGACTCCTTATGCCTCCAGCAAAGGAGCTGTGGTGCAGATGACCCGAGCCTTGGCCTTGGAGCTTGCACCATGGAACGTCACCGTGAATGCGATCTGTCCGGGACCTTTTTTGACTGAGATGAATCTACCCATTGCGGATACTGAGGAGGGGAAAAAGTTTGTTGTGGGTGCTACTGCATTGGGCCGCTGGGGTGAATTGAAAGAGATCCAGGGAGCCGCAATTTTTTTGGCTTCAGCTGCCGGAACCTATATGGTCGGCTCCATGTTGACGGTCGACGGCGGGTGGACGGCGAGGTAAAGCTTGAAAGGAAAGTTATTTTGAGCCTGCATTTCCTAGTCTAATTTATTAGCCTAATAAGGAAGCGACGACAATGTTTGCCAGTTGATGACATTGGCTGCGCTCCTTTTCTGGTTTTCATCACCTCCGTAGATCAAAAAAGAATCCTCTGGAGGTGTGCCAGAAACAGTTTGGAAATAGGTAAGGCTGTCGAAGAAATGCGAATTGAGAGTCCTGCTTGATTTGATTTCCGCTGCAATCAATTTTCCTCCTACGTCCATAATAAGGTCTATTTCTCTAGAACCAGCAGCGTTCCAAAAAAAATTTTTTGGAGATAGCTCGCGATTCAATTGGTTTTTCAGCACCTCATTGATGATGAAGTTTTCAAACAATGCACCTTTGGCGAAATGACGGTTTAGATCTTGCACAGACCTAAGGTTAAGTAAAGCGCATGCCAGCCCAGTGTCATAGAAATACAGTTTCGGGCTTTTGACTATCCGTTTATTGAAGTTTTTGTGATAGGGTCGTAGCGTATAGCAAACAAAGCTAGTTTCCAAGATGCTGATCCAATTGTTTACTGTTTGGTAGGATACTCCGATCTGGTTACCGATTTCGGTGAAGTTGACCAACTGCCCAATTCTACCTGCACAGATTTCCAAAAATTGCCGAAAAGTATGGAGGTTTCCAATGTTCAAAAGTTGCCTGACATCTCTTTCGACATAGGTTTTGAGATAGTCTTGCAGCCACTTAGTTGGATCAAGGTCCATGTCATATATGCGTGGATAGAATCCTTTTAGAATATATTCTTCAAAAGAAGCCAGGCGATACGGTGTATCATGGATCTCCTCTAACGAAAAAGGTAGCAAATTGAACAAAGTGATCCTCCCGGCAAGACTTTGTGAAACGCCCTCCATCAACAGGAGATTTTGGGAACCAGAAAGGATAAATTGTCCAGGGATTTTTGCTTGGTCAGTGATTACTTGGATGTAAGAAAGCAATTGTGGTACGTTTTGTACTTCATCCAAAATCATTTTTGAATCGTTGCTCCCCAGAAAGCCCTTTGGGTCAGAATTGGCGAATTGCCTCAATTCAGGATCTTCTAGGTTTTGATAAATATGGTCCGGGAAAAGTGCCCGGATTAACGTGGACTTGCCACTTTGTCGCGGGCCGGTGACTACGATAATCGGCAGTTTTTCTGCCGATTCCCTAATTTTGGATCCTAATTTCCTGTCAAGCATAGACTTGCAAATTAGAAGTTCAACTTCTAATTTGCAAGTCTAACTTTTTAATTCAAGACTATCCCACCAACAAAGTCAGGACATAGATCGACAGGATTGCGGTGATGCTGGCTATCACCGTCCCGAGACTATGGGACATATTTCCCTGCTTGATCGACATGCCGGAGAGTTGGGTGACCACCCAGAACCCGCTGTCATTCGCATGGGAGACGGCCAATGAACCAGCACCGATGGCCAGACAGGTGAACACCTTCATGGTCTCGGAGTCCAGTCCGAGCGGCCCGAGTATGGGAGCGATGATGGACGCGGTCGTGATCATGGCGACGGTCGTGGAGCCTTGGGCGGTCTTGAGCGCAAAGGCGATCAGGAAGGGCAAAAATATTCCCCAGTTTGCATCGCTCATGCTGGAAGTGACCAGGTCGCCTACGCCGGAGTTTTGGAGCATCTTGCCAAAGACAGCCCCGGCTCCGGTGATGAAGATCACCGGAGCGGCCAGCAGGATCGATTCGCCGATCCAGCCAGAGGCAGAGAGGAGTTTTACTTCAAACTTTTTGGGTAGGGCAAAAGATAGGAATGCACCAATAAGCAAGGCGATCACCGGTGTTCCGAGGAACTGGATGATCTTGAAAAATTGACCCTCGCCCAGAGGTCTGGTGGGATAGTTTGCGATCGACGCCAAGATGATTAAAAACAAAGGTACAAGTACCGGAGTGAGTGCTGAGAAGAAGGATGGAAGTTGTTTCTTTTCCAGCTTGTTTTCATCGATCCCCATCTTGGCTTCCAGCGGGATTCTGGTCACGAACTTGTTGACGAAAATGTAGAGTGGAATCAATGCGATCAGAGACACGATCACCCCCCAAAGGATCACCTGACCGAGGTCGGCTCCCAAAATCCCGGCAGTCGCGATCGGACCGGGAGTAGGAGGAACCAACGCATGACTGGCCATGGCACCGAGTGAAAGCGCCACGATGGTTGCGGCGTAGGAGATGTTACTTTTTTTAGACAGTGACTTGGCAATCGGGTTCATCATGATGATCGTGCTGTCGCCAAAGACCGGAATAGAGAGCACCCAACCGCTAAGCATCATAGATAGATTGACGGATTTTTCGCCGATCCACTTCAAAATCCGGTCGGCAATCACGATCGCTCCACCTGTTTTTTCCAGAAAAGTTCCCATGATCACTCCCAAGAGAATCAGCAATCCCACACTGCCAATCACTCCGCCAAATCCATCTGAGATGGATTTGATGATGATCTCAGTCGGCATTCCCATCATTAGGCCGTAGAGGATGGCTCCGACAAAAAGTGCTAAAAAGGGGTGGATATCAAACTTGACAATGGCAATCAGGATCATGGCCAAGGCGACCAAGATTATTAGAAGAGTCAGCATTTTGGGTTTGTTGGGTTTAAAGAGTTTTGATCAGAAAAATTTTCAAGACCACAGAATCTAAAAATTAGGTAAAAAAGGGAAATATCAAAGCCCGCTCTTCGGAATTTGCAATTCAGTAGACATATAGAAGGATTTTTAATCCAGCGGATCAGACAGGGAGATGGGATTCAGCATTGCTCCTGATCAAACTAGTGGATACTAACGTGCAAAATGCCTCTCCTTATTGCCTTTCTATATACATGACCGCAGAATCTTCGATGTATTTGGCGGGATTGTAGGAGGCGTAAAACTTGTTTTTCAGCGTCTTCAAGGAATTGTTCAAACCGTTGATTTGTGTGGTAAATTCCGCAGGGAACCGTGTACTGTCCGAATAGACTGTGATCAAGCTCTCGTATTGATCCATGTTGACCAGCATTCTGGCGGTGAGTTGGCCAAATCGAAGGCGGAGAGACTGGACTTTATACATGTACGTCTCTACCTGACCCAGCCATTTTCCTTTGGTGTTTTGGGAGCTTTCTTGCAGCGTTATTTTTTCCGAAATGGCTTTCCGACAGTCATTCTTGAACGTTTCTCGGTCAATATCCAGCGTGGCGTTGAGATACTTTTTTCGGTAGTCCGTCATGCTGATTCCGTAGTAGTTCATCTGATCTTCCAGCAGCGTGGCATTTTCTTTTTGAAGTTGTTCAAGCTCCTTGTTGATCTGAGCCCACTCATTGTCGATGATTGCTTTTTGATTTTCAAACTGACTTGTGACGTTCAGCAGTTTGAGCATGCCGGGAGTTTTTTCGCTCAGTTCCTTTTCCCTTTTACCGATGGCTGTGACCAAGGCGGTAATTCCAGAGGATGCCGTGGCCACCATCGTGCCATAGAGGGGCACGCCGCTACCTACGGCACTGATCAGATTCAGGGAACTGTTGATTACTTCCATCATCTGGTCGTCTTTTCCCTGCTTGTTGTACCAGGCATCGTAATCCTTTTTCCACGAAGTAAAGGTGTTGTAGTTTTGGATTTTACCGATGTTTCCGAGTTGGGTGTAGAAAGTCTGCGAAGAAACGAACAGATCCAGCGGTTGAATGTCCCGCTGTATGCTGAGTAATTCAGTCAGTGCCAACTGTCCGTTGAGATTGATTTTTGTTTTTGGACCTTCTTCCAGAAACTTAAGTCGGCTGTCCAGGGCTATTTGGAGCTTTTCCAGGTCATTGATTTTCTCTTTGTCCGTAGAATTCCTGTTGTCGGCATCAGCTAGTTTCTCTGTAAGTCGATTGACCTCTTCCTCATTTTTTTTCAGCTTCTCATTGAGGTCTTTCAATTGATTGTCCCGCTCGGTTTTTATTTGTTCGGAGATGGAGGTCGTGTCTGACACCTGACCGAATGCGGTGAGTGAAAAGGTCAGACCTGCGATCAGGAGAAAGGGAGACGCCGTGAATTTCATAGCTGAAGATGAGAAAGAGAGTCGGGGTATTTGGGTGGATTGGTAATGCGTCTCCTTTACGCAATTTTCGTGCGAAATTTTATCCTTTGATAAAAGTCGGATTTTCCACTGATTTCAGCCGTTTACCGGCGACTCGACCCAATCCTTTCTGCCCCTCGAAATTTGCAATTCGAAGGACATATCATAGGATTTTGAAACCGTAGATAGGGGTTTAGGATTGTGCCCGAAAAATATCTTGGATACTGAAGAGCAAAATTTCTCAATCGCGATTCACTGGATTTGCCTATTTTTTGGAAACGATAAATCCGACCCATGCGCTTCTTTCAACTTTCCGCTGTTTTAGCTCTATTAATCACGCTTTGGTCTTGCGAAACCAAGCCGACCTCTGATGCTGAGTTTCTGGTTTTGCCCAGTCCAACTACTTTCGAGATCAAAGGCGAATCTGACTTGGATATTTCCGAGGTCAAAAACTCATTTACTCAAGCCAAAGACCTTTTTACTTCCGGCAAAGATCCGATGGAATTGGGAAAGGACAACTTCACTTTGATCCTTGACCCGGCGTTTTCACTTGCGGACGAGGGCTATGAGTTGGAGATTTTCTCCGAAAAACTCGAAATCAAAGCCAGTACAAGAGCGGGCCTCTGGTATGGGGTGATGACTTTGGGACAACTCTTGGAGGATGCAAAAGATCAAAACGCACCGCTTCCGATCTGTAAAATCACGGACGCTCCGGCCTTGGCTTACCGAGCGGTTCACTTGGACGTAAAGCACCACTTGGAGACGAAGGAGTACTACTACGAGCTGATGGATCGCTTTGCTGCGCAAAAGATCAACGCAGTAATCGTCGAGATCGAGGATAAACTTGGCTACGAACTTCAGCCGAAAGTCGCTTCTTCGGATGCGTTTTCGATTGCGGATTGGAAAGCCATCAGCGACTATGCCATGGCGCGGAATATCCGCATCAGCCCGCTGGTGCAGGGCTTGGGCCATGCGTCTTTTATCCTGAAGCATGACGAATACAAGCCGCTTCGAGACGATCCGGAGAGCGATTGGGCGTTCAATCCACTCAATGAGGAAACCTACAAAGTCCAGTTTGACCTGTACGAGGATGCGCTGAAAGCCTTTCCGTATGCCAACTACCTCCATGTGGGTGGGGACGAGGTTCATACAACAGGACGCGGCAGTGCCAAGTCTCCTCTGGAATTGCAGCTGACGTGGCTCAATCGGGTGAGTGATTACGCTGCTCAAAAAGGCCTGACGCCGATCTTTTGGGACGATATGCCCCTGCAAAATGCCGGCGTCTATGGGTCGATGTATAATAGAAAGTTGACCGAAGTCCAAGTGGACAGCATCTGGACAGCCAATGAGTCTAAGCTGAATGAATACGTGGGGATGTTTCCGAAAAACTGCGTGTACATGCGCTGGAACTACAATATGCCAGAGTCCCCTGGCAACATTCGCGCGATGAAGTGGTTTTCCGACAATGGGCTGAAAGTGATGGGAGCGACTGCCGGGCAAACCCGCTGGAATCTCTTACCACAGGATCAGAGCAACACCAACAACATTCGTGATTTTGCCTTGATCTCGATCCGAAACAAGGCAGATGGCCTGCTCTTGACGCTTTGGGATGATGACTCGCCCCATTTTGAGTTGTATGGCAGAGGCATTGCGATCTTTGCAGAATTTACCTGGGCCGGGGAAAAGCGGAACACCGAGGAACTGCATGCAGCTTATCGACAGCGGGCGTTCGGCTCTGCCTTGGCGGGTGCTGAAATGGAATTCATCAATGACCTGGAGGCCCCAGTTGCTTTTTGGAAAAATTCGCTTTTGGACAAAAAGAGAGACAGAAACCGCTTGAGAAACCTTGAAGACCCGATTGATCAAGCAGTGATTCCCTTTCCGAATGCTGATTCGGCGGGTGCTTGGACTCAAAAATATCAAGATAAGATCGCTGCCGCTGAAGCCAATTTGGCCAGGGTCGATTCGGTCTTGGCACTCATTCAGAAATCCAAAAAGCTAGCTGTGCGCAACACCTATGCGCTGGAAGTATACGAGCAGGTCGCTCAGGCAGCACAATTTTCCAATCGGGCGATCATCACATTGGCCGAACTCGACGAACCCAGCGGTGAGAAGAGAAGTCAAGCCGAGGCAAAACTGGCTGGGATGAAAGAAGAGTGGAGCGCCATCCAAGGTCAGTTGGAAGAAGTCTATGGCCAAACCCGTCAGCTTAACAAACCTGCGGACTATATCCTGGATCAGGATCACCACGTTCATTTGGCCAATCAGGCTCTAAACTTCTCCGATTGGCAATTTTATGTGGAGGGCTTATTTTTGGAGAAGGTGGATCAGGAGCTGAAAAAGTAGGTGCTAATAAATTCAACCCTCCAAGGGTTTGAAACCCTTGGAGGGTTAGGGGGTTGGTTTTTCACTCGTTAAAAAACGGTCGCATTTCCTCGTGGATTTCGCCGCGAAGTCTTTTGAGTTTTTCGGCATATTCCTCCAGCTTCTTTTCCTGCTCGGTTTTGGCAACCCAAGGCTTTACTTTTTTCGGGTCGCCATTTTCGTCAACGGCAACGAAGATGATGATGCAGTGTGTCTTTTTCTCGAATTTTTTCTGCGAAAAAGCCCTTGAATAGACCTCGACCATAATATGGATGCTGGAACTGCCGGTAAGGATCACCTGACAATCGATCTTGATCAAATCTCCGATGGCGATGGGCTTGTAGAATCGGATGCCGCCCACGTACACTGTCACACAATAGGTCTCTGCCCAGGTGCGGGCGCAGGTGTAGGCAGCTTGATCGATCCATTTCATCACGGATCCTCCATGGACTTTGCCACCGAAGTTAACGTCGGAAGGTTCGCTGATAAATTGAAAGGTGGTTTTATTTGAAGCCATGGCTTTTAGGTTTAGTGGATTGGTCGAAAATAAGAGTTTTTATTCTATGAATCCGCCTGCTCTTGTTTTCTGAATTAGTTCGATTACAATGCCACTGCTCCCTGTTGTGAAAATCCGTATCCAAAATGGAATCCGGAAATAGAGGGGGTTCGTCCCGGCGACCACTTACAACTTACACACCCAACTATTCATATTCTAAATCGGCTCTTTAACGACAATTTCCATCCCCTCAGCACCTGCATAAAAAACCAAAATTTCGGCAGGTTCGTCTCCGTTGTTCACGCCATAGTGGATCGTGTTGACCACTTCGATGATCGGATCGCCAGCCTTCATTTCCAGGACATTTCCGTGGATGTCAACGACGGTCAGCGCGCCTTTGAGTAGGACTCCGGCATTGATCACCGGGTGGTGATGTTTGGATAGTTCGGAGTGGGGTGGGATGGTCACTTTGACGATGGAGATTTTGGGTTTTCCGTCGGGGTAGGTTGGCAGTGAATCTCCGTTCCAGGAGAGATAGGACTCGGCGATGAGCTCAGATGAGGGGTTTCCGGAAGTCGGCTTCTCTTTTCCGCAGGAGAAAAGCAAAAATATAGAACTCAAAAGGGCGGGCAGGAAGCGAAGAGTCATCGATTTGTAGGAGAGTTAGATGAGGAAGATAAGGGTGGCCAAGGCCACGAAAAACATGGTGCCATAGCCAATGAGGAGATTTCTTCGTAATGCCGAACTTCCTGCGTAGATCCCGATTCCCATCTTCACCAGCGTATTGGAGATGGAGGCGACCAACACAGCAATGGCCGCAATCCCAAGATCCAAGGTGCCTCCGGCAAGCTTAGACATGGAGATAGTAATCGCATCGATGTCGGAAAAACCGGCAACCGCGCTCGAAACAATCGTACCGCTGCTTCCCAGGTTTTCATTGGCGTAGCTTACCAAAAGCAAGATTAAACTGTAAATCACTCCGAAAATCATAGCGCCTTTAAGATCCAGTGGCTTTTTGAGCGGCATTTCCGTCTCTCCGCTTTTCTTATTTTGTCTTTTGAAAAAGATAAAAAGCGTGATGCCAATTGCACTTGCGAAGACTAGGGCGATGGCAGGCAGCAGTTTTTTAAAGAGATCTTGACTAAAGATAGAAGTCCAAATCAGTACCCGTACAAACATGATGGAAGATGCGGCGAGGATGGCCGTGGCGCAGCTTGCGGAGAGTGCTTCATTTTCTTTGCTCTTTTTGGCATAGATCCAAGTCACCGCGGTGCTTGACACTAGTCCACCGACGATCCCGCCAAGCAGAATTCCTTTTTTTGGCCCAAGAAATTTGGTAAGAATGTATCCTACCAGCCCAAGGCCAGAGGTCAGGATAATGACCCAGCCGATTTCTTTGGGATTAAGGACGTCGTAAGGGCCAAAAGTTTCGTCGGGAAGGAAGGGAAAGATCAATAGCGCGATGACAACGAAGCGGATGAAATCGTACATCTCTTCGGCGGTAATCTTTCCCACGATAGTCTTGATCCGGAATTTGGAAGAGAGAACCAAGAGCATCAGCACCGTGATCATCAGGCTGATTTCGATCATTCCGATAAAGGTCATGGAGCCCAAAACAAAAGCTAGAAGAGAGCTGAATTCTGTAGTGGCGCCGTGGTCTCCACGGGCGGCGGTAAACCAATAAGAAACTGCGATCAAAAACGATACGCCGAGAAAAAAAGCAAAGTAAACCCAAGGGGAAAAGAGGAAATTGAATAAAGCGGCGATAAAACCCAGAAGGACCAAAAAGACAAAAGTGCGGATCCCGGCATAGCTTTTTGAGTCCTCGTTCATTGCACTGTATTGGCGCTCAAGACCGATCACACCGCCGATGCCGATCGCGACCAGCAATCGGATGATAAAATCACCCTGCGTTAGCGATAATGACTCTTGATCGATTAGTAGTGTTTCCAATTTTTTGAAATGAAAAGGGACTGGGAACTTCGCTATTCTTCCTCTAGGTAGTATTGAACTTCGAGAAACAAGTCGTTAGGCTGTTCAATTCCGGTTGATTGACTCAGTGAAGTTAGCATTCCACCGATCCGAAGCTTTTTCTCAGGAAGCGGGGATTTTTCCTTGTGATGCGCGATAATAACTATCTTGTCCGTTTCTTTTGAACTCAGTTCATATACATCGTAGGAGGTCACGATCGGTACCATGGTGAAACTTGTCACCGTATCTACGATCACCGGAACCATGATAGATCCTACAAATTCGCTTGTAGAACTGATTTTTTTCGGCGTGCCGACTATCATGGTGCTTATCCCAGCTTTGCCCTGCAGAGCACACTGGTCCAGGCTCATGTGTACTGGCTGGTATTTTTCATACAATACAAATAAATCGGTGTCCAGATGGACAAGAATTCGTTCTTTGTCCCGATTGCTCAAATGTGAAATCGAGAGAACAAAATAGAGAATCATCGCCTGAGGATCGTGAGTCACTCCCGCTACTTTTCCCATCTCGGCAGGTGACACAATGCCGTCTTTGGCGTGGCTCAACAAGTTGTAAACTCTACCTCCATTATCAAATGAATCAATAGCTTCTTGAAAAGTGAGGAAAGGGATAATCTGTTTCATTTTAATGTCGGATTAAAAAAAGCATCATTTATTCGGAATAAAGAGACTGGAAGAAAAGGGAGAGTTTGTGTGTGATAAGTGGTCTGGGCCGTTGTTGGCAAAGGGGTTGTCTGTGGCTGAGATAAACAAAAAAAGAGGCCGGAGCCCCCTTTTTTTCAGGTAAGATTGGCTTTGAAAAAAGCGATTGTCTTGTCCCAGGCTTTGGTGGCGGCGGCTTCGTCATACCTAGGAGTGGTATTGTTGTGAAAGCCGTGATTTACTCCCGGATAGTTGATCATCTCGTATTTTTTGTTGTTGGCTTTGAGCGCTTCTTCGTACGCTGGCCAGCCTGCGTTTACTCGCTCGTCGAGTTCTCCATAGATGACTAAAAGTGGTGCGTTGATCTTTGGCACATCCTCGACCGGAGGCTGCCCGCCGTAATACGGAACCGCCGCTCCTAAGTCAGGAATTCTCACGGCCATCATGTTGGATATCCAGCCGCCAAAGCAAAAACCAACCACGCCGACATTGCCATCACAGTCTGGATGTTTTTTAAGAAATTCGTAGGCGGCTATGAAGTCCTCCAACATGTCGTTGCGGTCGAGTTTCGCTTGCATCGTTCGGCCTTCGTCGTCATTGCCGGGATAGCCTCCGAGTGGAGTCAGTGCATCCGGTGCGATGGAGATAAAACCCGCTGCGGCACATCTTCTTCCGACGTCCTCGATGTAGGGATTCAACCCTCGGTTTTCATGCACTACGACGATGCCCGGGGATTTTCCGCCTCCAGCAGGCTTGGAAAGCAAGCCCTTGATCTCTCCGCCGCCCTTGGGAGAGTCATACATGACATAGTCAGAGCTTTGCAGCCGTGCATCCGTTGGCTCGATGGTGCGTGTGTTGACGTAGTCCGGCATCATGGAGCTCATGAGCGCAGTCACGGTGATGCCACCGACGGCATACACGGACAGTTTTTCCACAAAAGTCCTGCGGTCGAGCTTGTTGTGGCAATAGTAATCATAGAGGTCAAAAGCTTCCTGGGGGATGTCTTCTTTTCGGAGTTTTTCCATGGGTTTATGGTTTGGTTAGTTCCGATAAGTTATCCAAAAGTTTTGGAAGATTTGAAAAATTGGGTGGAGCGGCTGGAATGATCGAGAAATTCACGGAGTAAATTGAAATCAGATTTCCGAAAAAAAAATTGAAGTGCTGGAATCGGAAATTCCGGAGACATTGGGACGGATTGCATTTCGATAGTTATCGAAATCTGTCCAGCGAACTCGCCAAGCATCCAAAATCCGCCGAAGGGAGCAGATTTATTCAGCCGCAGGCCTCAACTTCATCTGCAAACCCTGGAGGAAATTTCGTAAAATCTGATCCTTGCATTGTCGGTATTGGGATTGGGTGGGCTTGCGGAAGAAAGCACTGAGTTCGTGTTTGCTCAATCTAAAACCTCTAAGGCCAAATACTTCCAACATGTCGTCGTCCTTCATATTGAGGGCAATTTTCAGTTTTCTCAGGATCGCATTATTGTCCAATGATTTTTCGGCGGCCGGAGTGCCTTCCTCTTTTGGACCCCGCTTCAAGATGATCAGGCCATTCAGAAACGCTGCCAAATCCTTGTCGTAGATTGCTTTAAACCCCTCGTCTTCATCTCGCTTGAGCCAGTTGCTGACTTCTTCTCTGCTGACTTTGAGGCCGCCTTTGCTGAAAATATCCATCATGACGAAGTCATTGAAATCAAAAGAATAGCGCAGGGTGCGAAGGGTGTCGTTGTTGCTCATAAGTACAAATATGTTTTAATTTCATGGCAGAGGCGCAAAAAACGGGGAGAATTATTCATCGAGGAGTCTAAGACTGGGCAGAGTCAGTTCCCAGCAAACGAGCCATTTGATGCCACATCTTTTTTAGTCAATAGGTATATTAGCTTTCATATAAGTAATTGGCAGACACGCTTGAATAGCGCGCTTATCAACTAAGGTCTTCCGTCAAACCTATGGTAGGGATCGGGAAGACTTCCAATCCAGTTGCAAAAGTCTTTGTTTAAATTATCTCTGATGTCACTGCGTCTCCGCAGTGAATAAATACGAACTTTGCCCAGTCCAAATCCCGATCCCTTGTCAACAAAAGTACTTTTCATCACCCCGCCGTTTACGCAACTCAACACGCCTTATCCGGCAACGGCGTATCTGAAAGGTTTCCTGAATACCCTGAGCGTGAAATCCAATCAGGCGGATTTGGGAATCGAGGTGATTTTAGCTCTTTTCTCCAAGAAAGGGCTGACGAAGGTTTTTGAAATCGCCGCGCAAAAAACGGATGAACTTTCGGATAATTCCGCTCGGATTCTGCGGATGAAAGCCGCTTACCTGCAGACGATCGGCACGGTGATTGACTTCCTTCAGGACAAAAACCCAACTCTCGCTTACCATATTTCCGAAGGGGATTTTCTCCCCGAGGCCGGACGATTTGAGCAGTTGGATGACATGGAATGGGCTTTTGGATCACTTGGAGTACGGGACAAAGCCCGGTATTTGGCGACCCTTTACCTGGAGGATATCGGCGATTTGATCACCGAGGCGGTCGATCCGCATTTTGGATTTAGCCGCTACGCGGAAAGATTGGGCATGTCGGCTTTGACTTTTGACGAGATGAATGAAGCGCTGAATCAGCCGCTGAGTTTGATCGACTCGATCCTGCTGGAGCTCTTGGACGAAAAAGTCCAGACCTACCAACCAGAGTCTGTGGCCTTTTCGGTTCCCTTTCCAGGCAACCTCTACGGAGCGCTCAAGTGCGGGCAATATTTGAAAGAAAAACATCCCCATATCAAAGTCTGGATGGGTGGTGGCTACCCCAATACGGAGCTCCGTTCACTTAAAGATTCGCGGGTTTTTGACTATGTGGACTTCATTACGCTGGACGATGGGGAAGCTCCGGTTCAGCTGCTGTTGGAGTATTTGGATGGGAAAATCCCCGTATCCGAGTTGAAAAGAACCTTTGTGCGGATCAACGGGCAGGTGGAATTTTTCAACAATACTGCGGTGAAAGACTTCCCACAGCGGGAAGTGGGGACACCTGACTACAGCGATCTCAAGCTGCGGGATTACCTCTCTGTCATCGAAGTGGCCAATCCTATGCATCGACTTTGGAGCGATGGGCGCTGGAACAAGCTGACCTTGGCCCATGGATGCTACTGGGGCAAATGCACGTTTTGCGACATTTCACTCGACTACATCGGGCGATACGAACCGATCCAAGCGGCGATGCTTTGTGACCGGATTGAGGAGATTATGACGCAGACGGGCACGAATGGATTTCACTTTGTAGATGAAGCTGCGCCGCCAGCCTTGATGCGCGATCTTGCCATCGAGATTATCAGACGCGGTTTGGTTGTCGTTTGGTGGACGAACATCCGTTTCGAAAGCAGCTTCACGGCAGACTTGTGTCGCCTGCTTCGGGCGTCCGGATGTATTGCGGTTTCGGGCGGACTGGAGGTAGCCTCCGACCGGCTTTTGGCGCTGATCAAGAAGGGCGTGACGGTGGCTCAGGTCGCTCAGGTAACCAATCACTTTACCCAATCGGGCATCATGGTGCATGCCTATCTGATGTACGGCTATCCGACTCAGACTGCGCAGGAGACCGTTGATTCAATGGAGATGGTACGGCAGTTGTTTGAGTCAGGCGTACTGCAGTCCGGATTTTGGCATCGTTTTGCAATGACTGCACACAGCCCGGTTGGGCTGGATCCGAAGGCTTTTGGAGTGCAACGAACTGAACTTTCCGTGGGGACTTTTGCCAACAATGAGTTGGAGTTTGATGACCCGGTGGGCCTGGATCACGGGCGTTTTTCAGAAGGGCTCCGGAAATCGCTTTTCAATTACATGCATGGAGTGGGGTTTGATATTCCGCTGAAAGATTGGTTTGACACCAAAATTCCGCCTACTTCCATTCCCAAGAAATATATTGAAAGACAGATCCAAAGTGAGTCAGCGCAAAGCTATAGGGATCAAAACCGCATCGTTTGGATTGGGGCACAACCCGAGCTTATTGAAGCGGATCCGGGACTTTGTGACTTGGTTTTCTCCGGGAAAAAGGAAGATTTTGCCCTCGAACTTCCGATTGAGCTGGGAGAGTGGGTCTGTTGGTTGCTGGCCAAAGTCAGCTACGATCAGGCGCTCAATACACTCAAACCAATCCGCGAAAGCTATGAGGCCGATTTGGGAGAGTTTGATGAAATGCTTGAATCCGAAGTTTGGGAGATCTTGCGGGAACACGGGCTGCTGGTGTTTTAAGATTTGGGATTTAAGGACGAAGCAATATTCCCGATTTTCAACCTGCTGAGGGTACGTTCACCAATACCAGACATCCCAACTATCGACTTTTCATCTGTCTTAATTTTTCTAAATTCCCTAACGGAAAGACCTGTGTTTTGTAGCGCCTCCATTTCTGGTGCGTCTTTTGTCAAACTAGTATTCGAAACTAAACTGAAATCAACATGAAACGAATTCTGATGTTATTCTTTGCGGCGGCGATGGTCTCGCCTCTGGTTGCGCAGCAAGTACAACAAATTCCCCTGATCGAAGTCGAGGGCTATGCGGAGCGAAAGACAGCTCCTGATGAAGCGATTTTCTCCATCTCACTTGAGGAAAAGGCGATGAAAGTCAATGATGCGGTTGATGTCTTGAACAAGAAAACCGACAACCTGTCCAATGCCTTGAAAAAGGGCAAAATCAAAGATTTTAAATTGGTCGCTGACAACTACGCGGTGGACGTCAATCGCATCTATCGGTCAGGGTCTCAACGCGACAGCGGGTATGTGGCTCGGCAAAGCCTTCGGATCGTGACTTCTGCATCTAATGAAGATCTGCATAAGATCGTAGAAGCCATCCAAAGCGCTGGCGACATGAGTTATAACCTGATTTTTGGGGTGTCCGATGCGACTAGAAAATCTCTGGAAAACACCTTGCTGACTGAAGCCTTGCAGGACGCGGAAGCCAGAGCAAATCTGATCGGGTCGACCCTCAATTTGAAAGGACTTCGGGTATTTAATGTGACTTTGGAGCAGAACTATAGTCCTCAACCCATGTACCGGTCAAACGCAAAGATGGCGATGGCAGATTCGGAAGAAATGCTGGTGCAGCCTGATGAGCAGTCCCTGACTAAGAGGGTGTATGTGAAATATACGTATTAAGAAGGAAGCCTGACTTGATCGGGACTAGCTGTTTGAGTTCTTGCCGTGAGCGTCGCTGCTCACGGTTTTTTTGTGCTTCAAGTCAGAATTAATAGACCAAAAAACCTATGAAAATCAAAATTCCGACGGAAAGTCCAAGTAGAAATACCTCGTAGGCTCTTCGGATCAGTTTGTATTTTCGGTTCAGGACTTTGCCCTGATAGTAAAGAGAAATGGCCATATGATCCATGATGGAGGCTTTGTCGCCCAGGATTTGATGAGTTTCGGTCAGGTAGTTCTCCATCGTATATTTTGCACTTTCACCAAAAAACAGCAGACTGGATTTTGGCTTGGCGCCCTCGCTACCTTCCTTGCCAATGATAGATGGCTTGGCGGCCTGTACAGCCAACATCGTAGAAGCTAGGATTACACCCAAAAAAAGAAGCACTGGGCCGATGGTCAGGATGGAATCGATCTCCAACCGATGCGACACGGTGCCATATCCCAAAACTGCAATCGTAGATGAAATCACCAGCGAGTTGATGGTGATGATGATGTTGGCCTTGTTGTCGGCAATTTGAAGCAGATTGCAGTTGTTTTTAAACGCGACACGAAAGTAGGTTTGTTTTTCGCGCTGGGTTTTGTCTTTTTCCTTTTTATGCTGCGTAATCGGAGGTTCCATGGGTAGGGTATTTCCCTTGAATTTAAGGAATAATTTAAATCGTTGTCCTCAAAGATGTCCCGGAAAACATTTAGCCGCCTATTTTCCGGAAATCAAAATTGACTTTCAGATGGGATTTCTTGAAAAACTTTATGATTTTCAGGTCTTTGCCCCATCCATCTCCCGACGCCATGCACCAAGACTCCCTCGCAGTGTCCAAGTTTGGTCTGATTTCATTCCGTTTCGCGTTCATTTATTTCCTGATCTATTTCAATCCGCTCATTTATTTCAATGCGGTGCCGGGATTGTATTGGATTCCTCAGCTCGCCATCCTTCCTTTTGATGCGCTGACTTTTTTTCTCAACGACCACCTGTTTCAGATTCGTCCGCAACTCAATCAGATGGGTGGAGGGAGTGGAGATACCAGTTTTGCCTGGGCTCAGGTAGCGACTTTTCTTACTATAGCTGGGGTTGGAGCATTGATTTGGTCTGTTCTGGAGTGGAAAAAGCGAAACTACCTGACACTTCACTATTGGCTGTGCCTGATCCTGCGCTATAGTCTTGCCGGGATTGCATTCTCGTATGGGATTCTGAAAGTCTTTGCGATGCAAATGTACTTTCCCAATCTCAGCCAGTTGGCGACGCCACTCGGTGATTACTTGCCGATGCGCCTCTCGTGGATGTTTATCGGATACAGTGAACCGTATCAGATTTTTTCCGGGGTCGCCGAGGTGATGGTTGCACTGCTGCTGATTTGGAGACGGACAGCGCTGCTTGGAGCCCTGATGGCCGTCGGCGTCTTTGCCAATGTGGTTATGCTGAACCTCAGCTTCGATATTCCGGTGAAAATCTACTCGATCCATCTCCTGATCGCGAGTATGTTTTTGGTGTGGCAGGAGCGGGAGCGGCTTTTTGCCTTTTTTATCCTGAATAAGTCCGTTTTGCCGGCAACTCTTTATGAAAAGAAAATGGTGGAACGCTGGCAGAAAACCGGCCGGTTTGTGCTCAAAGTGGCATTTTTTCTTTCCAGCTTCTGCTATACCACTTATAATTACTACAACTATTTCGTCCAATACCACACGGATGTTTCCAAAGTTTTGGAGCCGATTCAACCTGGAATCTATCATGTGGAGCTTTTTGTGAAAAATGGCGATACTATTCCCGAAAGCTTAGTAGACTCGCTCCGTTGGCGGGATGTGATCTTTGATTACAACGGTGCCGGAAGCCTCGCTGCCAATGATTCCAGTCTGCGCATGCGGTACGGCAGGGCGTATTTCAATTATCTGCCGGATAGCTTGGGCAAGCAGGTGGAATGGAGAGTCATGAATTGGGACAGCCTGCCTGCTGCAACTTTTGCAATGGATTTTCCATCGGAGGATCGAATGATTTTGAGCGGCGAAAAAGGAGGTGACTCCCTTCATCTGGTTTTGAAAAAATTGAAAAGGCACTTTCCCCTTACCGAGCGGCAGTTTCACTGGATCAGTGAGTCTAATCGGTGACGAGGTGAGGTGGGCTGAAGTATAATTGTTACATCCAGCATCTTCGTGAAATTCCATGTTTCAAAACCAGCAGCTGACTCGGGCGAAAGGCAGGCCATAAGATGTTACGTTACCTAATATGGCATCTTCCTGATATCTCAATTCTATCGGCTACAACTTCCACCAAATCTGTACTGTTAATGACAAAAGTTCCTTCATCCGATTGTTCAAACAATTTGCAGAAAAGTGGTTTATCGAGATAAGTGACCGTTACATCTCTTAACGCTTGCGCATTTTCTATCAGTTTTGAGATTGGCCCGTACTGTATGGCTGTAAATTCAGAGGTTTCCTTTTGCTCCTCATCGTCCAGCTTTATTTCATCTCTTATGTCGGTATACTCTTGCTCGATTGCCTCGATAAACGCCGTCGTTGGTAGCACAATTTTATAATAGCTAACGACTAGCCCTTCGTAGTCAAACCTGCCGAAATTGAGGCCGGTGTTGACGCTCATCAGATTAGCGTCTACTTCCTCTTCATTAATATAAACTTTCATCTATTTCCGCGACTGGATCGGGATGACTTGGTGCCAAACTGTTTGAGGCCGGTCGGGCGGATACCCGTTTTCCAATCTGTATTTTTTCCGCTCTTGGGTAAAGTCCCACCAGTTGAGATCTTGGCGTGGGTTCTTTGCAAAAGCCACAACTAACCGAAACTGATCCTCGACACAGGGATCGGTCGCGTATCCTTTTTTTCGCTCAAAAGCCTCCAGGAGTTTCGCACCATCTTCGCTTTTGAGCTCGTCCAAGGAATAAAATCCCAGAAAAATCAAATCCTCGGCAAACTTAATCCCCACAGAAGGAATCGTTTGAAATTCTGCCAAAGCTCGGATTGTTTTCACCCGCTCTGAGGTTGCATCCAGGATCATTTCCAATTCGTCCAGCGCATAGTCCGAAATTTCTGAGATCTTGATCTTGGCATTTCGCAGCGCCTGGCGTTCGGAGGGATAGAGGTTCAACGTAGGGATTTTGGTTGTTTTCACCTTGAAAAGCTAGTGAAAAAAATTACTAGCAAGGAATTTCCATTGACCGAGGGGCAGTTTCACTGGACTTGAGCGTCGAATAGGTCAATGGATCTGCTGGCCTAAAAGGAAAATGACTTGAGAGCAAGACCTAACACTTGGTGGCTATTACAATTGGAATAGGTTTATCGATCATTCAGGAAGGATTTCAGCAACATTTGAAAGTCTGCTGATGAATTGACCGCGTCGTAGGTGTGCGTTCGTATTTTTAGCAGCGGTAGGAAAAAATTTTGGATGAAGTCATGCTGGTGGATGATCAACGTAGGTTTGCCAAGCGCCATGGCGATAGCGAGCTCCAAGCAGGCATTGGGGTTGAGTAGGGTGATATCGGCGATGATGAAGTGTGAGGCGGTGAGGTCCTTCCAGATGGCCCCCATTATTTCCGGATCTAGGTTATCATAGCCCACCCGGTATTCTATGTTCAATCCACCACAAACCGCTTTGATGACTGCCTCGGTGGCTTTGCTCCAAGTTCGGAAAGCAGTTACATGAAATAGTTGTTTTTTCCCTGTTTGGGTAGGATATGACCCGGCAAAGGGAGGAGAAAAAATCATATGTTTTTCCCCCGGATTGAGGTTAAACAAGGATTTACCAACCAGCTCGAGCAGCGTGGCATCGTCCTCATTTGCATCGATAGCCTGCAGGAGGGCTTTGGTTTTTTCGGTAGGCTGAACCGAAGAAATCCGCTTTAGATAGGCGGACGACTGGTGTAGAATGTTTTCCTTCGAAAGTCTAGGCTTTCCATAGGTAGCGATTTGAATGGCTTCAATGAGTCTAGGTACATCGTCCTCATTACCATAGAGGTAGCAGGGATGGATGTCAATATCGAAGGGGGCAATCTGTCCGGCTTTCAACAGGATGACTATGGGCTTGCCTAGCGCCAACGCCCAGCCGCATTCGAATGCCGCAACGGCAGTTTGGGACGCTGCTTCCAACACGTTGTTTTCCACTTCAATATTCCCCTTTGCCCATCCCTTCGGATCGGACTTTTGAGGATCGTAGTCGCTGAAATCAAAGATCGCCAAGCCGGATTCCCGCAGTTGAATCCATCGGTCATCCAAGCTGGTGGTATTCGATTTTTGCGTAGCCAACTGTAAACCACATTCGGAACAGGATCTTTCCAGAACGTTCTTGGCACCATGCGTTCCGCTGAAGAAAACTTGGTTTACATGCAGGATGACATCGTAAGTCGGAAAAGAACTCGGCGAGAAATAAAGCAGCTTTCTCTGTTCAAACTGCCCGATATCATAAGCAATCTGGCGCAAGCCGAACTGTTGGTGCTGTATCAGTTGCTTAAGCGTGTAAGCCGATCTGAGCAAGTTCATGGTGTCCTCTCGAGCCGCCTGAATACGCTCGAATTCTTTTTTATCTTCTCCCTTCAGGTTTTCATCGAGGGCCATCATGCGTGTAGCCAGTTGCGGAAAGAGCGCTACAAATTGTTTGATCATCCGGTTATTTTCAAATTCGGGAGCAATAGGCAGAAGATTCACAGAACCAATGAATCGCTGATTACTTTCATCCAAACTTTGCATGGCAATTTCCTGTTGCCATTCCGGACCGGCTAGCTGCTCCATGACGACGGTAATCTGAGCGTAAAACTGTTGGAGCTGAGGATAGAAAGGTCGCATCTCTTCCGGAATATTTTTTTCAACAAGCCTCAATACTGCAGGGAGAAATAGTTTGAACAGGTCAGCAATAACAGGCATCTCCATTTCGGATAAGCCTGCGATTCTGAGTGCGACCAAATTAAACTTGTTGAAAAAGCGGGTGAGAACGACATTTATAGAATGCCCCGCTTCCAGCTGAAGGTTCATTTCGGAAATGCCGGTTTCCATTTCCTTTTTTACGTCCTCGGCAGTCACTGATTCCGGAAGATTCTCGAAATAATCCTTCATGTCAAAAAGCCCCTTGACCATTTCATCTAGAGATTCGTTTATCTCCGGGGTCGCATAACTGCGCGAGCTTTCCACTAGGTCTTGAACAAATTGGAGGTAACCATCAAAATCCAAGGATTCATCTTCCAGCTTTTTTTTAATTAAGGAGATCGACTCATAGATGGCATGCTCTGAAAAACCATCTTTCACCAGTCGATCCTTGTAGCGGCCGATGATTTCGGGAATGTCTAAATTCCCGTCTAGCTGGACGGGGCTTAGCTCTTCAGGCTGAATTGAGGCTAGATAGACTTGGATGGAAGTGGCGTGTTCTTCACTCATTTGTTCGAGTGCCGGGGTATAATCCGGGTCAAAGTACAAGACTAATGCAACTAACACATTGAAATAATAAGCATACTCCGGCTCAGAAAAAGACGGTTTTAATTTGCTCAACTCTTCCGCTGTTTTTAGCCAGTCCGCGTGGACAAAGCCGTTTTCCTGAAATTGTATGAATCGGTTTGCCAGCAGTTGTTCGGCTGCATTTTTACCGACGTGGTCCTCCGGATAGGTTTCCGTGAATTGGACCAGCATCTGCAAGCTTTGCAGTTGAAGAATCAGGGTTTCAAATAGGGCATCGTTGACTGGATTAGAGGTGTATTCCCATTTGGCCAAGTCTTGGAATGAATCCGTGATGGTCTTCAAAGCCGCTAGGTATTCTTGTTGGTGGATTCGCTGAGAGACATCCTCCAAAAACTGATGACAGCGCAAGCCCATGGAGTTTGGCGCATATAGGTTTTGATAACCCTGCTGAATATCCTTTCTCAGGGCCATCACTTCAGCTTCATTGGGAAAGTTGAGGTAGTTTTTCAGATAGATTCCGGTCAGCTCCAGAAAAGCGAGCTGGAGTTGAAGCCTGTCCTGACGGCATAGTACGCCATATTTGCCGAGATAATTAATCGTCTGAACGAGCAAAGGTTCATGCTCAGGCAGGGAAAAATCTACCTGACGAGTTTGTTCCAATAAACTCTCAAGTGGCATCGGCTGGTCCATAGGGAAAGATACAAGAAACCGATTTTATTTTTGTCTAACTAGTCAGACCTAAGATGTAAAAGGTTATTGTTTAAGTAGGAATCAATGCCTTCAGATCATCCAGCGTATTTGCATCGCCTATTTTCTTGTCTTTGCGCCAACGCAGAATCCTGGGAAAACGGACAGCCACGCCGCTTTTGTGACGGTTGGAAAAAGCAATTCCTTCAAAAGCCAGCTCAAACACAAGAGTTGGTTCTACGCTACGGACCGGGCCAAACCGCTCTAATGTCGTCCGCTTGATGATGTTGTCTACTTGGGCAAACTCCTTGTCTGTAAGTCCCGAGTAAGCCTTGGCAAAAGTCACCAACTCATTCTCTCCTTTTTCATTCCGCTGCCAGAGCCCAAACGTGTAGTCGGTAAAAAGATTTGTTCGTCTGCCATGACCTCGCATCGCGTACGTCAGTACTGCGTCGATGGTCAGCGGATCGATCTTCCACTTCCACCAGTCTCCCTTTTTTCGACCCACTTGATAGGGAGCAGATTTCTTTTTGAGCATTAGTCCTTCGCTGCGTTTTTCTCTAGCTAGTTCCCGTTCAGCTACGACTTCTTCCCACGAGGTGAAGTTTTTTTGTTCTGAAAGCTGCAAGACCGGATGACTCGTGTCGTTAACCAAAGCCTCCAACAATTCCCTTCGATCCTGATAGCTTAGGTTTCGAATGTCTTTTCCGGCAAACTCCAAGAGGTCATACGCTTTGAAGATCACGGGTACTTTTGCAAGCACGGCTTTGCTGACATTTTTTCTGCCGATTCGGGTTTGTAGGTCGTTGAACAGGCCGACTTGGTTTTCCACAAAGGCTAAAATCTCCCCGTCTAAAACCGTTCCTTCGGGGAGGACATTGGCCAATTGAGCGATTTCAGGATACTTTTCTGTGACCAATTCCTCACCTCTAGACCAAATGAAGATTTCTTTTTTCCTGACAATCACCTGCCCGCGTATCCCGTCCCATTTGTGTTCTACTGCCCAGTCTGAGACGTCACCCAGTTCATGTACTTCATTTTCGAGTGCGTAGGCGAGATAAAAGGGGTAGGGTTTGGAGACGTATGCCTGTTCGTTTCTTCCAAAGACCAACTCATCAAACGTCGTGTCCCCGGGACTCCAGTTGCCCATCAGCCGGTAAGCCAATTCGTCGTCGGGAACTGATGTAACTTGGGAAAGTGCCTTGGTCATCAGCTTCTGACTGATCCCGATCCGGAAGGATCCCGTCAGAAGTTTGGTAAATACAAATCGAGAATAGTAGTCCAGCTGCATCCACATGTCCTGTACATATTCTTTTTTTTCGGGATCGGTTTTGGATTTCAATTGTACCAGCTCTTGGAGAATTTTGCTGAGAGACTTGTCGCTGGTGTGTTCATCGTTTGGCACGACAAGGGCAATTGACTCCGCGAGGTCTCCCACGATATGATAGCTTTCCTCAAACAGCCAAAGCGGAATCTCCGCAAGTTCGGCGGCATAAGTTCGGAGTAACGTCGTGTTCACTGGCCTTGGAGGTCGTCTGTGAGATAGGATTGCGATGGTCCATAGCTTGTCCAGTTCGGATGCTTGCGCAAAGTACCCAGCCAAGGCAGCGACTTTCTGGTTTGTCTTATTGGTAGCATCCAGCTTTTCGATCAGTTCTGCGAAAGATTTCATGCGGATGGGATGGGTTCAGGTGTCGCGATTTCCTCTTTTTCGCCCTCGTAATCCGTGTTTTCTATGCTTGCGTCATAGCCGAGTTCTCGCAGATATCTGCTGAAAATATCGGTATAGCCATGTGTGCAGATGACCCGGCTGGCGTCGCTCGCTTTGATACTTTGCAACAATCCCTGCCAATCGCAATGATCGGAGAGTACGAATCCCTTGTCCGTAGCCCGACGTGATCTCGCACCACGAAAAGCCATCCAGCCGCTGCAGGTGCCTGTTTCGAAAGGGACGAATTTTCTCATCCAGGGAGAGCCGTGGGCACTGGGAGGGGCGACGACGATGTTTCCCCGAATTTCCTTTGCAGAAGTGTTTGGAGTGATCAGCTTGGTTGGGGGCATTTCCAATTGCGGGCGGAGTACCTCCGTCATATTTTCCACTGCACCATGGGTATATATCTCCCCAATCGATGTGTCGAGATACTTCAGAATCCGCTGGGCTTTACCCAGTGTATAGCCAAAGAGGACGGAGGTTTTGCCGTCCTGTTGATTGCTTTGCCACCAGGCATTGATTTCCCCGAAGACCGTAGCTTGGGGCTTCCACTTAAAGGCAGGCAGGCCAAAGGTGCATTCCGTAATCATCGTATTGCATCGGATTGACTCATACGGTGTGGCTACTCCGTCGTCTTCGCTCTTATAGTCCCCTGTGAACACCCATACTTCACCTTTGTACTCCACACGCACCTGAGAGGAGCCAATGATATGCCCCGCCGGATGAAGGCTAAAAGTGACCCCGTTGATCTGAATGGGCTCATTCCAGCCAATTCCCTGAGTATTAATTGCTCCAAGTCGATGGCGGATGATCGGGATGTTACTGTGATGGGTCAGGTAGTTCCTGTGTCCAAATCTAGCGTGATCAGCATGCCCGTGCGTGATGATGGCCCGGTCTACCGGCTTCCATGGATCAAGATATACCTTAGCCCTCGGACAGTAGATTCCCTTGGAATCGAATACTAATAGATCGGAGGAGTTCATTGACAGCTGATTGAGTTTCCGAGGACTGAATACAAGGATTATTCCAGAGACAAGTGTCGGGAGCATTGCCTTTTCCGATCAGTAACAATTCTACCGGCAAAAAGTCTGGAAGCGATGCCTATTTCTCCGGAAGATTGGGGTCTCTTCAAACAAGATTTTGACATAAAACGAACAGAAAGTGGATGGTCATCGCACGTGCAAATTCGAAAGCCATTGATTTTATGTCGGAAGCGACGCTTCTTGGTTTGTATGGTGGATGCTCGGTGGCAAGGTGATATGTTTGGATCAAAAAGTTTCAGATACTGCCAGGTAAAAGCCACTGGATTGCTCTCCAAATCCATAATCGAGTGTCAGGTTTGTTCGGGAATACTTGTCCACCATCACCCGCAAGCCGAGTCCATAGCCTGCTTTTACGGAATCAAAAAGTTTCAAGTCTTGAGCGACATTGTTTGTGGTAGTGCCGTTGACAAATACCACTCCGCTCAATACACCACCACATCTAGAGATGGGGAATCGGTATTCTGTCTCTGCGTACATATAGTCTTTCCCCCTGAAGCGCCCCTGTGTGTAGCCTCGGGAGCTTCTGCCGCGTTGGTCGTAGGCAGTGGAGGGTAAGTTCATATATGGGAAGTCTCCTTCTGGTGTGAAATTTCCCATGGCCCAAATTGCAATGAGGTGTGCAGGGTTTCTTTTGGATAGCCCATGATAGCTTCTCCACTCTCCCATGAACATATTGGCGTTGTTTTTATTTCCGACTACCTTAAAGGCACCGCGATAGCCGAGCGAAAGAAAATGTCCCTTGTACGGCTGAATCATGTTGTCTCGCGTATCGATGATAAAACTGGCAAACAACGCCGAAGAAAAATATTTCTCGGTCGGAAATCCGTATTTGGTGTTGTAGAGATAGTGGGAGGTAAGCCGCATTGAATCACCTTCAGAAAGGTTCAATTTCAGATCCTTGATTTTAGAATAGGAATCAAAATTGTAGCCTAACCCTACATACATATCATCTTTGATTTTTACTCCGACGGACTGATGTAGCCGGCCAAAGTTAAAAGTCATCGGCTGGGTGAGAGAATCCTGTGTGGTCTCGATTCCTGCCAAATTGAATTGATAGTCCAAGATTCCGCCTTCGGGGGCATTGGTACCCAATCCATAGGTGGACTGAGAAAAGATCAGATACCGCCAGTCCCCGGAGTAAAAAAATTTCTCGTTCTTCGAATAGACGTTGTTTTTGAGCATTAAAATATACTGATTCTTGGTAGTAGCCTGAACACTTCCGCTGATCAGCGAATACTGTTCACTGCCATTCATCTTGAAGGCATATTGCCCTCCAACGCCGACCATAAAACCTGTGGCAGGGTTAGAACCGATAATTGGTAGCAAGAGTAGCGAGCTTGCATCTTCTGGTTTTTCTTTGGGAGGTTTGTTCCTTGCCTGTCGGATTAGTTGGGGGAGATCTTTGGTCTCACAGACGGAATCGGCCGAAATTAGCTCCTGAGACCAACCGTCTTTATAGAAAGACAATAAAAACAGCGCAAGAACCAGGAATTTTTTCATAACGTAAAAATAGAAAAAGCGAATTTAAATATTGAAAATAATGCCGTTTGGACAATAATTGACTAAGGTAAAGTTTATCCTTGTTCATCAAATTCTTTTCTGAGGGCAGTGCGTCGATAGGGGGAGTAATTTAATTTACGCTTAAAAAATAATACCTGACAATTCTCAAATGAATCCAGATAGATTTTATCAAGTTAGACTGTAAGAGTTATTGTTTTGCCGCTTGAACCGTGGTTTCTGGCCAATCTTTTTTTGAAGGTTAGGGCATGAAAACACCGATAAAATCATTACTTAATCGAGCTCATGTTGGTCACCAAATTATCCTAAGGACCTTTTTTCAAAGAAATCGCTCCGCGTCCCGGCCTCGCCTCATACATTACAAAAGAGCCTTTTTCGTCGTTTTCAATCTCGAGAACCGTATTTTCCTCATTTTGAAGAAATTGGACGGACTTCCAATCAGCAGAAATATAGGTCTTCAGCGTCAATGGCACGGCGTAAACAGACGGATCAAGATCTGAGGAAAGAGTCAGGGTGATCAGGTCTTTTTCGACTTCGGCGCTGACCTGGGTTGCTTTTCGCTCCCGAAGGTATTTGGTCACATCCCGAAAGGTTGCAATCCAAAGATCTTGCTCATTGGCTTTCATGTAGGAGAAATACTCCACAAGCTCTGGACGGGTCTTTGGCTCCCACCCCAGATTTTCCACGCCGTGAAAGACCAACACGAGCCAGTTGTTGTCGTGAGTCATGACCGTATCGACCCAGGCTTTCATCTGATTGATATCGATGCGGCTGACCGGGCCGCGCTGCCACTGTACGTATTCTTTGGAGGATTCGCCTGGATTCATCTTGCTTCCGCGGTTGATCTCCTCCAGCCAAGGTTCCGGCATGCGATTGCGAAGTGCCGGATAGATTTTGTGCGCATACTCCATGACCCGTTCATTTTCGGTTCCATAGGGCCCTTCGGCGCTGAAGATTGATTCCGGGCCGATGAATTTGAGTAAGTCGGCTTTGCTTTGCTCCAACTCATACAGCATGTTGACCTCATCCAAGGCCGCCAGTCGCGGATGGGTGACCGTGTGCGAGGCGATCTCATGGCCTTGGGCGAAATAGGACTTGTACTGCTCCCAGGTCGTGGTGTCTTCCACATTGTTGTGAAAGACCACGTCGTCGGTGTCCTTCATCGTGCCTTGCCGGATTTTTGCGTAGCCTTCGTCGATCAGCGCATGCGCTTCGGCTATTTTTCCCTGCTCAAAGAGCGAACCTGCCCGGGCATGGTAATCCTCCGCCTCACTGGTGCCGGTATAGGCGATCAGGGATGCCCGCTCAAAAAAGTTGCTCGGATCCGTTTTGATTTGGGCGGTTTCGGCGATGATTTCCTGCGGATCTCTGCCGATGAATTTGCCTGTGCCAGAGCCTTCCACTTTTCCGGTGATGATATAAAAGGTAGCCGGCAGGCCCAAGCTATCCATGATGGGTTTGGCGATGGTGAGTTGGTTGACTATGCCATCGTCGTAAGTCACGGAGATCGCGCCTTTTTTATTCCCCTGAAATTTGGCGATCTCAGTGTGGCCGACCATCGGGTCGACCGGTGAGCATGCCAAAGCAAATAGCGCTAAAGGGATAAAGTTAAAAGCAGGTTTCATGATGGGTCTGGATGATCATCAGGCTAAATTGCTGAAAAAGTGCAAGTAGCATAAGACCGCTGATCAAGTTTTGTGAGGATGTGGTGATCGTATTGCTGGTGGTCTGCGATTGGAAATTCCATCCAGTATTGTGCTAAACGGTAAGGATAGGAGGGTGGAATAGCATTCCGATAAGTATCGGAACCCACCCAGCGTCTTGCGAACTCCAAAGCCAAAATAGAATTGACTAGGCCGAGAGAGGGACAACGCCTTGCACTGAAGTAGAATTCCTCATTTCGAAACGGTTGTTGTTTTGTCCCGAACAATTAGACCCGTCCGCAATATTTTGGGCATCCTATTACTAATTTTGTAATTCTGGCAGAAAAAATGCTTACTACTACTCCTACCTTACTTCACTTATTTACATAAGTTTTCATTTCTTCCCAATTCCTGAAATAGTGCCCAAATTCTCATCCAGAGCCCTTTTTCTATTACTATTGCTTTTGAGCATGCATGTGGATCTTTTTGCCCAAGATGAGAACGACACCTCCAAAATCTCAATAACTAGAAAGGCACTTGATAAAGGAATGGACTTAATCACCAGATCCAATCGAGATACGGTGCTGGTAGAAAATGCAGAAACGAAATTCCTTCCTTTTGGAGGAATGATCATCCGGAATATCTCCGTGGAAACTGTAGGTTTTGATTTTTCCATTTATGGACAGCAGAAGCCAATTGTCCAGAAGGTGGGTAGAATCGCAAATAAGCTACACACCGACACGCGTGAAAAAACTATCCGACAACATCTGTTCATAAAAGAGAACACACCATTAAATCCTTATAAAGTCGGAGATAATGAGAGATTCCTTCGAGATCAACCATTTATTCTAGAAAGTAGAATAATACCCAAACGGGTAGGTGATACTGATTCTGTGGATTTGGTTGTCATTACCCGGGACATTTTCAGCATAGGTGGATCCATCGGAGGCAGTTTTCCTAAAGCCCCGCTGATTAAATTATATGATGCCAATGTAGATGGACGAGCTCAGGGATTTGAGGTTGATTTTCTATATGATATAGACAGAACACCTCGGGCTGGAATAGGCGCTGCCTACACCAAGAGTAGCGTGATGGGAAGTTTGGCGGATTTGGCACTTTATTACACACAGTTGAATTCAGGCCTGAGTTTGGGTGAAGAAAAAGAATATTCCTATGGAATTCTACTTGAAAGACCGCTCGTTTCTCCCTATTCCAAAATGGCAGGAGGAGGCGGATGGAGTCAGAATTGGTCACGCAATGTAGATTCTAGGCCAGACTCACTTTTTCTAAACTATAAATATGATGTGAGCAATCTTTGGGCAGGTTACAATTTTGGATCAGACAAAAAGCTGCAAGACAGAAGCAGGAAATTTGTCGCACTGCGTTTGTTTGATGGCTATTTTACTACTTCCCCCGAGCAGGAAAAAGTAGCAGATGAGGCAAGATACAACAACAGTTCAGGGATTTTGGCTGAGTACACACGCTATCAACAGAATTTCTTCAAGACTCAATATGTTTATGGATTTGGGCGAACTGAAGACATTCCCTATGGATACAATCTATCCACTACGGTAGGATATACTAAGACAATGGGGATAGAAAGACCCTACGCAGGCCTTAATTTAAATTATAAAGGAGCTGCAAAAAGTGGTAGTTTCTACGAAGTGCTGCTGAATGCGGGAGGCTACGTCCGCAACAGAAGTATGGAAGATATAGCTATTCAGACTGGAGGGACTTTCTATACGCAAGCCTATTCCATCGGAAAATATAAAATCAGGAATTCGGCTTCCGGATATTACACCCAGCTATTTGACCGCGTGACTAATGATTGGTTGACGATCGGAGGCAATACCATTCCGGGTCTTCGGGTAGAGGAAGTTGACGCCACTCAGCGGCTATCTCTTGGATTTGAATCCAGCCTATTTACGCCTTGGTCGCTGATAGGATTTCGGATAGCACCATTCAGTTCTTTTTATTGGGCAAAATTGAGATGCTCAACCTGCATAGATAAATACCAAAACTTCACGGGAATAAGTCTAGGTGCACGGATTAGAAATGAAAACCTGATATTTGGAACCATGGAAATAAAGGGCACTTTTATACCAAATGATGACGAAGGAAATTCAAAATTTGCCTTCAGCTTCCGCAAAAATCTACGGTTTAGAAAGACAGATGTCTATGTGACTGCTCCGAGTCTGATTATTTACAATTGATACTTAAACGTTCTTTTCTTACCAAAGAATCGGATGTTGCCAATCTTGGTGTAATTCTTATATGAAGGATTGAATTGACGCAATGACTAGCCTGTCGAAAAGTCGTTTGCCCAGATTAATATCTTGGGTGTAACAGATCTCTGATGAGTTTTTCAGACGTTTTTGCCTTCAGGTTTTCGATTTTTTTCATCTTGAAGTATCCACAACTGTTAGCCAGTTCTCCTGTTTTGAAATCTTCCAGAACAGTTGAGTGTAGCTACAAACTCACCCATCGTCCTCGTGAACTTGAAAAGTTAAAGAGAGTAGACTGTGCCTAGCGGGGGATTTCACGTTTTTCGCCATTTAAAAATTGGTAGCGATAGAAGGGTGGAATTACAAATTTCACCCAGCGTCCTCCTGAACTTCAAAGCGGAAAAGAGTAGACTACGCCGAGGTGGGGGAGAGGTGCATCCTATCGAGGTAACTCGGGTAGGGACCTTTACTCGATTACATACTGCTTATGGATTTGTTTCGTCTGTTGCATGCCAGCCTGCAAAAGGCTTGACTGTCGCACAGTTCGGGCCTCCATCCTTACCTGTTCCTGGAACACTGGTTTGCAGCATCGATTCGCCGGTTAATGAATCAATGTCCTTCCAAGTGATTCCCGTCAAAGGGATTTTAAGCCGTCTCGACCAAGGTGTGTCGGATTGGCCAGCATAGGTTCCGATGTCGATGTATACAAACCTATTATCTCCGGAGCCTTGAACAAAACTGCCCGACAATTTGGGAAATGTATCTTTTGATCTGTCGCCCTTGACTTTAATTGTGAAAGTAAAAGTTAAATCGTTGAATGTGGGGATTTGCTTCTGCATTGTTTCATAGTTATTGCCAGATCCCTTTTGCAGGCCAAAAACTACCGACGACGTGGGTTTAGTAAGAATGATTTGAAGTGTTATCTCAGATTCCATTCTATCAACATGGTTAGTAAAACCCGTCACAGCATCGGTTTTTCATTTAGATGGCTATAACGTCTAGCTATAAGGCGTGGCGGCACACCAAAATATCAAATTATTGTCAAACGGGCCGGCTGCGTTATAGACTTTGTTAGCGGTTGGGCAGCTTACTCAACTCCCAATATTTTTCTAAACTCCTTTTCGAGATCATTAGTTATTTTTTCAATGTCTTTCTCAAGAAAACCATTAACATTGTCTCTTAGGTCTGTAAATCCTTTGTCCTTTGATTTTATTGCTTGAATTTGCTTGTCGACTAATTTAAAAGACTGTAAAAAACTCTGTGTGTCCTTATTAATTTTGTCAAGTTCATTATTCAAATTGTCAATGATTGAGCATAGGTCTTTACTCAAATAAAGTCTATTCCTATGAAAATAGGAACTGAAATCTGGAACAATATTGGACCAACTTGTAATTCTTGATTTTAAATCCGCTTCTTCATGTCCAGCGGCTAATTCAACGTTGAAGAAATGAATTACAGCCATCTTGTAATTAAAAAGTTTGTCATATAGTTCGCGTATTACAATGGCTCTTTCTTTATGTAACGAAGCGTATTGAATTTCATGTGAGATATTTATTCTTTCAAGATTGCTCTTGTGTGTTTCAATACTCTTTGTCAAATAGGTCTCAAATATGCTTTTAGAAAAATACTTGATTAGTCCATACGCAACTGGTGTCGCGAGGGCAAATAGTCCCAGGTATTTCAATAATTCGTCCATGTTTTCTTGTCGAGCTGCCTTACCGCTAACGCCTAGCTATAAGACGTATGCTTTTAAATACCTACATCTTTGTCCCACGTTGCTGACGAAATTTAACAGCACACATGTTAAGAACCTACAATACAGCATATGTTTTATAGCTGATTTTAGCGGCTGCCGTGTTCACCGCTCCGATAATCTTCAGTCCTTTCTATTTGTCCGTCTTTGTCGTAGTAGACCCAAACGCTGTCCTTTAACCAGGTGTCGTCTGCGGGAAAGGGATTCTCATCTGTCACCGTGTCGTCACTTTTGTAGAACTCTCTTCTTTTTGTTATTCCGTCTTTATAGTTGTACGTCACAATTCTGCGTCTATGTCCACCTTTATTGTACTCATATGTTGAACTTGCATTCTCACCTATTGATGAACCAATAAACATGAACAAAAATGTCGGAATCGGTGTCGCGAAAATTAATGTCACCCAGTCCGATTTTGATTTTACTTTTACCTTCTTCCAGTAAAAGAGTCCACCGAGAAGAATTCCTCCAATTATCCAGAACCAAGGAAAGATGAAAACATAACCCATCGATGCACTTTGGTCAGAATAGATATTCCAAAAGAAGAACAGAGTAATTGTAGTGTAAGTAATTGCAAATATTCTCAGTCCCATATTTTCTTGTCTGTCCGTCCCAACACGGTTGCCGCTAACATCCGTATAAGTCCCACTCCTTTCCCGAGTGTCGTGTATATTTATTTTGGGCGAAGGATTTTCCTTCGCTATGGAATAGGGATGGTATTTTTCCCAAGAGGATTTATTTATTCCACTCAATCACTTCCATCTCACTGAGTTCTGGGCCGCCGCCCCGGTTGCCGGAACCGGCTTGGACGTAGATCTTTCCATCCAGAAATACCGTTCCGGTGCCGTGTCTGCCTTGAAGCAGGTTCGGAAGGGTAGACCAGGTGTTGGTGCGGGTGTCGAGGACTTCCACCTCGGAGTGGGCTGGGACTTGGACTCCGCTTTCACCGTTCATCACGACCAGGTAGGGGCCGATGCCCAGGTTCGAGTTCCCGGCACGTTCGGTAGGGATTACCGCATCGATGGTAGTCCAGGTACTTGTCTTGAAGTCATAGTAATCCACTTCTTTGATAGTCGTGTCGATCACCCGGTTGTTTTTGGCATTGGAAGTCCGGCCACCGGCCAGATAGAGACGGTCACCAACCATCGCTGCACTTACGTGATCTCTAGGTCTTGGTGCGTCGGCGAGCGTAATCCATTTTCCTGTCTTGGGATCCAGCTCGTCAAACCAAGACACAAAACCATCCCAGTGTCCATCCTGGATGCCGCAAATAAGGTAGATCTTATCGTCTCTCACGAATACTCCGGCAGAGCCTCGCAGGCGGTCGGTTGGAATAGCGGGGCCTTCTCTCCAGGTCTTGGTTTTTGGATTGAAGATCCAGGCATTTGGAATCGGAGTTTCGTGGGGGTAACCGCCGGTGAAGGCACCGATGACCCAGATTTCGTCCTTGTACGTCACAGCCTGAAAGTGGCTGATTTCCATCGGTGCGTCGGCTACTTTTGTCCAGGTGTTGGTTTTGAGGTCATATTCTTCGACTGGTCTTTCTCCACGTCCACCGAGGGAATAGAGCTTGCCGTCGCATTCCACGAAAGAGTTTTCATGGCGCGGAGTCGCCTCGTTTGTCGGTGTGATGACTGTCCAGGTATCCTGCGAATAGGCGGGAAGGCTGAAAAGAAAGAGAAGGGCGAAGAGTAGGTTTTTCATGGGAAAGATGATTTTGGAAATGGGATTTCGGTGAGTAGAATTCAGATTGGTTTTATGATTGGCAGATTTGTAGAAACTTAAAGAATGATTTCTTTTCCAATTTATCAATTCCAACTTTTTAAAATGGATGTATTGTGAAAGAGCTACTTAAAAATCGATTTAAAAGTTCGCCCTGAGTAAAATCCAACTCTGCGAAACTCTTCCGAGGAAGAGCTATACTTTCACTTTGACTAATCAGATAATTAGATCTTTGACTTCGATGGAAGCCAATTATCGATCGGCTTTAAGAGGTCGCTCTACAGCAGAGTTTTTGGCGAAATTGGGAATTGTAGAAGAGGAATCTGATGAAACTATGTATTGGCTGGAGTTGATTTCTGAATCAGGATTGGCCAATGCTGAATTGGTTGCCCCTCGTTGGAAGGAATGTAATGAGCTTTTGGCCATAGTGGTATCTACAATCAACACAACCCGGAAAAATCAAAAAACCTCAAAATCATAGGGGTATGGTTTGATTTTCGGGAGGGACGTGCCGAAATCCGAAATCAAAAATCCGAGATTGATTACATTCCCAAACCCCTCAAGCTTGGTTGAATTATCCTCCTGATCCTGGGCTATTCCGTTTTTCGAAACGTCATGTTTCGGGTTCGCCCGGCGGAAGCTTTCAGTCCTTCTACCTCTCCGGCGCTGTTGCGGGTGAATTCAGCCCGTCCAAAGAACCAGGTGTCTCCAGAAAACACGTTCTTTTTGATTGGGGTAAAGTAGATCTCATGGTGTCGGGAATGGGTGGCCACCAGGTTGCTGTCAATGATCACGAACTGGTAGGCCGTGGACAATTCGTCGCTGTAGTAGGTGCCAACAAATTCCGAAAGGTCCACTGATCCGGGATCGAAGGCCTCTATTCTTTTGCCCTCGTCGCTGTCATTTTCTGAGTAAGACACCTTTAGAGTTTGGCTGAGAGCGTTTGTCTCTTCGAGAAATTCAAGGGTTATTTCCAGTTCTTCCAATTTGAACTGAGTATCAGAAATTGGGACGAGAGGATAGATTTCCTCTCCCGTGGCTTGGATATGGAGCTGGTCATCTTTTTCTGAGACGGAGAGAATATCCCCATTTTTCATCTCATAGTCTCCAAGGTGTTTGGTTCGAACTTCCGGACTGAGCGTTTTGACAGCAGTCGAATCGGGTTTTTCTTCAGCTGTTTTTTCCTCTTTTTCCGTCAGATTTTCCAGGAAAAGATCAGCCACTTGGTGCGCAAATTTGCCCGACTCGAAGGAAGCATCGTTGCTAAAAACCGATACGGCAAGGTTTTGATCAGGATACCTTGCGAAATAAGTGCGGTAGCCCGCATCTGCACCGCCATGGGAGATCTCGGAGACTCCTTTGTATTCCCCTATAAACTGCCCCATCGCACCTCCGAAGGTTTCTCCGTTGTTTAAATGTGCAAGCGTATTCAGTTTGTCAATGATGCTCTGATCGCCGACTTGGGGATTGGAGAAATTTTCAGCCCATTTGCTCAAGTCCTCTACGGTGGTGAATAAGCTGGTAGCGCCGACATTGGCATAGCTCAGAACGCTTTTCTTATACCCCGAGCTGTCGGGATAATAGGAATAGGCTCGATTGGGGACGATTTTCTCATGGTCATCATAGAAGAGCGTGTGATTCATCTGAAGCGGTTGGAAGATCTTTTCTGAACAAAACTCCGCAAACGTCTGCCCCGAAACTCGGGCGACCACCTCGGCCAGAAGCGTAAAACCGGTGTTGCAATACAGGAATTCTTCTCCCGGATCAAAGTTGAGCTCCTGCTGTTTGCTGATGAGTTTGAGCACCTGTTCTTTAGTGATCACATCGTCGAGTCTCCATCCTGCGATGGCGAGGAGATTCCACTGGTCGCGCAGGCCGCTGGTATGCGTTGCCAGATGTCTCAGCGTGATGGTTTTTCCAAAATCCGGGACTTCCGGAATGTACTTTCGGATGTCGTCATCCATCGAGAGTTTACCTTCTTTTTCCAGCATCAGTGCGGCAAACGCGGTGAATTGTTTCGACACAGAGGCGATGTGAAAGATCGTGCTTGTGGTCACTGGGATTCCGTATTCTAAATTGGCCGAACCGTAACCTTTTTTGAACAGGATCTTTCCATCCTTGACCACCGCCACGGCGACTCCAGGCGTGTCAGAATGATTCCATTTTTCAAAGATCCGGTCGGCTTCTTTTTCCGAAGTCGGTCTACATGCCGAGATGCAGACGAGCAAAATGAGAACGAATCGTAAAGCCATGGAGAAAATTCTGGTTTTAGTTTGCTTTGGAAAAGATTGGAATTGAAAAAAGAGGTTTGTTCGGGTTCTCAGCGAATTATTCCGCCAACGGAGCCAGTTCAATTTCTCGGCAATACTTACAATGGAATCCTATTCAATTGCATCACATAAAATAGTCGATTTCTCACGATTCTGGAAATCAAATCAGCGGATTGCCAAAAATCAAAGCCGGGAAAGCCGATCCTAATTTGCGGGCAGCGATGTCTTCCGCCGAACTGCAGAAATGGAGAATAGTATTTGACCGGTTTGGATTGTTCGGATCCTCAGGCTATCATTAAAACCAAATCCTCACGATCTTCCATGCGCTATCTTACCTCCCTGTTTTTTATCGGTTTCATGTTTTTGGGACTGGTTGGTTTTGCTCAAGAACTCAAACCAAAACGCGTGGTGGTAATAGGCATCGACGGACTCAGCGTCGACGGCTACAAGACCGCCAAGCATCCGAATCTTGACGAACTCATGAAGGACGGCGTGCTCTCGATGGATACGCGTCCCGTGATGCCTTCCGTCACGATGCCAAACTGGACGAGTCATCTGACATCGGGCGGCCCCGAGCAGCACGGCGTCACCGGCAACGAATGGAGGGTTGACAACCAGAAATTTCCGCCGATTGAGATTGATGAGGCTGGGTACTATCCTTCCATTTTCAAATTGCTGAAAGATCAGGTTCCCGGAGTGAAAACCGCCTTTTACTATAATTGGGCCGAACTGATCAATTCCTTCAACAAGGCTTATTTGGATGAAGTCAACTTTGAGGAAAATGACGGCTATGCGGTCAATTACGGCAAAGCGTATGATTTCATCGTGGAAAATGAAGACGATCCAACGCTGGTTTTTCTCTATACTGTGCACGTCGATCATGCCGGACACAGCTACAAATGGATGTCACCGGAATACATCAAAGCAATCGAGGATGCTGACGCAGAAATTGGAAAATTGATCGGTAAGATGAAGGCTTCGGGTCACTACGATGATACCAACTTCCTGCTGATCTCCGACCACGGAGGAAATCCCGCTTCGGGACATGGTGGGTTGAGCATCGAAGAGATGCAGGTGCCTTGGGGGATCACCGGACCTGGAATTGTGAAAAACCGGAAGATGGACGAGCCGAACAGCAATGCCAACACGGCTGCGGTGATTGCGTCAATCTTTGGTTGCAGAGATCTTTCTGTCTCGACGATCGGCAAGGTACCGGGGTCGATCTTTGAGAAAAAGTAACGGATTTTTCTCTCTAAAACTGCTTCGGCTTCTGGCCTTTGGATGCCAATTCGGCGATTTCGTCAATCCGGTTTTGCCGGGTTTCTAGCCGCTTGGCGAAGACGAGCCATGTCAACATCATCTTCCGCACGGACTTGCTGAGGCTTTCGAAAAACTCCTTTGCTCCGGGTTTAGAAACCAACGCTTCCTCCAAATCTCTCGGTACAATTAAATCCTCAACCTGATCCAAGATGGTCCAAGAGCCATTCAGCTTCGCAACCGCCACCGCATCCAATCCTGCCTGAGTCATCAATCCGGACTCCATCAGCTTATCGATCTTGTCCTTGTTGATCTTGGACCAGGTGCTTTTTGCCTTTCGCTTGCTGAAAAACTGGTGGGAAGTCTCGTGGTCGATCTTGATTTTTTTGCTGTCGATCCAGCCATAGCAAAGCGCAGCGTCGACGGCGTCGCTCCAGGTGAGGGAAGGCTTTTGCGTGGCTTTGCTGTAGAAGACAACCCATACCGAAGACTTTGAATTGTGATTCTGTTCCAGCCAAGCCCTCCATTCGGTCGTATTTCTAGGGCAGAATACTTCGGGTTCTTGCATTTGACTAATGTGAGAAAAGTCTGTTAGCTTCGAGCAAAGGGCTAGATTTGTTTTTTTCTCATGAGTTTATTTGACATGAAAAATGCTCCTTCTGGAGAAGCAGTATCACCTCGTTTTTAATTTCAAATCTCAAACTTCGAATCTCAAATCCCCCTTACTTTCCCAAATCCAAAATGTCCCGAATCTTGTTGATTTCGGCCATCTCGTCGAAAAGTCCTTTGCTGTCTTCTGCCGCAATTTTGTCGCGAAAGGCAGTCAGGTTAGCGATGTAACCGTCCATTGCGTTGAGGATATTTTCTTTGTTTTCGGTGAAAATCGGTGCCCACATCGCAGGGCTGGATTTGGCTAGGCGGACGGTTGAGGCGAAGCCCGAACCGGCCATGTCAAAGATGTTTTTATCATCTTCCATCTTTTGCAAGACTGTCTCCCCAAGCATAAAAGAAGAGATATGTGAGAGGTGCGATACAAAGGCGAGATGGCGATCATGCTCCTCGGGATCCATAAACCGGAGTTTCAGATTCAGTGCTTCGAAGAGTTGGTAGGCCTTTTCTTTCAGATGTAAATCTGTCTTTTCCAGCTCGCAGATGATCAGGACTTTTTTGTCCAAGAGGTCAGCGGATGCGGCTTTGGGTCCGGAATATTCCGTGCCCGCAATCGGGTGCGCAGCCAAATATTGGCTCCGCTTCGGGTGATCGGTCAGCAACGCGCAAAGCTTAGCTTTGGTAGATCCGACATCGAAAACCAGTGTATTTTCATTGACCTGTTCAAGTGTTTTCAGCACCAAATCTCCCAAGGTATCCGCTGGCGTAGCCAGGATCACCAAATCCGTATCCGCGTCCGGTTTTTCCTTCGCCTCGGTGATGATGCCCAAAGTCAGGGCCTCGGCCAGATTTTTTTGGTTGGCATCTGTGCCGGTGATGATCAGTTCGGGGAATTTCTGTCGGGCACCAAGGCCAAATGAACCTCCCAGGAGGCCAAGTCCGATGATGTGTAGTTTCTTCATGACAGGGTTTTATTTGATACGGTTGATCGCCTCCAGGATTTTGAACTCGGGCATGCAAAGAGAGAACCTGACGTAGTTTTCTCCCTGCGAGCCGAAGATTTTTCCCGGAGTGATAAAAATGTTCTTTTCGTATAGCATCCAATCGACCAATTCCTCGGCGGATTTTCCCTCGGGCATTTTGCACCAAACGAAAAGCCCGGTGGCCTTAGGGTCGTAGCTCAGTTCCAGCTTTTCGGCAAGCTTCCAAATCAGTTTTCGACGGTTGTCGTAGATCTCGTTCTGGTCGGAAAACCAATTTTTCCCCAAGTTCAAAGCCGCAATAGCTCCTTTTTGGAGGCCGAGAAACATGCCCGAGTCCATGTTTGATTTTACCTTCAAGACAGCTTCGACCCAATCTGCCCTTCCGCAAAGCATTCCCACGCGCCAGCCGGGCATGTTAAAGGTCTTACTAAGTGAATTGAGTTCCAAGGCCACTTCGTTTGCTCCAGGAATCGCCAAAATGCTCAGCGGTTCAGGATTCAGGATATGGCTATAGGGATTGTCATTGATTAGGACGATTTGATGCTTTTGTGCAAAAGCGACAAGTTCGGTCAGGATTTCTCGAGAACCTGGCGCGCCGGTCGGCATGTGCGGATAGTTGATCCACATCAGCTTGACTCTGCTCAAGTCTAGCTGCTCTAACGCCTCCAGATTTGGTTTCCCTTTTCGCAGTAGATCCAAGTCATAATAGATCGGTTCGGCCTGAGCCAAATTAGTTACCGATGAGTAAGTCGGGTAGCCGGGATTGGGAATCAATACCTGATCTCCGGGGTTTAGAAAAGCCATGCTGATGTGCATGATGCCTTCTTTGGAACCCAAAAGAGGTAGGATTTCCTTGCCGGGATTGAGTATAACCCCATACTCTCTGGAGTAAAATCCCGCCATAGCGATCCTCAATTCCGGTATTCCCTGGTAGCTTTGATAACCATGGGCTTGGGGGTGTTCTACGGTGCTTTTCAAGGCATCGATCACTGTACGGTCGGGCGCCCTATCCGGAGACCCGATTCCCAGATTGATTACTGGTTTTCCGTCTGCGATCATTTGATTGACTTCCCGAAGCTTTGCCGAAAAGTAGTATTCTTCGACCGTGTTGATTCTAGTGGCGAATCCCTTCATTATTTCCTTCGTGTGTATTCACCAAAAATTTTCAAGTCCCCAAATTGCTGGGTTGCCGAGTCCATGGCCTCCCGGTATAGGTCATAGTCTGCAAATTCTGCGTCTATGAAGAACGCATATTCCCAAGGTTTTTCAATCACGGGAATGGACTGGATTTTACTCAAATTGAATTGTTTTTCCGATAAATAGGTCAGCAGTTTGGCCAATCCTCCTGCCTCATTGTGAATGGTAATCTTAAAGGAGACCTTGTTCGGAAGGCGTTCGGTTTGAACCTTTTCCTTTTGCAGAATAATAAATCGAGTGAAGTTCTTTTTGACGGTTTGAATATCCCGCGCCAAGATCTCCAACCCATAGATGTCTGCCGCTATTTCGCTGGCGATCCCAGCCAGTCCGGTCAGTTTATTTTCCGAGATCCTTTGGGCCACAGCAGCAGTATCCACGTCGTCAAACTGGCGAATGTGCGGGTACTTGGCTAAGAAAGTCTTGCATTGCAATAGCGCCATTGGATGCGACCGAACTTCGAGGATATCCTCGATTTTCTGTCCGGGAAGCGCCATCAGCTGATGGGCAATCGGCAGGTAATATTCGTCGCGGATATACAGCCCGTAGCGATCAATCAGATCGTAGTTGGGTAAGATGGCTCCTGCAATGGAATTCTCGATTGCCATCACACCGAAGTCAGCATCTCCGTTTGCGACGAATTTAGCCAAAGACTCAAAAGTATTGAAAGGGATGATCTCGCTGTCTGCGCCGAAGTTTTCCAGTGCGACTTTATGGTGAAAAGATCCCGGTACGCCCTGAATGGCTATTTTAAGGCTCATAATTCTGCGAGGTTTTCTGTTTGAATCCCTGCCAAATTACAGTGCTTCCAAAAACTTGGGTAGGACTTGTTGACCACGTCAGGATCTTCGATGATGACTTCGGTTTTGGTGAGCAAGGGCATAAACGCCATCGCCATGCGGTGGTCGTCGTAGGTGTGAATCTGCACTTGGTTGGGCATGGTCACGGATGGAATCACCTGATAGACTTCCGGTTCGATCTCTTTCAGTTCTGCGTTGAACTTCGCCAATTCCTTCTGCAAGGCGAAGATTCGGTCGGTTTCTTTGATCTTCAAACTTTCCACCCCGGTAAAGATTGCGTTTTGTCCGAGGATTGCACAGGTGACGGCGACGGTCTGAGCCAAGTCAGGACAGTGGGTGAAGTCCCAGTTTTTAAGTCCAGTGACTGCTTGTTTTTTTAGCAAAACACCGCCGTTTTCGAAAGTGCTTTTGATCCCAAGATGGCTCATGATCTCGACAATGGCGGAGTCACCTTGCAGGCTGTTTTCTTTTAATCCTTCCAAAAATAGCGCCCCTGAATCCGCACAGGCCAGTAAGCTGAACCAGTAGCTTGCGCCCGACCAGTCACTTTCCACCGCAAAAGCAGTCGGCTGATAGGCTTGAGGAGCGATCTTGATTTTGTTTTCTTCCCAGGTGTAGTTGATGCCAAATTGGGCCATCAACTCCAGAGTCATTTCGATGTAGGTCCGGCTGCCGACTTTTCCTTCCAGCTCGATCTCCAATCCTTGAGGAAGTAGCGGTGCAATCATCGCCATGGCCGAGATGTATTGGCTGGAGACGTCGCCCCGGATTTTCACTTTGTTTGACTTTTGCGCAGGCAAGCCGTGAATCGCAAGGGGAGGATACCCTTCAGCGTTCAGATAATGAATGTCAGCACCGATTTCTCGCAGCGCATTCACGAGCACCCCAATCGGTCGCTCGCACATACGGGCTGTTCCGGTCATGACTTTTTTCTGATTCGTCACCGTGGCAAAAGCCGTCAGAAAACGCATGGTCGTGCCGGCGTCCAATACGTCAAACACGGCCGGATTGCTGCTGAGCAATCGGATCATCGTCTGCGTATCGCGGGCTTCAGCGAGATTGGTGATTTTGTTTTCCCCCTCGGTCAAGGCATCTATCACCAAAGCGCGGTTGGATTCACTTTTGGAAGAGGGAAGGGGTATTGTGGTCGGGTTGAAATCGCTTTTTTGGCTTAGGCGAAGTGAAGTCATGGTGTGCGTAGTCAAGGCTTTGGCCGTTTATAGGTTGTGATAGTGGATGATCGCAGTGCGGATTTCCTCGCGGTTGACTGGGATATTGTACGTACAATCGCCGATGGAAGTCAGCAGTGAAAACATCAAAGTGCTGCCTTCATTTTTTTTGTCCTGCAGACAAAGGTCAAGAATCGGATCAAGTTCATTTACTTCAAAATCCACCTTTCCGTAGATCTGAAGCATCGTTTTCGTCAGCTGATCCAATTCCTCATAGCTGAATCCTACTTTCTGAAAAGAGAGGAATCCTTCGCAGATCATCCCCAGCGCAATGGCTTCGCCGTGGAGCAGATGATTGGAGGTGTCGAGAAAGTAAGACTCGAACGCATGTCCGATGGTATGTCCGAAATTCAGGATTTTGCGCAGCCCGGCTTCTTTTGGGTCGGCTTCTACGACGGCTTTTTTGATGCCGACAGAGTGGTTGATCAGGCTTTCCCAATCTTGACTCTCCCAGTCTTTGATTTTTAGCTTCGAAAAATAGGCCGCATCCCTGATCAATCCATGCTTCAGAATTTCTGCGTAGCCAGATCGGAGTTCCGACTGCGGCAAAGTTGTTAGGAATTCCTGCGCGACGATGACAGTCTCGGGTTCGTTGAAGACTCCCAGGTGATTTTTCAGTCCCTGGAAATCGACGCCGAGTTTGCCGCCTACACTGGCATCGACCTGCGAAAGCAGGGTAGTGGGCATGTTGACGAATCGGACGCCTCTCTTGTATAGGCTGGCGCAAAAGCCCCCCATATCGGTGATCACTCCGCCGCCAAGATTGAGCATCAGAGCCTTACGGTCCAATGCCGCCGCGGTCATTTGACTCCAGATCTGGGAGCAGGTGTCGAGGTTTTTGTTGATTTCTCCCGCTGAGACACTGATGAAAATAGCATCCTGTGGCAGAATCGAGGAAATAATGGGGAGGCAATTGGATTGGGTATTGGAGTCGGTCAGGACTACCAACCTAGAAAAAGACAATTCGGCTAAAACGCTAGCGAGCGTCTGCCGGACTTCTGAGGCAAAAATGACAGGATCCAACGTGCAGCAAGATTTTGATACGAGGTGAAAGGTAAGGAAAGCAGTCGCCAAGCGGGACTGCCTTCCGAGATTTGAGAGCAGATTTATTTTTTGATGGCTTCGCCTTCACGCAGTTGTTTTTCCTGGCGTTTTACAGATTCTTCGTGAATCGTATAAAGCAATTCCTTCATGAATTTTTCACTCAGATGCTTGGCAACGCCCTTTTGGGTACGGCTTTCCATCACGTCTTTCCAGCGGTCAGACTGAAACACTGACAAATGGTGCTCACGCTTGTGCGCGCCGATTTGATCGATGATTGCGAATCTTTCCTGAAGAATATCCAGCAACTGGTCATCCATGTGATCTACCGCTCTGCGGAGATCCTGCAGTTTTTCGTCTGGTTTCATCATTTCCAGTGATTCCTTGAAGTCAATCGAGCTGATTATTTCCTTCAATCTCGCTGGAGTCACCTGCTGCTTGGCATCCGACCAAGCCTTATCGGGATCGTGGTGAGTCTCGATCATCAAGCCGTCCAGTCCGAAATTCATGGCGCTTTGAGCTACTTCGAGCAGACCGTCTCTTCTTCCTACAATATGAGAAGGGTCATTGATGACTTCCATTCCCGTCCACTCACGCTTCAGGTGAATCGGCATTGACCAGTTTGGCTTGTTTCTGAAACGCTTGTCGTACGCATCAGAGAACCCGCGGTGGATTGCCGCCAGTTTGTCGATGCCGACCGCATGCATTCTTTCCAGTGCTCCGATCCAAAGTTCCAGATCCGGATTCATCGGGTTTTTGATCATGACGGGGATATCGACGCCGCGAAGAACTTCAGCGATTTCCTGAACTGCGAAAGGATTGACGGTAGTTCGGGCGCCGATCCAAAGTACATCCACTTTATGCTTGAGTGCGAGTTCAGCATGGGAAGCGTTCCCAACTTCGACGGTGATTGGGATATTGAGGTTGTGACGGACGATTTCCATCCACTTCAGACCCTCTTCACCGACACCTTCAAAAGACCCCGGTCTGGTTCTCGGCTTCCAGACACCGGCTCTGAACAGCTGAGGAATCATGTTTTCTTCCTTCATTTCCTTGCAGATTTGTTCGATCTGTTCCGGAGTTTCGGCGGAGCAAGGCCCTGCGATGATCAGCGGGGTGGTCAATCCTAATCCCCAATCTTTGATTTGTTTGTGCGGCTTCATAGTTCTGAGCGTTTGAAATGAAAAAAGCCCGACTCTTTCGAATCGGGCTTTTGTGTGTTTATTTTCTTTTAGTTTTTGGCTAGGCAATACACAGCTCCGATTCGATTTTGGCTTCGAAAGTAAAAGTAAAAGAAGGTAAAATAGATCGCTGCTGTAAGTAACATGCCTCAAAAATAAACGGTGACTTTTTAAAAACAAAATTAATTTTTCGATCAACTTTTGATGAAATAGCAATGCTGAATCATTTTCCTTGATTTTTTTTCAATTTTCTTAAAAAATCAACCCGAAACAGAATAATGTTCTAAAATTATCTTGATATTATTTATAATATGCTGTTTGAAAAATTTTTAAATTCTTTCATTTTATGCTTTGATCAAATTGAAGAATGAAAATTGGTGGGGTCTCAATTTGGGGGGCGTCCCTGGTTTTCGACAATTAGCTATTTGTATCGGGTTTTGATGGTAGATGCTCGTTAAAGCTCTGTTTGTATTGTGTAGAAAAACGACTGGTATTCTGGACTTTTCTCAGTTCAAATGCCCCGCAAATCCCCTGTCCAAGTTGATTTTTTGATATCTTTGCGACCTTATTTGAGCGCTATGCCCGTTTTGCCCAATATTTCTTTCGAGAATTTAGAAGTAGCATTTGCTTCTAAAAGCACTGCAGAACTCAGGAAAATGTACCTGATTTTTGCCACACTCAACAGTAATCTGATTTCCGATTTGGGCATCGGCTTGGCCAATCTGGCTTTTAAACTCAAGCTTCCCGTCAAGGGAATCATGAAGCGGACGATGTTTGGGCATTTCTGTGGAGGAGAAACGATTGCCGAGAGCTTACATGCCTGCGCACATCTGGCTGATTTCGGAGTAGGTTCTATTCTCGATTTCTCGGTAGAGGGCAAGGGGGATGAAGCGTCTTTTGACAAAACATGTGAAGAGATCTACCACACATTGGTGGAATCTGCCAAGACCAGCTACATGCCGTTTGGGGTTTTCAAGGTGACAGGTTTGGGGGATTACCATATTATGGAGAAAATCCAGGCCGGGGAGAAGTTGACAGAGGCTGAGCAAGCGGCTTTTGAAAGAACGCGCGCACGGGTAGATAGACTTTGCAAAGCCGCTCATGACCTGGGATTGAAAATCCTGTCAGATGCAGAGGAAAGCTGGTTTCAGGATGTGATCGACGATCTCACGTATGAGGCCATGGAGAAATATAACCGCGAGCGCGGTGTAGTTTACAATACCTATCAGATGTACCGGCATGATTCTCTTAAGAGACTGAAAAAGGCGCATGCGGAGGCTTCGGATCGTGGTTATATCTTAGGGGCGAAGCCGGTGCGAGGTGCCTATATGGAAAAGGAACGGGAAAGAGCGCAGGAATTGGGATATACGGATCCGATCCAGCCTAATAAGGCCGCTACCGACCGGGACTATGATGCTGCGATCAACTATTGTGTAGAAAAATCGGTTTGGCTGGTGTGTGCGACTCACAATGAGAAAAGCACTCTCAAGCTCACCGAATTGATGAATTTACATGCGATTGACCCGAATTCTGAACGCATGTATTTCTCCCAACTCTATGGTATGAGTGACAACATTTCATTCAACCTAGCAAAAGCAGGATATAACGTCGCTAAATACATGCCCTATGGTCCGGTGGAAAAAGTAATGCCTTACCTGACCCGAAGAGCATCGGAAAACACCTCGATTGCTGGACAAAGCAGCAGAGAGTTTGAGTTGATCAAGCGGGAAATGAAAAGGAGGAAAGAGAGTAGGGAGTGATCAGTCTCCGTGGGCGGTATTCAGTGGCAGTCTCAGAAGGCAGTGGAACACCCTTCGACTCCGCTCAGGGTGACAATCCCTTCGACTCTGCTCTGGGCTACAATGGTGTCAGGCTGATCGGAGTCGAAGCCTTGGTTAGCAATGATCAATCGCAGGCAATAATAATAGAGTACCAAAAAATGATCTGATTGACTTTATGATTTACGACTTCGGTCTTCTGTCATCGGTCTTCCAGCTCGAATTAAAAAGAACTTCAAATTTCAATTAAATACAATGCAACTTTTGAGCGAACAGGAAATTGAACGCAGAAAAGACCGGGAAGAACTGATGGCCTTGGGGATCAATCCCTATCCGGCCGAGGCATTTCCGATCAATGTCACCGCGGAGGACATCCATAGAAACTACGAAAACAGAAAGACTGACTATAAAGACATCTCCATTGCGGGCCGGCTGATGAGTCGGCGAATTATGGGTTCAGCTTCTTTTGCAGAAATCCAGGATTCCACTGGGATCCTTCAGATCTACGTTCGTCGGGATGATATCTGTCCGGAGGAGGATAAGACGCTTTACAATACTGTTTTCAAAAAGCTCCTGGGTCTAGGCGATTTCGTCGGGGTGAAAGGCTATATTTTTACCACTCAGACAGGCGAAATTTCGCTCCATGTCACGGAAATAAAGATTCTTTCCAAATCAGTGAAGCCACTTCCAGTGGTAAAGCGGGACGAAGATGGAGTTGTTCATGATGGCTTTACCGACCCGGAACTCCGTTATCGTCAGCGTTATGTGGATCTCACGGTCAATCCGGAGGTGAAAAACACGTTCATCACCCGCTCGAAAATCATCTCCCAGATGCGTCGCTATTTCGACGATCACGGCTGGCTGGAAGTGGAAACGCCGATCCTTCAGGCTGTACACGGCGGAGCTGCAGCACGCCCTTTCAATACACATCACAATACGCTGGATATGCCACTTTTCCTCAGGATTGCCAATGAGCTATACCTGAAAAGATTGATCGTCGGCGGCTTTGATGGTGTGTATGAGTTTGGGAAGATGTTCCGAAACGAAGGAATGGACCGCACGCACAACCCCGAATTCACCTCCATGGAGATCTATGTGGCCTACAAGGATTACATCTGGATGATGGAGATGGTGGAGGATTTGTTGGAGAAAGTAACCGAAACGATCCATGGCAAGACCGTGGTTCAGGTAGGTGATCACGAGATTGATTTCGCAGGCCCTTACCGCAGACTTTCTATGTATGACTCCATCAAGGAATACACCGGAGTGGATGTGAGCAAGATGGGCGAGGATGAACTTCGGACCGTTTGCGCAGAAATGGGTATCGCCACCGATGGAACCATGGGAAAAGGTAAATTGGTTGATGAGATCTTCGGTGCCAAAGTTGAGGCTCACCTGATCCAGCCTACCTACATTACAGATTACCCGATAGAAATGACGCCTCTGGCGAAAAAACATAGAACCGAACCAGGTTTGGTGGAGCGCTTTGAGCTGTTCGTGAACGGAAAAGAAATTGCCAATGCATATACCGAGCTCAACGATCCGATCGATCAGCGGGAGCGATTTGAGGATCAGTTGAAGCTGGCAGCACGTGGTGATGATGAAGCCATGGTGATGGATGAGGACTTCCTCAGAGCACTCGAATACGGCATGCCGCCTACTTCAGGTTTGGGTATCGGCATCGATCGATTGACTATGATGTTGACCAATAAAACCACCATTCAGGAAGTGCTGTTCTTTCCTCAGATGAGGCCTGAGAAGAAAGCTGTAGATCTGACCGAGGAGGAAAAAGGAGTTTTGGAGCTATTGAAACTGCAATCACCCGTTGCCCTAGCTGATCTAAAGGCAAAAACTGGCTTAAGCGGTAAGCGTTGGGATGTGTGCATCAAAGGCCTCACTAGCAAAGGAGTCGCTAAAGTGACTAAGGTTGGAGATGCGATCAATGTTTCGTTGGTGGATTAACCTTCACACTATAAAAAGTAAGAAACCGGGCCGTGAGGCTCGGTTTTTTTTGTCAAAAAATCAAATACCAAGTCGGAAAGTCCTTTTTATTGTTGCGTATCTTATTTCAGTTTTTAGCCCTTCAAATCACAAGATGAATAACAGCCCCCGTAGAAAATTCTTCAAAAGACTCGGTTTAGGAGTCTTGTCTTTCTCCTTTCTCGGAAAAATCAGCCTGCCGGCTTGGGCTGGCGGTCTTCCCAAGACCAGCTCGGCAAAGCCTTTGTTTTTCACCACGGGATTCAAGTTGATGGAGGTCAGTTCGGACTCAGTGCTGGTATGGACGCGAGTGTGTGGACAGGAGGTTCCCAATCCGGTCAGGCATGAGCGAAGAGCGGAGGTCTTTAGACACCCCATCGATTTTGATGAAAATATGCCTGTATCGCAAATGGATGGGGGAGTACAAGGTGCCGAAGGGCTGGTGCGTGTGAGCTTGCGCAATGGAGATGAAACCCACACTTCGGAATGGGTGCAGGCATTGGGGGAAAATGACTTTACGGTAAGGTTGCCCTTCAAGGGCTTGAAGCCCGCTACCACGTATGAGGTGGAGCTATTGACAAAGGCGGACGAGAATGCTCCGGCGGGCCGGGCGCTGGGGAGTTTTGTGACTGCGCCGGCTCCAGACCAGGAGGTTCCGGTCTTATTCACCACATCTACCTGCCAATATTTTTGGAGCTTCGACGAGGATGTTCGCGGTTTTCATTCCTACGATAGTATGGCATCGATGCGGCCTGACTTTTTTATCCAAACTGGCGACTATGTCTATTATGACAAGCCGGGGCCGCTTGCGAAAAACATCGAGCAAGCCCGGCACAAATGGCACGCGATGGACGCCTGGCCCAGTTTGAAGGACTTGTTCAAAGATGTCCCCGTCTTCCTGATGAAGGATGACCATGATTTGCTCAAGGACGACTCCAATCCTGCCTCGACGCCTTATGGAGACCGGACCTTTGCGGATGGGATTAGCCTTTGGTACCAAAATGTACCGCTCGAAGACAAGCCCTACCGCAGCATTCGATGGGGTAAGGATCTGCAAATCTGGATGATGGAGGGAAGGGAGTTTCGCTCTCCGAACAATGCGCCCGATGGGCCGGATAAGACGATTTGGGGATCTGAGCAGCTGGCTTGGCTGAAACAGTCCCTGGAGTCCTCCGATGCAAGCTTCAAGATCCTCGTCTCAGCGACTCCAATCGTGGGCCCTGATCGTGATTCCAAGGTGGACAACCATGCCAACAAAGCCTACGAGCAGGAAGGGGAGATGCTTCGATCCTATTTGTCCGGAGTTCCCAATTTGTTTGTCGTAAACGGTGATAGGCATTGGCAATACGTATCCAAGGATCTGGAGACTGGCTTGATGGAGTTCTGTTCCGGCCCGATTAGCGACTGGCATGCCCAAGGCTGGGACGCCGACGATGTCAGGCCCGAGCATGAGTTTCTGCGACTGAAGGGTGGGTTCTTGAGTGTGGAGGTGAAAAGAGAGTCGTCGAAGCCACAGATCACCTTTACTCATCGGGATGTGATGGGAAGGGCGGTGCATGAAGAGCGCATAAATTGGAAAGCGTTGGGCTGAAAAAAAATAGGTCTTTTCGTTCTGGATATTTCTACGAGTGAAAAGAAGTTTGCGGATTTTTATTCCCTCGGCCAGACCCTCTTCTGGATAGTGGTATTTTCATCTATGATGCGAAAGGGGCCTGCAGATGGTCTTTTAGGACTTCTTTCGATTCCGAAGTAATCGAGGTTTATCTGTAGCGGGGAACCATCCGGGTTTTCAAATCGGGCTTTGGAGATCATGCTTGTGCCCAAGTTCGAAGTGCCTATCGGCATGGTTTTGGCGTCTTTAAATGTTTTCGCAGCCAGATTCGTGAGGAGCCACCAGCCATCGGGACGTTTTTCCAAGACCAGCTCAGGCTGCACGGAATCCAAAATCAAGGCATCTTTTTCAGCTCCGCTTGGAAGAGAGTTTCCCAGATATACATTCCCGGCGGCTTGGATGTTTTCGGCATCTTCTTGAAACATGGCAAGTCCTTTATCTCCAGAAAAAAGGTTGTTGTAAAACCTCTCGTCGTCCCCAATTACTTTGGAAAGCGCGATGATATCCGTGCTGTGCGGTTGATGGTAAGGTGTCTCCCGGACTTTTTCGGCTCGTCTTCTAATTTCTCCCGCAAAAAGGTTGTGGACATAGGCTCCGCCTCCGCTGGATTCGCGCAAGGCAAGTTCGGAAAGGAAAATGTTATTGTCCACCAGAAAGGGACCATGGTTTACCTCTACAAAGAGATCGAAAATGTTGTCGTGCATCAGATTTCCCGTGACCCGGGTGCCTTGACTCATCCAGTCGAGCCAGATGCCGTAGGTCCCCGTTTTGTAGATGTGGTTGTGGCTGATTTCCGTGTCAATGGGGCCATGCAGTTTGATCGCAGCCATTTCCAATCCTCCAAATGGCCAATTCAAATAGATGTCGTGGATTTCGTTTTCGGTTATCGTGGAGAACGCTCCCCCCATACTGCCTACGATTCCAGCTTGACCGCAGTGTAGGATGTGGTTTTTTCGGACGATATGGCTGCCGATGTTTTCTTTGGACCAGCCTTTTTGAAGGGCCCGGTCGATTGTTAGGGTGTAGCCATAGGCTGTTGCGGCTAGGTTGTCCCATTCGTCCCCGTGTTTGCCGAGAGTAAGGCCCACTGAGGTGCTATATTGGATGGTATTGTTTTCGATGACCCATCCTTTGGACCAATGGGTTCCGATCAGTCCGATCTGCTCCGCGGTAGGGGGAGCCCAGGGAGTGGCGGCATGTTCGAGTGTAAAGCCCCTGACAGTGATGTAGTTGATTCCCTCTTTCTCCGGATAGAAAACCGCCTGCCGAGCATTGACTTCGACTAACTCCTCATTGGGGTTTTTATCTCCAAAATTCGCCCAAATACTCGTTTCCTTTCCGTCTACGATAGCAAACCACCGGGGATTTTCCGAGCTCGAGGCCAAGACCTCCGCTTTCGTTTCGGCCTCCCTCAGCCAATGCCCGTTGAGATAAACTGCCCCGGTGTGATGTAGTCTTCCCTGGTGGTAAAACCAGTCTCCCCAAAGCGTATCTTCGAACGGATTGAAGTCTCCAAAAAATGAGTTGGGAAGAGTGACTGTCCAAACCCCATTTCCGGTGTGCTCCCAATCGGTGACCACTTCTGATCCTTTGATTTTTACATCTTCACCCACTGCTGCGCGAAAGGCTATTCGGCTACTGTCGGAGGTGCCGCCGCGGGGTGGGTTGATCCTTTCTCTATATATTCCTCCATGTACGATGATCTCATCACCGGGCATGGCTACTTCTGCGGCAGCTTGGATGGACAGAAAGGGTAATTCGAATGTTCCGGGATTGGCGTCGCTTCCAGTTTTGGCGACATGAAGTTCTTTGGCCAAAAGACTGATCGTGACCAATGTCGCCGAAAGCATTAAAATGATTTTGAGCATTTTTTGGGTAGGAGGGATGCTGTTCAGATGAGGAAATCGAATGTAATATTATTAGGGCAAATGGCCAAATAATGAATTTTTTCCATCAAATTGCTTGCTGATCGAAAGTGTTTTTCCAGATGATTGTGAATGGATTTGAAAGCCAGACCTGTGTTAGTCAAAAGGGAATCGAATAATGCTTTTTGGTTGGGATTTGACTGTTGCGAATCGATGTAAACGTATTGACCATGAACATGACCAAGCTTTCCTATTATCTCTTTTTAAGCATGACTTTGAATTGCTATGCATGTCTTTGGACTTGGGGTCAAACGCTAACTCAAAAACCCAATATCGTGGTGATTCTGGCAGATGATTTTGGGGTAGGAGATATCCAGGCTCTTTATCCCCAAAACAAGATTCCCACGCCCCATCTAGATCAGCTGGTGCGAGAAGGGATGACGTTCCAGGATGCCCACAGCAGCTCTGCCGTATGCACCCCGGCGCGGTATGGCTTTCTCACTGGCAGATACAATTGGCGGACCCCCTTGCAGGAGTGGGTGTTGGCCAGCTATGAGCCACCGCTGATTGAAGAAGGACGAAGCACCTTGCCAGAAATGCTTCGGGAAAGTGGCTATGCCACTGCCTGTATTGGGAAATGGCATTTGGGATGGAACTGGCCCGGCGAGCAGACCAGCCAAATGCTGGCAGAGGGAAATGGGTTGCGGAAGTTTCAATGGGACTACAGCAAGCCGATTTTGGGAGGGCCAACAGCGCATGGATTCGACTACTACTTTGGAACCGATGTGCCCAATTTCCCCCCTTTTACTTTTATTGAAAATGAAAGGATTTATATACAGCCGACTGTTCGATATCGAAAAGAGGAGTTTGAGGGGATGTTTTTGCCTCCGATATTTGACGATATGCCCATGGCGCCAAACTGGAAATTTGAGGAGATTTTACCAGAATTGACTCGTCGGGCGGTGGATTACATCCACGAACAGAGCAAAAGCGAAAAACCATTTTTCCTTTATTTCTCCATGACGTCTCCACATGAGCCGGTGGCTCCTTCTGATAGATTTAGAGGGAAAAGCGGCATCGCGCCAATTGCGGACTTCGTGATGGAGACCGATTGGTCGGTAGGAGAAGTGTTGAATGCAATCGAGGAAGCCGGAATATCAGAAAACACGTTGGTGCTGTTCACCGGAGACAATGGACATAATTACTACACCGATTTAGACAAGCTGTTGGAAGCTGGCCATTTCCCCAGTGGGCCTTATCGGGGTTTCAAGGGAGATATTTGGGAAGGCGGGCATCGCGTTCCTTTCGTCGTAAAGTGGGATAAAAAGGTGCAGGCCGGGGCTTCCAGTGATCAGTTGCTGTGCCAGACTGATGTGTATGCGACGCTTCAGGAGCTGATTCGGGGCGACTCCCCGAGCTCTGATGAAGCGGAAGATAGTTTTAGCTTTTTGCCGGTCTTGTTGGGTGAGAAGTCAGGCTCGCAGAGAAGTAGCTTGGTTAGCCATTCCGTACATGGAGAATTTTCGTTCCGAAATGAAGAAGGGTGGAAAATTGTTTACCTGCTGCCGGAGAAAAGCGTACAGCTGTCCAGAGGGAAAGCCGCGAAAGTTGAGCTGTATAACCTGAATGTAGACCCTTCGGAGACCAAGAATCTTTTGGAAGACCATCCTGAAATTGCAGCGAAGTTGGAACAGGAACTGCGCATTGTAGTGGAGCGAGGAACGAGCAGGAATGGGAGGGAACGGGCCAACGACGTAGAAGTTCGTTTTGATACCATACAGCACGCCCGATGGGCTCTCCAATAAGCTGGTTTTCGCAGGGCAGAGCCGGAGGTGAGTCCGGCTTCTCTGCTACCTCATTTTAGGGTTTCTGAGTTTCCGCATAGCCAAAGACCTTTTGAAGCAGGGGAGAAGTCCGCGCTCCCACACTTTCCCGGATCTTAAGCTCTTCCTTGGCGATTTCGATGAACAGTCCGTCGATTGCTTTGCCCGTCACATAAGCGGTGAGGTCGGTGTCGACTTTTTTCACAAAGGGTACCTTATTGTATCGAGTCATGACGTCGCTCCAATACTTGGTGGCATCGACTTTCTTCAAGCTGGTGTCGACAATGGGAGAGAATTTGGCCGAAAGAGAATCCGTCGTGGTGGATTTGAAATAGGTGGTAGCGGCATTTTGCTCCCCTAGCAGGATATTTTGCACATCTTTAAAACTCATCTGCTTGATCGCAGCGGTGAAGATAGGTTTTGCCTCCTGCGCAGCATCTTCTGCTGCACGGTTGACACTCGTGATTACCTGATCACACATCGAGCCTAAACCAAGACTTCTGAGTGTTTTTTCAACCTGTTGGGCTTCTTCAGGGAAGAATATTTTGACGTCCAGATTTTTCAGGTAGCCATCAGTGAGGGAAAGTCGGTCAGCGCTGATTCCTGTCCCTTTTTCCAAGGCTTCTTTGAGGCCCATGGTAATTTCGGAGGTGCTTGGGTTTCCGGTGATTTGACCTGCTTTTTCCAGCAGTTTATTGATTTGAGCCGTGGACTGGCAGGATTGAAGGGAAAGTGATAAAGTCAAAATGCAGCATAGGCCGAGCTTTTGAAATGAGGACATGAAGTTTTTTTTTAGGTGATCAGTAGGACAACGAAATAACTGTGCCATTTGATTTGAAACGGGCGGGTAATTGTGCGGTTCAAGTCATTCTCAATCAAAAACTTTTCATGTCAACCAGAAACCGATTTTTTTTAATAACTTGAATTATTGAAAGAAATGAGTGTTTTATTGTGAATAATTTAAAATACTAAAATTTATATTTTGAATATCTTAAAAAATTATCACTTTTTTTGAAAACATAGAAATCATGAATCTTAGGATGAATTCAGAATTTGGAACCCTCAAGGCGGTGCTGATGCATCGGCCGGGAAAGGAAATCGATCGGTTGACACCTTACAACAAAGAGTTCTTGCTTTTTGAGGATGTTCCGTATTTGGAGGCGCTTCAGCGGGAGCATGATATTTTTTCGAGCCTTATCAGAGATTCGACCGGCGCGCAGGTGTACCAATTGCGGGAGCTGTTGATCCGCGTCCTCTATGACAAGGAAATTATGCTCAGACTGCTGAGGGATTCGTTGAAAAGATCTGGCCTTTCCCACATTGCGGAGGATATTTTAGTGCGTTATTCTACGGCTGAATGTGCGGGTATCTTGACCGCAGGTCTGAAGATTCATGAGTTGAAGCGGAAGCTACCCAAGCTCAATGCCGGCGAGTTGTACGATTTTGCTTTTGCGATCCCGCCCTGCCCAAATCTTTACTTCCAGCGTGATCCGATGGCCTTGACGCCGGGCGGAATTATTTTTTCCTCCATGAAGATGGAAGGCAGACAGCGCGAGGCCGATTTACTTCGGATCATCTTCGAAAACCATCCTGACTTCAAAGATCACATCAATTCGATTTATCCGATTGAGGGGCATGACTCTCCTGCCAGTATAGAGGGAGGAGATGTGATTATCCTTTCCCATGAAGCGGTCGCGATCGGCAACTCTGAGCGGACGGAAGAGAAAGCGATTTATCATGCAGCAAAAGCACTGCTTGCAGAGGGCTCAGTCAAACGGGTCTATGAGGTTCACCTTCCTAAAAAACGTCAGTTCATGCACTTGGATACGGTGTTCACGGTCTTGGACGAAAACCTTGTGCTGACCTATCCCGATGCTTTGAATGCCGTCTTGCAGACCTCACTCTATACATTGAAGGATGCCAATGGCGACAAGGTCAATATCAAACGAGAGGTATTGAAAGAGTCGCTGCTGACCGTTTTGTCCCGTGAAATTCCCCATTTGGAGATCTTGAGTACAGGTGATGGCAACTCTGACTATGCTATGCGAGAGCAATGGTTTGACGGGGCAAACGTCCTTGCTATTGGGCCGAGACGGGTGATTTCCTACAACAGAAATATCCACACCAACCGGGCTCTTCGCAACATGGGGGTGGAGGTGCTGGAGATTCCTTCGTCCGAATTAAGTAGAGGTCTAGGTGGCCCCAGATGCATGACTATGCCGCTGAGCCGGGCAAGGGGTTGATTATCAGGAGGACTTTGTTGATTTTATCTTATATTGTTTAATCGCTTGTTGCCGAAAGACTTGCCCGACTGGGTGAGCAGGTTGTTTTTTGAATAGTGATTTTGGATCGAAAATGGGATATGCTGTATCAAGTCCTTCCGAGTTTTCCCGCAGCAGGATGCTTTTCCTCAAATGCTACGAAGAGCTGTCCAAGTTGGCGCATCAAAAGCTGAGGTATGAGTACCACGCGGCGACATTGGACACCTCTGCGCTCGTCCATGAAGCTTACCTGAAGATGGAGAGCTTCCCGGATGGATTTGAGGACAAAAACCATTTTATGGCTATTGCGGCCATCGTGATGCGCAGGTTTCTGGTGGATTACGCCCGGCAGAAATCGAGGTTAAAACGGGGAGGAGACCAGATTCAATTGACCTATGGTGCGGTAAATCAAGCAGTATATACTACTCCTGAGCAGGTTCTGCAATTGAACGAAGCCCTCAATCGACTCAAGTCGATGAACAACAGGCACTGTAGGGTAGTGGAGTTCCATTTTTTTGGGGGCTACAAGCATGCGGAAATAGCTGAAATGATGGAGGTGTCCATCGATACGGTCAGGCGAGACTGGAGATTGGCCAAAGCCTGGCTGAGCAAAGAACTGAAAAGCTGAGCGTATGAGACTTGGTGAGGCGAGGTGGAAGCAGCTGGAGCAACTCTTCCATGAATTGACGCAACTTTCGAAACCGGAGAAAGCCGAGCGCATGGAGCTTATGTCACGGGATGATCCCGAGATCGTTGGGCACTTGCAGTCACTCCTGGCCGCGGATGAGGAGTCCCATCCGATTTTTCAAAGGGAGCCCGGCGATGTCCTCCAAATCCTGGAAAATGACCATCAACTCCTTGGAAGCAGAATCGGCGCATTTCAACTACTTGAACTTATCGGGCAGGGAGCTATGGGCACTGTGTTCCGCGCCCAGCGGATCGACGGACAATTTGATCAGGCCGTGGCGATCAAGTTGATGAGGCCCTTGCTAATCCATCCGGCTTCCCGAAGTTTTTTTGAGCGGGAGCGGCAGATTCTTGCCAAGCTGAACCATCCCTTCATTGCCCGGCTGTACGATGGGGGATTTACCGAGGACGGACGCCCTTTTTTTACCATGGAGTGGGTTTCGGGTCAAAATCTCCTCGATCACTGCCGGGACAAGGGCTTGGGGCTGTTTGCCAGGCTGAGACTTTTTGGAGAGGTAGCTCAAGCTGTCCGCTACGCCCACCAGTCTCTCATTGCCCATCTGGATCTAAAGCCGCAGAACATCATCGTCAATGACGTCGGGCAGGTGAAGCTGCTGGACTTTGGGGTATCGCAAATGCTGGACGAACGTCCGCAGCAGGAAGGGAGTTTTACCCTAGCCTACGCCGCTCCCGAGCAGATTTTGAGGAATCAGCCCAACACAGCCGCGGATATCTATGCCTTGGGCGTGATCCTTTTCCAACTGCTCAGCAATCACCATCCTTTTCAGCCTCATCTGGAAGATCCCGGACGACTAAAAAATGCCGTTCTAGAGGGGGGAACATTACCTTTTAGGCTTTCGCCAGATTTTGAGAAAGTCCCATTCGCGGCAGATCTGGAGCTGATTTCCAAAAAAGCCATGGAGCCGGATCCCATGGATCGGTACGCTTCGGTGGATGAATTGATCCGTGATTTGAATGATTTTCGCAATGATTATCCTGTCGCTGCACACCCCAAATCCTGGGCCTATCGGTCCCAGAAGTACGTTCGCCGCAACAGAAACGTGGTGGCAGTGGTCAGTTCGGCCATCCTGTTATTTTTTGCAATGGGGGTTTTCTATACCTCTCAGCTTCGGGAGCAGCGCAATATCGCCCAGGCGGAGGCCAAGCGCGCCAACCAGATCACGGTTTTGATCACGGATGTCTTTTCTGCCGCAGATCCAAATATCGGAGGAGCGGATACGCTCACCGCCGTGCAGCTGCTGAATCAAGGCGTCGAAAACCTTTCCAAAAATCTCGGAGATGATCCGGCTCTGTATGCTGATATGCTTTCCCGCATCTCACCTATTTACCTCAGTCTGGGCCAGTATGAGAAAGGGATGGAGCTGGCCCAGGAATCCTATCGAATCAACTTGAAGCTGCCGAGTGCTTCCGTGGAGACGCTTTCCGCCAATGAGGTAAATCTTTCTTCTTCCTACTTTATGTTTGGGGACTTGGACTCGGCGGTATTTTTCTCCCAGAAAGCAGTGAACCGGCTGAAAAATATGGGAGAGGACGTCCGGGCTAGTCTCGTGGATGCTTTGCTCGAATATGGGAGCTGTCTGTATGACAGGGGAGATTTTGATCGCGCTGATTCGGCACTGAGTGCGGGGCTAATCCTCGCCAGAAAGGAGTATGAGCCTCCGCACCTGCAACTGGCGAGTCTGCTGCATATGAAAGGTGCGACGGCCCGAAAGATGGAGGATTGGGAAGATGCTGAGCGCTTTCTCTTGGAGGCTTTGGCGATGAAAAAGCAACTTTTCCAAGAACCTCATCTGGAGATCGCCTATTCCTACAATTACTTCGCGTCTCTCTATCAATCTCTGGGAGATTATGAAAAAGCCCTGGGCTACGTGCAGGAATCGCTGGAACAGCGGCGGGCGATCCTTGGGAAATACCATGTGGAAGTAGTAGCCAGCATGGGAAACCTTGGGAGGACTTACATCGGTTTGGGAAGGCCACTTGAAGCCGTTCCTCTTTATGAAGAAGGGATTGCGATCATCGATTCTATCTTGGGCAAGGAGCATTATTACTACGGTGCGCTGCACGGAAGCGTGGGCAATGCCTATTTTGACGCGGGAGAGTTTGAAAAAGCCCGGTCCGCCTATTTGGTGAGTCTGGAGAGTTTTGACCGACTGCTTCCTGCCGAAGACCCTCGGAGGGTCTCGCCCAGGGAAAAGCTGGGGCTGCTGGCGCAAAAAGAAGGACACTTCGAACTGGCCAAGCGTTATCTGGAGGAGGCCTTGGAAATCCGAGAAGCCCAATTGCCTGCTGGACATCAGGACATCGCCCAAAGCCAACAGGCTCTTGGGGAGTGCCTGCTCGCAATGGGAGATTATCCTACCGCCATAGAATTACTGAAGAAGGCTCGCTCCACCTCGGAGTCCGAGCCCATGCAAAACCCGGAGATGCTTGCCCAAGTAAATCAGAGCCTAGCCCTCGCTTACGAGAAGCTCGACGAACTGAAAGGAGTCTCGGGCGTCGGAGCAACAAGTGCCCCCAAGGATTAGGCGGAAAAACCCTTGGGGCAGATGCTTAATTGCAAGACACTTGTTCCAGGAAGATTTTTGTCCGGGTAATGTTCTGGGTGGTTTCCAGGCAAATTTTCGTCGGCTTGCTGTAGGTCTTGTCTTCGAGAAATTTCCATTTTAGCCCGTCTTGGTATTCGACCGAGAGGCGAATGCCAAAGGCACCGGCAGGGATGGTCCGTACGGCTTTGGTGTTGGTTTTGATGTCGCCGCTTCCGACGTTTCCGCTGGTTTGTTTGCCATCTACCATGATTTTGTAGCTGATGATAAAGCGGACATCCACGCCGAGAAATCCATTTTTGTTGTTCAGTGTGACCTCTTGGGCTGCGTGTTTTCTCTCCTCGCAGGTCTCAGCCTTGTATTCGGTGGTGTAGCCCAGCTTGGCTGTGGTATTGTCTTTCAGAAAATGCAGCTTGTAGGAGATCGGTACTCCGGGATTGTTTCTGGAATAGACCGCATTGTCCCCGGTGATAATGTAGTTGAGATCGGCGAAGTTTTTGGCACTGACGATCTCCGAAGCGACGGAGGCATTGCCGCCTATCGTCACTGCCGTGATGCTGGAGGTGTTTAGGATCTGCTTGTACTTGGATTCCAAGGTTCCGGATACATTGGTGATTCCGGTGGCATAGTTCATTGCCCCTTCGAGCTCGGCATCGGTAGAGCTGGTTGTGGTCGTCATCCGAAACATGATGATGCGGCCGTAATTCACCGACTGGACATAGGCTGGGGGACTGTCTGCCCCAAATTTTTGTTCCACTTCGCTCAGGCTGGCATCCGGACCGAAGACTGCACCGGGGCTGGAAGGTGGATCCATGGACACGGAGTAGAAGACTTGCTTGAATACCATCATTGCGGTTCGCTCCGTGGAATTGGATTCATAGCTGAATTGGGTGGAGACGTCTCCCTGGGCCCATTCCACGTTCATGCCCAGATCCATGCTGACTTGGCGTGAATTGTAGGAGGTGCGGGCGACGTAGCTTGAGTTGGCTGCATTAACATATCCCTCCTCATAGGCGTTGGCGTTCCACCATTCCAGCCCTTCATCTATCTTTTCCTGCACGCTGGAGTTGCTGGCTTTTTCGACTTTCAACGTCCCGTTTTGGCCCATCCCCGGGAGGTCGATGCGCAGCGTCATCGGGGCCCGGTCCACGCTGGCGGGAGTGGGGAGGCCGCCTAGCGTCGCTGCATCGGCTACGACCAATGCCCCCGGGTAGATGATTCCGTTGGTGGGGCGGAGGATGGCGATGTCTTCAAAATTGTTTTTGAGGTCGTAGGTGACTACCCTGCATTCTTTGGTTCCTCCATTGATGGGAGTGCTGCTGACCCGATTGCCTGTTTCCGTCCTGAGGGAGGAGCCGGCAATATCCTGGACATTTAGGATGTCGTTCGTTCCCGAGTTGAAGTTTTGCAGGTAGTCGGAGATGCTTTCTGCATCTGGTGAGATCAAGACGGGATCCTCTTTGTCTCCCTGCATATCGCAGGCTACGACAAAAAGCGAGAGAGCGAAGACTAAAAAAAACTTCCTGCTGGATTGGTGTGAAGTATTCATGGCGAATAGAATTTTGGTTGTAATTCTATAGGCGACAAAGTCCTCCCAAAGTGGTAATCGGAAATTGTTTTTTTTTCAAAAGCCCGATTTGGGGCTTTCAGGACGGTTTAAAAATCGTAGAAGGATCTCCTTCTGGATACTTTAAGGTCTTGGAGGAGGCTGGATTTTACCCGGATATCGATGCTGTAAGAGGTGAACTTTCCGAAGGGAACCCAGTTTACATTCATCTGCCAGCAGTGGAGGTCTCGCGCGATACCGATCATGGTCTGCGTGATCTCTGCTGCCTGGAAATCAAATCCGGTGTTGAAGTTGACCTTCCATTTTTCCGATAGGGACAAATCCCCACTCAAATTCATGGATTGCGTGATATTCTGGTTGTTGTTGATCTGCTTGGTGTAGGCTAGATTGTACCCGACCGACAGGTTCCAGGGGATCTCCCAATCGATGTATTGGCTCGGATCAGAGACGATCCGGTTGATTTCGTTCTGTGCAAATTCATTCATCACCCCACCTCGCTGGATGAAGTCTTGAGTGATTTCGTCCCTAACCTCGCCGGGAGTCTGTCCGCTGCGGGGATTGATCGAAGCGTTCATGTTGAGTGAGGCATTTCTGATCATCCCGATGCCCTGACCCTGCGTCCATGCAAATTTGTTAACTCGGTCATAGAGCTCTAAGCCGCTTTCTCCCTGGCTGGTTTCCACGGCATAAGGATCAATGGTACTGGTCAGGTTGACAGAGACTTTGCGCTCAAAAAAACTAGTTCTGGCAGAAATCTGGAATGGAGCAAGCTTAAAGGAATCTGCTGCAAAATTGTAGGCCGTGTTGAGGTTGAAGGATTCCAGAAGCGGGATTTTTTTCGTCGCGTTTTCGGAGGTGCTGTCTTTCAGGTTCAGGATTTTTGCCTCCAAGACGTTTCGTATGCCTATACTCAATGCACGGGATTCTCCCAATGGCGCACCCCCATACACAAATCCCTGATGTCTGGAAAACCGCTGTACATCTCCCTCTTCATTTACCTGCACCTCTTGATAGTATCCATAGGCAGGGTCGGAAAAATCAGGGGTATAGTTGAAGGCGAAAGTCGGTGCAATGTGATGTCGGATGGTTTGGATCTTGTTGCCCGGCTTGAAATTGTAGAAGCCGTAGAAGTTGGTATTCATCGCAAACGAACTGTTGTAGAATCCGACCCTGTTAAAACCATCTTCGACGATTCGATCTACGCGTTCCTCGGTAGGGTTGTAGTAGTAGTTGATCCGCTGGAGGTACCAAAGTTCGTTGTAGTTGACCGAGGCGGTGCCGGTGAAATAGTTGAAAAGTGTGAAGTTGGAAGAAAGAGGGATCGTGTTTCTTGCGCCGTTGTTGGCGTTTTTCAGGAGCAAACCTAAGTTATCTACCGTAAAATCGATGATCTCCGGCCCTGTGCCGATCTCGGGGTTGTTAACTCCAAGCTGCTGCTGAATCCTATTGGAGATCGTGTTTTGCATGTTAAAATTATAGGCCACATTCAGTGTTTTGAGCGGCTCAAATTTCAGGTTTTTGAACGGACTTTGTCGGTTCATATTCACTGCGATGGTCGGCAAGTCTAATCTTACCTCTCCGGTTTGCACACTTTGGGAATGTCTGAAGTTGGCCGACATGGAAAAAGGCGTGCCCGAAAAGGTCTTGGAGAAGGAGACGTTTGAGTTGAGGTCAGCCGTCACGTTGTTGTTGAAGTTGTTTTGGCTCGCTACATTGTTAAAATAGCTGGTCGAACCTGCATTCACCGATGCTGAAAATCGACTAGTGCCCCGGCTAACAGGAGTATGGTTCCACTGCACTCGGAAGGTGTTGTAATCGACGGGGTTGAGTTCCGTTTCCGGGCTTTTGAACTTCTGAAAATCCACATTGAAACCACCGCTAAATCGATAGCGTTTGGTGTAAACCGCTTGAGACTTCAATCCCCAACCTCCTTTGGAGTAGATGTCTCCAGTGACCCTGGCGTGGATGTAATCGTTGATCGCAAAGTAATACCCCAAGTCCTGCAGGAATATTCCACGGGTTTGTTCCTTTCCATAGCGGGGGAAGATCACTCCGGAGGCTTTCTCTTCTGGGGTGTCTGGGATCAATCCAAAAGGAAGTCCAAGTGGCGTCGGAATTCCATTGAAATATAGGTTGAAAGGCCCGGATACGACTTGGCTGCCGGGAACTGCCTTGATTTTTCTGGAAGAAATATGCCAGTGTGGGTCAGTCAGCTTACAGGTGGTGTAATAGCCGTGGTCGAGATAGATACTGCCATCCTCGGTTTTTTTGATTGTTTCTCCACGTAGGATGCCATCCTGTTGTTCGGTGACCACATCCTTGATGATCGCTTTTTGGGTCTTGAAGTTGTACCGCATCTCCTTTCGGATCTCATAGGATGTTCCCTGGTCGGTGAAAAACGGATTGCCCGTGACGGCCCCCACGCTGTCGGTAACACCGGTAGCATAGAGTTCCGAGTTTTTCCAGTCGATTACGATCCGATCCGCCTCGAGTTTCATCTGACCATATTCAAACCAAGCGTTTTTGTAGAGGTACACTTTGTTTTCCAAGAAATCTGTGACGATGCTATCTTCAGCGAAATACAGAATCTCTGTTTGGATATCGCTTGTGGGCATAATTTTTGCCGAATCCAAGTTGATCAAAGTGTCAGCCTTGGAAACGAGACTGTCGGGAAGAAGGAGACTAGGGGGCGGAGGAGTCAGCGTATCAGGAAGGACTAGTGCCTTCTCCCTCTTGGGCTGAGCAGGTCGCTGCGCCAGTGCCAATTGCGGGAAAATCCAAAGCCCTGAGATAATTAGAAAAAGGATTCTGAAACCCGACACTGCTGCTTGCGCTTTGTTTAATTTTGTTGAAATTTTGCGTAAAGTTAATTCGATTGCCCTCATGGAACGGTTCAATAACAAAAAAATTCTCTTAAGTTTTCTTATTGCGATTCCCTTTCTCTTCGGTGGATTTGTCTCCAATGAAACGATGATGCCGGCGTTTCGGATGAAAAAAATCGTTTTAGATGCGGGACATGGAGGAAAAGATCCCGGCAATATCGGTTCCAAATCCCGTGAAAAAGACATCAACCTGGCAGTTACGCTTCTGGTTGGTAAATACATCAAGGAAAATTTGCCCGACGTGGAGGTGATTTACACCCGAGACGATGACAGTTTTCCGACTGTTCAAGAACGACCTCGAATTGCAAACATCAACAAAGCAGATTTATTTGTTTCTATCCATTCCAATTCAGCGGCCAACAAATCTGCCTATGGAACCGAGACATTTGTGATGGGGACCAAACATTTCGAAGCCAATTTTGACATCGTCAAAAGAGAAAACTCGGTGATTCTTTTGGAAGAAAACTACCAGGAAAATTACGAAGGTTTCGACCCGACTTCCCCGGAATCATATATGATGTTTAACCTCATGTCCAAAGCCTATATTGGCAACAGTCTGACTCTGGCGGATCATATCGAAACACAATTCAGAGACCGGGTTGGACGCAAAAGCAGGGGCGTGAAGCAAGGACCATTTTATGTCCTTTGGACGCCGTCGATGCCCAGTGTGTTGGTAGAGCTCGGTTTTCTTTCAAATACCGAAGAAGAGAAATTCCTGATGAGCCAAGCCGGAAAAGAATACATGGCGTCGGCAATCTACCGATCCATCAAAGAATATAAAGAGCAGATCGAGATCAATTGATATTCGATTTATTTGTGCGCCAAGCATTTCAGCCCTTTTCTGCGAAGAAAAGGGCTTTTCTGTATCTTAGCTTTCTAACTTTTCGGACGTACTCGGAGTTAAATTCTCAAACACCCAAAATAGACTAATCAACTAAAGCATGGAAAAAACCAGTTCGACTTGGAAGGAATTACTCGACCGACTACAGCAGAAAACCGCTATTGTGGAGTTGGGAGGAGGAGAAAAGCGAATTGCTTCTCAGCATAAAAAGGGGAAACTGAGTGCGCGGGAGCGAATTGGATACTTGATAGATTCAGAATCCAGGTTTCTGGAGATCGGCTCCTTTGCTGCGGATGGAATGTACGAGGACGAGGGAGGCTGTCCTTCAGCAGGAGTAGTCACGGGTGTAGGCTACGTCTGCGGAAGGATGTGTGTGATCGTGGCCAACGATGCCACTGTGAAGGCAGGAGCTTGGTTTCCCATGACAGCCAAGAAGAGCCTAAGAGCGCAAGAAGTTTCTATGGAAAACCACCTTCCCATCATTTATCTGGTTGACAGTGCCGGAGTGTACCTTCCGATGCAGGACGAGATTTTTCCGGACAAGGAGCATTTTGGCCGTCAGTTTCGAAACAATTCGAAGATGTCAGCGATGGGCATCGTACAGGTAGCGGCGATCATGGGCAGTTGTGTGGCCGGCGGTGCTTACTTGCCGATTATGTCTGACGAGGCGCTGATAGTGGATAAAACAGGCTCCATCTTTCTTGCGGGGTCATATCTCGTCAAGGCGGCGATTGGCGAAACAGTGGATAACGAAACACTCGGAGGAGCGACCACCCACTGCGAGATCTCCGGTGTCACCGACAATAAATACGATTCCGATCAGGATTGCTTGGATGCGATTCGGAGGATTTTTGCAACGCTTGGGGAGAATCCCAAGGCCGGGTTTGATCGGATCGAAGCTCAAAAGTCTGGGATTACCGGTGATCAGATGCTGGAGATTTTTCCACTGGAAAGAGTCAAACCCTACGATATGTTAGAGGTTATTGCCGGATTGGTGGACGAAGGAGCGCTGGATGAATACAAAAAAGACTACGGCAAGACTCTCATCTGCGGCACTGCCAGGATCGAAGGCTGGGCAGTTGGGATTGTGGCCAATCAACGAAAAGTTGTAAAAACCGCTAAAGGCGAGATGCAGATGGGCGGCGTGATCTATTCGGATTCAGCAGACAAGGCTGCGCGGTTTATTATGAACTGCAATCAGCGGAAGATTCCGCTCGTTTTCCTGCAAGACGTGAGTGGCTTCATGGTTGGTTCCAAAGCGGAACATGGCGGCATCATCAAAGACGGCGCGAAGATGGTCAACGCCATGGCCAATTCAGTGGTACCAAAATTCACCTTTATCCTCGGAAATTCTTACGGAGCAGGCAACTATGCGATGTGCGGCAAGGCCTACGATCCAAGACTGATATTCTCCTGGCCCTCGGCACAGATGGCCGTCATGTCCGGCGTATCCGCAGCCAAGACTTTGCTTCAGATCAAAGTTTCCTCTCTTAAAAAGTCGGGGAAACTGATTTCAGAGGAAGAGGAGAATCAGCTTTTCGAAGAGATTACTCAAAAGTATGAGGAGCAACTGAGTCCTTATTATGCTGCCGCCCGACTTTGGGTTGATGGGGTGATCGACCCTCGTGAGACTCGAAAGGTGATCAGCATGGGAATCGAAGCGGCAAACCATGCTCAGATTACGGAGAGGTTTAACGTTGGCGTCATTCAGACCTGAAAGGGTTGAGAGCAAAAAACCTGAAGGAAGTTTTTAGATCCGATGGCTGAAGACTGTTGTCGTTTTTGACTTTTTTCGTATAGATGGCTTAAGATCGAGCAAGGAGAAAATACATATTTTAGTAACTTAAACCACACCAATCAGACAGGTATGAGTGAATTGACTACAGCCCAGCTAGACGCGTTGGTGTCTCTATTGGATGACCCTGATTACGAGGTGAAAAGCCACGTGCGGGATAAGATCATCTCTTTGGGCGCGGAGATTATTCCCTTTCTGGAGGAAAAGTGGGAGGCCAGTTTCAACCCTGAAGTCCAAAAGGAAATCGAGGAGCTGGTTCACGACTTGCAGTTTTCGCTGGTGAAAAGTCGGTTGGAAGAGTGGAGAGACACCGAAGACCGGGACCTGTTGACTGGACTTTGGATCATCAACACCTATCAATATCCGGATTTGGACTTTGCGAAGCTCAATGCCGAGATGCATCAGATCTACTTTGAAATGTGGACTTCTTTCAAAAATGACTTGCAGCCGTACGATCAGATCCGCATCATCAACAACGTGTTGTTCAATACCCTGCGTTTTTCGGCCAACACAAAAAATTTCCACTCGCCGGGCAATAGCATGCTTTCCACGGTTTTGGATACCAAAAGGGGGAATCCGATCAGCCTCTGCGCTATCTATCTACTGGTGGCTAAGAAGCTTGGTCTGCCGATCTACGGAGTGAATCTTCCCAACCTTTTCGTGCTTACATATAAGTCAGCCGACATTACATTTTACATCAACGCCTTTAATAAGGGCTTGATTTTTAGCAGACAAGATATTTTCAACTACTTGGAGCACCTGAAAATTGAGCCGATGGACTATTTTTTTGAGCCGTGTGCCCACTTGGATATTGTCCTCAGAGCATTAAGAAATCTGGGGAATGCCTTCGAAAAGCTCGGCGAAGCCAACAAGGTAGAGGAGATACGCGAGATGATTGCGATTCTCGAAAATCAGTAAGTTCGCAGGTTGCAACCCACGGCTCGAACTTGAGACGGAGTGGCCGCCTCACCCTTCAAAATCTGATTTAAAGCCCGCTCCAAGTATTTTTCACTTACTGCAGTTTCAGCTTGGGCATTGTTGTCAATCGCGCCTCGGTAGGCGATTTCCAAACCGGTGGCACCCTTGATCAGAACAATGACTTCCGGTATTTTGGTGATCATCAGCTGCTTGGCCCAGGCCTGATCCGCGTCGATGAGGTAGGACATGTTGAGCCCGCTTTGATCGATGAAGCTTCTCAGGGGAGTCTGTTCCGCTGCGGTGGTACCCACCTCCGGATTGACGAGCGCGAAGTTGAATCCTTGGTTTTGGAAGGAGGATTTTAGTGCTTTTAGCCTGCCCTCATACATCTTGGTAAATGGACATTCCAAGCTGTGAAATACCAAAACGATTCCTCTGCCGCTGGCTAGATCTCTGAGATTTTTCTGAGAACCGGTGACTGCGTCGATGGCAGTGAGTTCGTTGAGGTTTTGAGCGGAACTCGAAAAGGTCACGTACAAAATCAGAAAGAACGCTATTGCGGGGTTTTTCATGGATTACCAAATCGTATAGGTCAAAATTACATTTTCCAATTTTCTCACTTCCACTTTATAATGATGGTCTGCAAAATCCGTCCCCATGATTCTGCCCTTGATTTTGCTTGCAGAAATGTCAAAAGGATCGAGCAGAATATTATCGCGAAAAGAAACACCCCTTCGACCCTGACACTTGAAGATGGATTCTTTTGCGGACCAGGCCATAGTATAATGGGCGGGATCCTGTTCCAAAAAATCCAGTTCAGACTTGTCTAAAAAGCGGAAGCCGATTTTTAGGATTTTTTCGCGTACTAGATCCATGTCTATCCCCACGGGCTGCTCCCGGTGGAAGATCGCACCGGCAAATCCTGGTGTATGTGTGAGCGAAACATAACCCTGTCCATTCATCGTGTGGGATTTTCCATGTTCGTCTTTGTAGAAACCGGGATAGGGTATATGGAGTGCTTCGAGGGCGTCGTGGATTGCGATTCGGGCTGTCGCCCATTCTCTCTTTTTTTCAGGGTGCGAGATGTTGGCTAGCGAAAGTTTTTCCCGAAAACTCAAGAAATCCAGTGGCTGGTTTTCCTGTGCTTCGATAATCTTCAACGCCAAGGCTGACGAAGAATCAATTTTTTCTATTTTTGTTTGCATAGGCCAAAAGGGCGCTGCCGAGTGATCGTCCAATATATGTCAAAAATTCAAGTAAATAAATCACATACGCTGACCGGTCACAACGACTGCATTTACGCCCTGACAGAGGGGAGTGATCCCAGATTTTTTTATACCGGTGCCGGTGATGGCATGGTGGTAGAGTGGGATCTAGATCAACCAAAAAACGGCAAACTCATCGCTCGATTACCCCATTCCGTATATGCTCTGGCCATAGACCGTGAGCGAAATCTGCTGATCATCGGGCATAATTTTGAAGGGATTCACGCCATAGACCTCAGCGAAAGCAAGGAAATCTGGAACTTGAAATTGACTGACCAGGCGATCTTTGATATCAAGGTATTTGGCACTGAGATCCTGATCGGAACCGGTGATGGAGTGATGATCGTGGTGGACGCCGAAAAACGTGCGATTAAAAAACATATCAAGCTCAGCACCAAGAGTATTCGTGTGATGGCGATCGCGACGGGGAAAAAACACCTTGCGATCGGTCTGAGTGATCACTCGATTAAGATCTTAGACCTAGCCAACGACTATCAGCCGCTGGCCAGCCTTGTGGGGCATACCAATTCGGTCTTTGCGCTTGGGTATTCCCCAGATGAGCAGTGCCTCGTGTCTGGAGGCCGTGATGCGCAGATGAAGTTTTGGGATTCCGAGCATTACAGTCTGACCGAAAATGTCGTGGCACATATGTATGCCATTAATTTTTTATCTTTCAAAGACGACGGGAAATATCTGGCCTCCTGCTCCATGGACAAGTCTATCAAGGTGTGGGACGCTGTCGATCATAAATTGTTGAAGGTTATTGACAAAGCTAGAAATGCAGGGCACGGTACCTCAATCAACAAAGTATTATGGAGCTCCTATTCCGGTGAGGTCGTGTCTATCTCTGACGACCGGACTATTTCTATCTGGCAAATTGAAGCTGAAAATCCATGAAATCGAGCATTTCTAGGCCTGTACACAGTGGAATAATGATCTCCCATGCGAGATTCTCCCGATACTCATCGGGACGGTAATTAAAAAAAATGACATTTTCATGAAGATATCCCCAACCGCCATCCGGCAAAAAGCATTTGAAACGGCCTTTAGAGGTTTTGAAAAAAAAGAAGTTGCCGCATTTCTGGAGGAAATGAGTGTGGCAATGGAGCAGATCAATCAAGAGAATCTGGATCTCCGGTCTAAACTTCAGCAAGTCGAAGGAGAAGCTAAAAGACTCAAGGATGTAGAAGATTCACTTTTTCGTACGCTGAAGACTGCTGAAGACACCGGTGCAAGTATGATTACAGAAGCCTCCGAAGCTGCGGATCAGATCATCTCCGAGGCCAATTCCATCGCCGAGCAATTGACCAAAGAGTCAACTCACTACGCACAGCAGGTGCAGAAGCACGCGGATGATCAGGCCAAGATTATAATTTCTGCGGCGGAACTGAAGGCCAAATCCACTATCAAGGAAATCCGCGAAAGTATGCAGAGCTTGGTCAGAAGTTACGAGGGACTGCTGGAGCAGCGGGACGCAATGGTAAAAAGTCTAAGGAGACTCTCTCAAGACGCACTTAATCAGATAGATCTTTCGGATGCTCATTTTGCGAGAATTGATGGCAAAGCCTATCAGCGCGCGGTGGACGAATTGAGCCATTCCAATCACTTTACGCTGGCAAATATTGCAGCACTATCTCCTGAGGAGACAACAGCCTCAGAGTCATCCAGCCAGGACATGACTACTGCCAGGCTGGATGACGAGACACAGGAGACCGTAGCCGCAATGCAGCACGAGCTGGAGGAAGAAGGCGAAATACTGCCCGAAGTGCTTAAGAGGGAAGCAATGAAGGAGGAAATTGCCGAGGAAGAAATGAGCGAGGCAGATGAGGAAGAGATAGAAGAGGAGGAAGATCTGGAGATCCGAGAGGAGATTCCAGTGAAGATCGAAGCTGAAGTCCAACCGAATCCCCCAAAGCAAGAGGCTCCGAAAAATACCTCCGGATCTTTCTTTGACCAATTTGACTGATGGGAAAGGTCGCGCTTGAGGGAATAGAATTTCATGCCTATCATGGTGCCTACCCAGAGGAATCTGTTCTGGGGAATCGATTTACCTTGGATTTGGAGCTGGAAACGGAGTTTAGGGAAGCCATGCTTCACGATAGCCTCAAGGATACCGTGGACTACGCCAAGCTGTACCAGGTGATCAAAGCCCGGATGGATGTGAAAGTAAAGTTGCTGGAGCACCTCGGACATCGGATCATTACAGACATTTTGGAAGTCTATCCCCATGTGAAAGCCGTACGACTGACATTAAAAAAACATCATCCAGCACTCGGGGGAATCGTTCAATACTCCGCTGTGACGGTTTGCTACCCCGAGGATTTTGCCTGAATTTTTCGATGTACACTAAAGCTGAAGCCTCTAAGGTCCGGACAGAATTTTGGATCACCTTTGGACAATACATGAAGCCAGTTCCCAATGCCCAGGGTAGGAGGATCAACTGGCCCAACTATCGCACGGGAATCAAGGATATCTATTTTCGGATGAAAGCCGAGCGAGACTTTGCCTCGATTGGTATCGAACTTGGGCACGCGGACGAGGAGATGCAGGAGTTGTTTTTTGACCAGCTAGCTCAGATGAAAAAGATGCTCTTCGCGAGCGTCGGAGAGGAGTGGGATTGGAAGCTTCACGCCAGGAATGAATTTGGGCAGACTGTCACCAAGATCGAAAAAGTGCTCCCCGGCGTCAATGTGATGGAGTCGGGCGATTGGCCGAAAATCATTTCCTTTCTCAAGCCGAGGATCATCGCTTTGGATGAGTTTTGGGATCAGGTGAAGCCGGGGTTTGAGGAGTAGATTTCAGTGCTCAGTGGTCATTGCCGATTTACCGAAGAATCATTTCGACCGTAGGGAGAAATCTTAAAAAGTGGAGTCGCAATGATGATGAAACTTCTCCCAACGTCGAGGTGACTGTTTCCTTTTTCTGTAGACTGCGACTAGTCACTAGACACTGATCACAGCGCTTTGCTGTCAAACTTAATCTATTCGATTCTCCGTTCTCTTTTTCGGTTAGAGCTAGAAAGCTGAGCAATTCATCGCCATTTTGCTCGTGAGTGATTCCTTGAATTCATGCCGTATTAACACAAAAAATCGAAGCCTTTGAAAGACGTCGATTTTTGACTTAGTGCTGTGTGGGTTCTATTTTGTCCTACCTCAGATCTGCGATCAAGTTATCCAAGGCGTTTTGGATGTCTTTTTTTGCGATTAATCCGTTTTCGGATAAGATACCCGTGCCTGTTCCCATCCAAAGGACTTCATTCGTTTTGGCATCTTGGATCAAGAAAATGACTTTTCCGTACTCTCCGGTTTCCTTTTTCACAGGAGAGTAGGCTGAATTGTCCGTCAAACCGACAGAACTTGAAAAACCCACTACTTCTTTTTCAAATTGCACAGACGAAATGACCGCCTGAACTAACAGGTCCGGATTTTCTGAGACAGGAGTAAACCCTTCGTCCATCAAGCTTTTTTCAAAAATCTGGTTTACGTGAATGATATTTTTTGGAGCGTCATCTTGACTTATGACTTGGTAGGTCCTCAATCCCTCCAACCCCGATGACTTACTAACCTGATCAACTGAGAAATTTTCGGAGCTCTTGCAGGAAACTAGGAAGCCTAGCAATCCAGCCACTAAAAGAAGGTTCTTCATCGATAAAAGAAGTTTGGTTGAAACTAAAACAATTGACGGATAGTATCAACTTTTTGTCTGAAAGAAATATCAGTCAAGTTGTTGGTAGCTAGTTTTTTGATTTGCTTTTCAGATGGCCTTTTAGGAATGAAACGGCTCGATCTTTTTATCAAACTTTTACAGCCCTTTTCGGAAAAACCGAAACTCCTCAATAGTCCTTTTGCCGTTTTCGGTCAGAGCCAGATAGATCACCAATTCATCGCCTTTTCGCTCGTAAGTGATCCCATGAAACCAAGCGGTATTCGGGCCGAGCTCGATCAACTCAAAAGTTGTCCATTTTTCTTTTTCTTCCCATCCCGTGAGATCAGGATTGAAATGTTTGAGCTTGAGTGAGATGCTTTCTCCCTCTTGGACGAAGTTCATGAATTCGGAGAAAACCAGCTTTCCCTCATTCCAAAAGCGGAACGTCCCGATCATGTGTCCGTCTTTTGCCGGAAGCCACACCTCTTCGCACTCACCGCCAAATCCAGTCCCCATCCAGTAGCCATTGAGCCAGCTGAGCTCTTCGACCTTACCTTTTCCGGGTGGCTGGTTTTCCTCAAGTTGGCGAACCTGTGCGCCGGCGAAATGACTAATTGTCAGAAAAATCGCGAATGATAGTATGATCTTCATAAGAGCTGTCTGAAAGCAATGAAGATAGGAAAAATCAGAGATCGTGTCGCTTAGGAATGTCGGGATTGATAAAAGTAAAGCCTCTTGCTTCGTCCCCATCGAAGAAATCAATCTGCATTCCCATCAGAAACATGTAGTGCTTTTTCTCAATCAACACCTGAATTCCGTCCAGTTCAAACTGTTGATCCTCAGGCTTTGGTTTGTCAAATCCCAGCGCATAGGACATCCCTCCGCAGCCACCACCTTTGACGCCGACGCGCAGCGAATAGTCGGCGGGGATGTTTTTGTTAGCGATGATGTGCTTGATTTCAGCCTCGGCTTTCTCGGTGATGGAAATGGGAATCAGCATGGCGGGGGAATCAATTTTCTGAGAATTTGGTTCGCAAGTTGGTTCAAAATTATCGAATCGGCCGGTTTTTTGACAAGTCCTAATTGCTGATATTCGGATTCTATAAAAATACAATGGACTATTTACTTGACTTGTTAAAAATCATCTTGCCCGCTGGTATTGTATTGTATGGGATGTACTTGGTGGTCGTTTCTTTTCTTTCGAAGGAAAGAGAAAAACTGCTCGTGGATCTAAAAACCCAAAATACCCAGGTGGTACTGCCGATCAGACTGCAGGCTGCCGAGCGCTTGTGTCTGCTGCTGGAACGAATCACTCCCAACAATCTGGTGCGACGATCAAATCCGAGTCAGCTAAGTGCAGCGGAGCTTCATCCGATGCTTTTGGCGGAGGTACGGGAGGAGTTTAATCACAACCTCAGCCAGCAAGTTTACTTCTCAGAAGAAACCTGGGAAGCTGTCAGACGTGCGATAGAGGATGTGATCACCCTGCTTAATATCAGCAGGCAAAATCTCTCCGCCGAGGCTAGTGGTATGGATTTGGCCAAGGCCATTTTCGCCAATTCCCTCGAACAAAAAAACGACGCAGTCTCCTTTGCGCTCCGCAAAGTAAAATCTGAAATCCAACTTTATTTCTAAGCTCATGGAATCAAGCAGCAAGACTACAGAACTCATAGAGAAGGCAAAAATGCTTTTTGGAAAGCAAGTCGATGCAATCATACGACAGGAGCGAAAAGTAGTGGAGCTGGTCCAAAATGCTGGCAGTAAGCTGGCCAAACTCGCTGAAAACCCAAAGGTCAAACTCCTAACCAATCCAGTGCAGATCTTTATCCGGATGATCAAGGCCCATTTTAAGGGTGAGTATAAGATTGCTTTTGGTACCTTGGGACTGATCGTATTGGCGATGGTTTATTTTGTTTCTCCTATTGATTTTATCCCGGATTTTCTGGGCTTTTTTGGCTTTGCGGATGACCTTTCCATCGTCTTGGCGGTGTATGCCAAGGTCAAAGATGAGGTAGAGGGTTTCTTGGAATGGGAGCAAAGTAAAATCTGAGCCGTCATACTTTTGTCGGACGCGATAAGATTCTTTTCAGAGTCGACTAAGGGAGAAAAGAAGATCTAATTTTGCCTAAAAAAATAATCGTCATTAAAAATTACCGTAGTGTTGTAGAGACGCAAATTGCGTTTGCAGGAAGATTTTGGATACGAGCAAAAAAATAGAAATATGGAACATGTGCTGGGGCCAATTACCCATGATATCCTCAAAAAAGGGCTGACTTATCCTGAGTTTAGAATCCTGACGGAGAAGTTGGTTGCCGAGGGCAAGACGACCGGAGCCAATCAAAGTGAAGCCTACCTGGAGTACACCCGCCTCAACCATCAGCGGATGAAGCGCTGGGACAAAACACTGAAAATATCAACCGAAATGACAGCATTGGTTCAATCTATTTCCGAACCGCAAGTCTGGACGGTGATCACGGAAGCATGGTGCGGAGACGGCGCACAGTCGATTCCCTTTTTGGCGGCGGTGGCTGATCTGAATCCGGTTATTGATTTTCGTATTCTCATGCGGGACGAATACCCCGAGGTGATGGACGAATACCTCACCAACGGGGCCCGATCGATTCCCAAGCTAATCTCTATGACGGCAGATTTGACCTGTGAGTTATTCATCTGGGGGCCAAAACCCGACTATTTGATCACAAGGCTGAAGGAATACAAACATGACGCCAAAGGCTTATCCTATCAAGACTACTCCACCGAAGTTCACCTGTGGTATGCCAGAAATAGGAATCATGATTTGGAACAGGAGCTGATTCCTTTGATTCAATCAACATTGATCGTATGAAATTGAGTCTGATTGCGCGGAGTGCTGCCCGATTCAATTGAGCGAAATTCCTCCCGATCGTTATCAAGAAAACCTTTTAAAGCTAACTACAAACACATGAAAATCGCTTTGATTTCCGGAACATCAGGTTTGGTGGGAATGCAGCTGCTGCACCAGCTTTTGCGAAGTACAGAATATGATCTCGTGTTGAGTGTTGGTAGACGAAAGCTTGCGCTGAAAGACAGAAAATTGATTCAGATAGAAGGCGACCTTGCAAAGATTGCGTCTTGGGACTGGGAACAAAAGGTCAGCGAACAATCGCTTAGCGGGGAGTATCATCGCTTTCTCAGTGCCATTTTGGAGAAAACCGCCGAAATCCATTCGTTTTCGAGTTTGGGTACTACGATCAAAACAGCTGGATCCAAAGAGAATTTTTATACGGTTGACCATGATTTGGTCATTGCTTTCGCCAATTGGGCAAGGAAACTCGGAGCTTCAAAATTTCTCTATGTCTCTTCGATGAGTGCCGATCCTTCGTCGGCGATCTTCTACAATAAAGTCAAAGGAGAAACTGAAGAGGATCTCAAATTGCTTCAGTTTGGCTATTTGGGAATTTTTCAGCCATCCTTGCTTCTTGGGAATAGGAATGAATTCAGACTTGGAGAGCAGGTAGCGACCATCCTGACGAAGCCCCTGGTCTGGCTGAAACTGGCCAAAAGCATCCGACCAATCTATGATTACCAAGTTGCCAAAGCGATGGTGAGGACGGCGAATCAACCCAAATCCATCCCGGTTGAAGTTATCACTTCCGGACAAATGCAAGACTTCAGCCAATGATCGTAGTCATCCAGCGTGTTTCAGAATCTTTCGTGAAAATCGACGGAAAAGTCAAAGCCCAAATCGGTGTTGGTCTGATGATTTTGCTCGGGATCGAAGAAGCCGATGGCCAAGATGACATCGACTGGCTGTCCAAAAAGATCGTAAACTTGCGGATTTTTCCGGATGAAAACGACGTGATGAACCGGAGTGTGTTGGAAGTGGGAGGCGAAATATTGCTGATTTCGCAATTTACTCTTCACGCAAGCACTAAAAAGGGAAATCGCCCATCTTACATCCGAGCGGCCAAGCCGGATATTTCGGTTCCGTTGTACGAAAAAATGATCACCACTTTGGAAGCAGAAATAGGCAAACCCATCGGAACGGGTGTGTTTGGAGCCGATATGAAAGTCAGCCTGATCAATGACGGCCCGGTGACTATCGTGATGGATTCGAAGAATAGGGTATAAAAAACCGGCCTAGCAATGCTAGACCGGCCTGGTCGCGTAATACCTATTTTATTATTTGGTAACTATCACACCAATCGGCGCAAGTAGTATCTCCCCGTTTTCGATATCGACTCCACCTGTATTTATTCTATAGTTCTCTACCCCGGGTGTATTGCGCGGCAGGTCGTACTTTTCACCGGTTGGGATGGCGAGGTATCCCAGATCCCTTACCGAGGCTGAAGTAATTCTACTCAGTGGATTGATCCCCAGATTAATATACCCGGTCATCAACTCATTGTCTAGGATAGACTCTTTCCAGTGCGAAAGTGCCGTGCCGGGCCCGCCTTGATCCTCGATAGGCAATAGATTTCTTCCTCCTTCAAACCACCAGAGTAAATTGGCTAATTTTCCGTTGAAAAACGGCGCTCCCTGTGGGTTAAATTCCCGGAGCGTTCGATTGACATTCCATAACGTTCCCACCCCAAGCACGTGACCCATTTCGTGGACAATCACATCATCGAAGAGTTCATATTCATCCAGTAGCGCTAAATCATCCACATCAAAAAACATCACTCCGGATACCGGCAGATTGTCAACATCTCTGATAAATGTTGGCCCTGCCTGTCCCAAGATCTGACCTGGGCCATCGATGGCAGCGATCGCCACTTCGATGATGATATCATCGATCGTTTCATTGTGTGCTACAGGAGGTAATCCAACAAATGCAGAAGGTATTGTGCCGGTGATTGACGGGACGTCCCCGATGATGATTCGCTCCCATCGACCTGCGGCCTCGTCGAAAACCTGAAGCTGTCGGTCTGTCACTGGAGTGATGAATTTCAGAGTGATGTTGAATCTCCCCCTGTCTGGCCCGCCCTTTTTCGTCGCACGCCGATCGTTGACGGTCGGAGCAAAATCGTCATCCAAGCGTCCTTCAAGGGTTAACAATTTGTCGCTCGTCTGAAGAGTGAGCTCCTCTTCCACATGCGTAGTGACATCCACAGGAATCGGCTCCAGGCTCGTTGGATCTGTACAGGCGCTCATCGTCAATGCCCCTGCCAGGATCGCTGCTCCAAGCTTGATGACGTTGTTTTGGTTTCGGGGAGAAAAAAGACTTTCCCCGGTTTTGTAGAAATTTGATCTCATGATAAAATAATTGAATTGAAAATAAAAAGGTATTGAAAAACGTAATTCCGAATAAGATAGAAAGACTCTCGTAAAAATTGTCAACTGAAAAACGGAAAAATTGTCAAATAAAAAAAAGAACTTAGTACAAAAGTTCGGCGGAGCGTTGGCACGGATAGGAAAGGATGCCTGTCGATTCCTTCTGCCTATTTTTAGGGTATTTCAAGTCCTAAATTTTCGATCTATGCCTGATTTTAAACGTCCTATTCTAATATTTTTTGGAGGGCTATTGTTGCTCGCGGGGTACATGTATCAAGTTGAAATCGATGTTTCGTCTTTAATCGGAAGCGAATCCACCGCTTCGACAGCACCAATTTTAACTGATCGCATACCTGATTCTAAACCCAATCTCGTCTTCGTCCTCGCAGATCAGTGGCGTGCGCAGGAGATCGGCTATGCCAGTAATACGCAGATCATCACTCCGAATCTGGACAAGCTTTCGGCGCAAAGCCTCATTTTCCAAAATGCCGTCGCGACCATGGCCGTCTGTGCTCCCTGGCGTGCGAGTTTCTTGACGGGGCAGTATCCTCTTACTCATGGGATATTTTACAACGACAAGCCATTGGCAACCAAAGCTGTGACTTTGGGCAAGATTTACAAAGAAGCAGGTTACCAAACTGGATACATCGGAAAGTGGCATCTTAACGGACATGCCCGAGGCGAGAATTCATCTGCCGGAAGAAATCTTCCGGTGCCCAAAGAACGCCGGCAGGGTTTTGATTATTGGAAAGTTAGAGAGGTCACACACGACTATAACAACAGCTACTATTTCGACGAGGAAAACAGGAAGCAAACCTGGTCGGGCTACGATGCTTTTCCGCAGACCGATAGCGCGATTTCATTTATTTCCAGAAACAAGAAAAATCCCTTCGTTTTGGTCTTGTCCTATGGGCCTCCTCATGACCCGTATTTTTCTGCTCCTAAAGAATACCAAGCACTATACGTTGCCAAAAAACTGGTGCTCAGACCAAACGTAGCGGTGGAATTTCAAGACAGTGCGCGGCGGGTGCTCGCGGGATATTATGCGCATGCCACGGCCTTGGATCATGCTATTGGGGATTTACTCGAAGCTATTGAGCTGGCGGGGATTGCCGACAATACGATCTTTGTCTTCACCTCGGAGCACGGCGATATGCTGATGTCAAAGGGAGCTTTGAAAAAACAGCGGCCCTGGGATGAAGCGATTAAAGTCCCTATGCTGATGAGATACCCAGCTAAACTAAAACCAGGCATCGTCGAAAACCCCATCGGAACGCCCGATCTCCTGCCTACGCTGTTGGGCTTGAGTGGAATCAAAATTCCCAAATCGGTCGAGGGAGAAGATTTTTCTAAAGACCTTGTTCCTGGCCGAGACCTAGGCAATCATGCTGCTTTGATTGAGTTAATTGTGCCTTTTCACGAGTGGAAATTCCTGAATGGTGGCCGCGAATACCGTGGGATTCGCACGGTTCGCTATACTTACGTCAAGGATTTGAAAGGGCCATGGTTGCTGTATGACAATCAGACTGATCCCTATCAGATGAAGAATCTGGTCAACGATCCCGCCCACGCAGACTTGCAGAAGGAACTGGAAGCCATGCTACAGGCGAAGCTCCGCAAAACGAAAGATGAGTTTCTGCCAGCAGATGCCTATATGACGCAGTGGAATTACCTCTATGATCCAAGGGACAGCCTCCGGCCGAAAGACTATTTGATGATCAATCGGGACTTTTGAGGGGGTTGGTGTTAAAAAAACTATGCCACAGATGTACAGATTTTTCTGCGCAACTGTGGCATTTGAAATCAAGAATTCTTCAAGAGTGAATTTGGCTGTAATTTTATCAAAAATGCTTCCAGCCCTGTGCTTTCAACTGTACAGCCGTTCCGCTTTTTGTGACCAGAAACTTCCCTTCTTCCGCTTTGGTCATGTGGCCAATGAAGTGGATGTCGGGGTGTTTTTCCAGCTTCGCAAAATCTTTTTGATCAATCGTAAAGAGCAATTCGTAATCCTCACCCCCGTTGAGCACGCAGGTGATCGGATCGAGATTGAGTTCAACGGCCGTGTCAAAGGTCTGCTTGTCGATCGGAAGTTTGTCTTCGTAGATTAATGCGCCAACATTGGATGCTTTGCAGATGTGGAAGATCTCGGAAGCCAAACCGTCAGAAACGTCCATCATGCTCGTGGGTACGATGTCCATTTCTCTCAGTTCGTGGATGATATCCATCCGCGCATCTGGTTTCAGCTGTCGGCCCGTCACTACGTCATATTTTTCCAGGTCAGGTTTCATGTCTGGATTTGCCAGGTAGACTTGCTTTTCCCTTTCCAGGATTTGCAAACCGATCAAAGCTGAGCCCAAGTCGCCTGTGACGCAGAGGATGTCGTTGACTTTGGCTCCGGACCGGTAGGAAACTTGGTCTTTTTGTGCTTCGCCAATGGCCGTGACCGAGATCACCAATCCACCTCTTGAGGCGGTGGTGTCACCACCGACCAAGTCGACACCATAATGCTCACAAGCTGCGTTGATTCCCGCATATAGATCCTCGACTGCCTCGACCGAAAAACGATTGGACAACGCGATGCTTACCGTGATTTGAGTTGGAATGGCGTTCATCGCGGCAATGTCCGAAACATTCACGGCCACAGCCTTGAACCCGACGTGGGTCAAAGGCGCATAGGAAAGATCAAAATGAACGCCCTCGATCAGCAAATCTGTAGTCACGACTTTGACGTGATCTCCGGCTTCAATCACCGCAGCATCGTCGCCGATTCCTTTGAGGGTAGAGGGATTTCTGAGGATGACATCTTGGTTGAGACGTTCGATCAGGCCAAACTCACCCAATTCACTGATTTCTGTTCTATTTTCAGGCATTTTGATTTACGATTTTTTGATGTACGATTTACGAGCCGTTGCTCAAAGTATTGTCAGTGCTTCGACTCCGCTCAGCCTGACAACACTACTTGTTTTCACTGGTCAATAGAATGTAACTATGTTTTAGACCATTACAGTCTGCCTACTGATCACTGAAAACTCCCTACTCACCTTGGCACAACTCGACCAGCACGCCGTTCGTGCTTCGGGGATGCAAAAATACCACTAATTTATTGTCGGCGCCTTGTTTTGGTGTTTCATTCAGGATTTCGAAGCCGGCTTCTTTCAGTCTGCCGACTTCGGCGTGGATGTCCTCGACGTCGAAGGCAATGTGGTGTACGCCTTCTGATTTTTTCTCCAAATACTTGGCAATCGGACTGTCGGGACGCGTGGCTTGCAGGAGTTCGATCTTGGTTTCTCCAACTTGGAAAAAGCTGGTTTCGACACCTTCACCTTCCACAGTTTCAGTTTTGAAATTCGCTTTTCCCAAAAGCTTTTCAAAAAGTGCGTTTGATTTTTCAAGGTCTGCGACAGCTATTCCGATGTGTTCGATTTTCCTCATCCCTTTATTTTGTATCTTTGTGGCTGAATCTTTTTCGAAGAAAGCCTGTTGCAGTCTTATCTTCACTCCATCTAAAGTAAAGGTAAAATTTATGATAGTCGTTTCTGATAAGGCCAAAGAGAGAATTCTCGAACTCAGACAAGAGGAAGGCCGCACCGAAAATGAAAATATTCGCGTCTCCGTCAAAGGTGGAGGCTGCTCCGGATTGATGTACGACTTGGGCTTCGATGACAAGGTGGTCGAGACCGATCATGTATTTGAAGACAAGGGGGTGAAAATTCTGGTGGATCGCAAGAGCCTGCTGTATTTGGCTGGGACGGTTCTCGAATTTTCCGATGGACTGAATGGCAAAGGTTTCCAGTTTATCAATCCCAATGCTAGCCGTACTTGCGGATGCGGGGAAAGCTTCTCTGTATAACTCCAGTCATTTTGGAACTCTAGAAAGCAGCCTGATAGGTTGCTTTTTTTTGTAAACTTTTTCACCACCGAGAGGGCAGAGGTTGTTGCGCAACGCGGTTGTCTTGCTTCTCCAGAAGCTGGCGTTGGCTTATTCTTTTCGTCCCTTTTTTTGAACCCTCAATTCGCAGCGTTTTTTCACAGATCTTTTTAGAATCCTGAATTGGGTAAGTAAGTTCTGACAGGCCTCAAAAACCTGGTGGATCGAAAGAGGGGGGAGCTTCACACTGCCAAAAAAACTAAAATCTCTCTCCTAAATTGCGACCAATCCTTACCTTTGCGACCTATAAAAACTACCCGAATATGGAAGCCCAAATCAAAAATGTCCCTCTTAATGACCTGCACATTTCCCTTGGTGGAAAGATGGTGCCATTCGCCGGATTCAATATGCCTGTGCGCTATAGTTCCGACAACGAAGAGCATCTCTGTGTGAGAAATGGAGTTGGAGTTTTTGATGTTTCCCACATGGGCGAGTTCATGGTGGAGGGCCCTGAGGCACTCAACCTAATCCAAAAAGTAACTTCCAACGATGCGTCCAAGTTGGTCGTTGGTCAGGCACAGTACTCTTGCTTTCCCAACGAGACAGGCGGAATTGTGGATGATCTGATCGTCTACAAGTTTGGGGAGGAAAAGTACATGCTGGTCGTCAATGCATCCAACATTGACAAGGACTGGGCTTGGGTGAGCAATTCTAATACGATGGGAGCGGAGCTGACGAACGTGTCTGACCAATATTCACTTTTTGCCATCCAAGGCCCCAAGGCAATCGAGGCAGTTCAATCGCTGACTTCAGTCAATCTCTCCGAGGTTAAGTTTTACCATTTCACCGTCGGCGATTTTGCGGGCGTGCAGGATGTCATCATCTCCGGTACTGGGTATACCGGGGCTGGTGGATTTGAGATCTATGTGAAAAATGCAGACGCTGAGCACGTTTGGAAGGCCATTTTCGAGGCTGGAAAAGACTTTGATATCAAGCCAATCGGCCTAGGAGCAAGAGATACATTGAGGTTGGAAATGGGCTATTGCCTCTACGGCAATGACATCACGGATACCACTTCGCCGATCGAAGCGGGTCTCGGCTGGATCACCAAATTCACCAAAGACTTTACCAATTCTGAGTCCTTGAAAGCTCAAAAAGAAGCTGGCGTTACCCGCAAGCTGGTCGGTTTTGTGATGCAGGAACGGGGTATTCCAAGAGGACATTACCCAATCGTCGATGCCGCTGGAGAAGTGATTGGTGAGGTGACTTCCGGTACCCATTCTCCAAGCATGGGAGTTGGAATCGGGATGGGCTATGTGAAGACCGAATTCAGCAAGCCCGGAACGGAGATTTTTATCCAAGTCAGAAACAAAAACCTGAAAGCTCAGGTCGAGAAACTTCCACTCTTGAAAGCTTAATGAGACACGTTGAGATTTGCTTCAGCCCTGAGCTGATTCATCTGCATGAGTTGACAGGCAAAATCGTGGTCGTGGTGGACATTTTTCGCGCCACTTCCACAATGGTTGCGGCGATTGCAAATGGTGTGAAAGAGATTCTTCCTTTTCCGGATTTGGAAAGCTGCCAACAGATGCAGGAAAAAGGTTTCCTGATCGGAGGGGAGCGAAATGGGATTACTGCGCCAGGTTTTGAGATGGGTAATTCGCCCGTCGCTTACCTTAAGGGTGAATTCTCTGGACGTTCTTTGGCCATGACGACCACTAATGGAACTCAGGCAATCGACAAATCCAGAGGTGCTGAGCAGATTCTGATTGGTGCTTTTCCAAATCTCGAAGCCACGGTTTCCTACATTCAGGCTCAGGACAATGATCTCCTGATTCATTGCGCCGGATGGAAGGGGCATTTTAATCTGGAGGATTCGCTCTATGCCGGAGCTTTGGTCAAAGCGCTGGAATCCACACACCGGGCGGAGGAAGACGGAGCGCTGGCAATGGGGTCACTTTTTGAAAAAGAGGGTCACAACCTCAAAGGTTTTTTGTCTCAGGCATCACATGCCAAGCGGCTTCAAAATCACGGGATCGAGTCGGATATTGACTTTTGCTTAACCTTGGATCTTTATGAGATCGTGGTGAAAGCGGATGCGAGAGGTTTTTTGGTGGAAGCATAGGCGCGGTCTAAAAAATTCCCCGTTTTATTATTGAGGTTCACCCTTCAAACCTGCTCGTTTGCGTGGTGAATTTCGAGTGTTTTGTATTTTCGGTAGTCATTTTTAACGATGTATCAATGTTCGATCTTTTTTGGAGTATTCTCAACTTGATTTTGTTAGTCGGCTTTGTCTATTTCTTTTTCAAGGTTTTTAAAATAGGGCTTCGGAATCTGCCTGCGAGACAGCGCCTCTATGCAGCACCTTTTTTGGTGTTTGGATTATTAGGGTTGCTTGCGGGCCGAAGTAAGCCTGAAACTTCGAGCAAAATAATCGGCGGGGAGTATTTTTTGGAGCGGAAGCAGGTCAAGATGTCAGTAGTCAATACGCTGGACATCGTCCTGGTGAAAAGGAAGGCCGACGGACGAGTTGACCCAACCCTTTCAGATTCGAATATCTCGGGGTTTTTGCTAGGTCGAAAGTGGATATATACCGGCATCAGAGAAGAAAACGATCAGTTGTTTACCAGTGGATCTATGAGGTACAATATCTTGGGATTGGAGATTATGAGCTTTTCCAGAGAAGTACCCTTTGAGGACTGATCTTTTTGATTCTGACCTTTACGCCAGCCGATTTTTTTCGAATAACACCGCAAAGAATTTCTGCTGCAAACATAGCCCAGCTGATTTGGCCTTCGCCCTAAGCCTTTTCTATTACAATATCCGCTCAATTATGTCGAAACTTAGATGATAAACTATTTTTAGTTATCGAGTTGATTATTTTTATAGAGATTAGTTTATTTTTTGATCAAACCATCAAACGATTTTAGCGTTTACCGATAAGCTAAACCAAAAAACCAAGCGATTTTTAGTATGAAAAACGGAACAATGTTTCAATTTTTCCACTGGTATTCCCCTGAAGACACCATCTGGAAAGAAGTAAAAGAAAAGGCAGAATATCTCGGCTATCTCGGCATTACCAGTGTATGGTTGCCCCCCGCATCCAAAGGTGAAATGGGCGGGATGAGCAATGGATATGATGCCTATGATTTGTTCGATCTCGGTGAATTTGACCAAAAAGGATCGGTAAGAACAAAGTATGGCACCAAGGACGAATTCATCGAAGCGACGCAGGCACTTCATGATCGGGGAGTTCAGGTCATCGTGGATTTGGTGTTCAATCACAAGGCTGGTGGCGATGAATCAGAAATCATCCAAGCAGTCAAGGTCAATGAAGAAAACCGACTGGAAAACATCTCCGAGCCGTACGACATAGAGGCGTTTACCCGATTTACTTTTCCCGGAAGAAATGGCCAATATTCGGATTTCATTTGGGATTATCGCTGCTTCAGTGGAGTCGATTATGACCATCGAAATCAGGAAGGAGGGATCTACAATTTGATGAATGAGCATGGAAATGATTGGGATACAGTCATCGACGACGAAAAAGGGAACTATGATTTCTTGATGTATTGCGACATTGAGGTTAGAAATCCTGCCGTCCGTGAAGAACTGCTCAAGCATACGCTGTGGCTTCACGAGCTGACCTACTATGATGGCATGAGACTGGACGCTGTCAAGCATATCTCTCCCGACTTTTTTAAAGAATTGGTGTACTTCGTCAGAGAAAAGACAGGTAAGGAGATTTTCGCGGTGGGCGAATACTGGGCTCCGGGACAGGTCGAGCTACTCACTAGGTACATCGATGCCACCGAAGGTTGCATGAGTTTGTTTGATTCAGCCTTGCAGGAGAATTTACACCGTGCCTCTAATGCCGGAAGCGCATATGATCTACGGACAATCTTTGACAACACCCTGCTGGTGCAAAGACCAGACCTCGCGGTAACCGTCGTGGATAACCATGATACTCAGCCAATGCAGGCGCTTGAAGCACCTGTGGAGGCTTGGTTTAAGCCGCTGGCCTATGCTTTGATTTTGCTTCGCAAAGATGGATATCCCTGCGTTTTCTATCCTGATTTGTTTGGAGCGAGCTATTGGGATAAGGGTGAAGATGGACAGGATTACGAGATCTTCCTCAATCACGTGGACGAGCTGGAGAATCTGCTATATGCTCGCAAGGACTTCGCCTATGGTATTCAGCGAGATTATTTCGACAGCCCCAATGTATTGGGCTGGACGCGTGAGGGAGATGAGAATCACAGCGGCTGCGCAGTCGTCCTGTCAAATGCCGATGGAGCGACGATTTCGATGGAAATAGGTGCCCGCTACGCGGGTCGAAGCTTTAAAGACATGCTCGGCAAAATTCCCGATGAAATTTGGGTAAATGAATCCGGCTGGGCAGAGTTTCACTGTGCACCCGGTTCAGTTTCGGTTTGGACAGAGGTGAATTAGAAAATGATAGCTAGCCCAAAAGGCTGGCTATTTTAGTTTTTCGTTGTCCCGATGTCGGTCTATATCGCGGATATTCTTCTTTTCCAGATTCTTCTTCAAAGCTTCGGTCAGATCCACCCCCGTCTGATTGGCCAGGCACATCAATACCCAAAGGACGTCGGCCATTTCGTCACCCAAATCCCGGCCTTTGTCGGACTCTTTGAAGGACTGCTCGCCGTAGGTTCGCGACATAATCCGCGCGAGTTCGCCCACTTCCTCCATCAGGATGGCCATGTTGGTGAGCTCGTTGAAATAGCGGACCCCGACGGTTTTGATCCATTGATCGACCTGAGCTTGGGCTTCGGATAGGGTGATTTCGGATTTCATTTGAGGTTGTTGCTGGTTTTTGTCAATTTCGTGAAAGCAGAATTATGCCTCTGATCAAAGGATTGGAGGATATTCCGTTTTAAACTTACAAATTATCAATTCAGAACCTCCGATTTTCTAACACACCAAACTCTTGCAAAACGAACTTATCGCCTTTACGCTTTCCGTTTTTACGGGATTTTTTGCGATTATGAATCCCATCGCAAATGTTCCGATTTTTGCCTCCTTGGTAGAAAATGCCGACAAAGAAACAAAACGGAAAATCAGCCGAAAAGCCACTGCGATTGCGTTTGTGATTGTTTTCCTGTTTGTTTTGTTGGGAAAATCGATCTTTCTCCTCTTCGGAATAACGATTCCGGCATTCAAAATCGCCGGAGGAATCTTGATTTTCTTCGTGGGCTTCGAAATGCTCCAATCCAAAAAATCCAGCGTCGAGCACCTAAAGGTTACCGCCTTTGATGAAAATATCGCAGTCTCACCGCTTGCCATCCCGATTTTGGCAGGCCCCGGCACTATCGTCACCGCGATGAATTTCGTGTCGTCTGGCAGCTACCCCCGAATGGCTATTGTGATTGCGGTCTTTGCGTTCATGTGTGTTTTGACGCATTGGGCATTTCTGTTGGGTGACAAATTAGTTCTTCGTATTGGCAAAAACGTCATCACCGTGATCGGTAAAATTATGGGTTTGATCATTGCCATCATCGGCACCACCATGATTATAGAAGGGATCAAGGTTTCTTTTGATCTATGATTTCTAATTGCTTAGCCACCACCACCTTTTAAACGATAGTCTAAATGAAAAACCTATTTCTTGCATTTCTCGCGCTATGGACGATTTCCTGCGCAACCAAAGAAGAATCAAAATCGCTTCCCCGAATCGCGATTGCCGGATTGGCGATCGAGTCCAGCACCTTCTCGCCGGCCACCAGCGATGTGGCAGCTTTCCGAACCAGGGAAGGGGCAGACATTTTTAGCTATTACCCATTTCTGGATTCCGCTTCGGTGGACAGAGGTCGCGCAGAATGGTTTCCTGCCCTGCGAGGTCATGCTATTCCGGGAGGAATAGTGACCCGAGAAGCATATGAGGAATTGGTTGGCAAAACTCTGGACATGCTGAAAGCAAATTTGCCATACGATGGACTTTTCTTTGACATTCACGGAGCCATGAGTGTGGTGGGTTTGGATGATCCCGAAGGCGATTTTATCATCCGCGTGCGCGAGGTAGTTGGCTACGAGACGCTCATATCTACCTCAATGGACCTGCACGGGAATGTGTCTTGGAGACTGGCAGAAAACAGTGATCTGATCACCTGCTACCGAATGGCTCCGCACGAAGATGCTTTGGAATCTAAGCAAAGAGCGGTAGAAAATCTGCTGGATCGGCTGGAAAGTGGAAAGGGAAAGCCTGCCTACAAAGCCTGGATACCGGTTCCGATCTTACTCCCCGGTGAAAAGACCAGTACACGTATTGAGCCTGGAAAAGGATTGTATGCAAAGGTCGACCCTGTGACAAAAAATGAAGGAGTTGTGGATGCGGCAATTTGGATCGGCTATGCCTGGGCTGATGAACCGCGAAATCACGCGGTCGTCATGGTTACCGGTGACGATCAGACAGCCGTAAAGGAATCCGCAGAATACCTGGCCAAGAGTTTTTGGGACGTTCGGAATGAGTTCGAATTCGTAGCACCTGTGGCGACGTTAGATGAAAGCTTAAATATGGCGCTGGCAAGTGACAAGAAGCCATTTATGATCAGTGATATGGGAGACAACCCAACCGCAGGAGGCGCTGGGGATGTGACCTGGACATTGACGGAGATTCTCAAAAGACCTGAGTTTAAGTCTGCAAATGGGCCAACACTGATCTATGCCTCTATTCCAGGGCCTGAGTTGGTGGAGAAAGCAATTGCCGCAGGTGTCGGAGGAACAGTAGAAGGAATCGCCGGGGCTGCAATCGACAATCGCTTTGCACCGCCCGTCATGTTAAAAGGAACTGTGGAGGCCGTCAAAGAAGGTGACGGCGCCGCGGACGTAGAAGTCGTAGTCAAAGTCGGTTCCGTGCATGTGATTGTGACCAAGAAGCGCAAACCCTATCACAATGAAAAGGATTTTACGGACTTGGGACTGAAACCAAGGGAAGCGGATGTTGTGGTGGTAAAAATTGGCTACCTCGTGCCCGAATTGTACGACATGCGTGGAGACTGGATCATGGCGCAGACCCCGGGTGGTGTAGATCAGGATTTAGAACGGTTGGGCTACAAGAGAATTCGTCGCCCGATGTATCCTTTGGACAAGGACATGGCCGATCCGGATTTGACGGCGAAGTTTGTGCCGCTTTCGGGATCGAAAAAGTAGGAATATATCGTTACGTTTTTCTGACAATAGTAAAATTCTCTTTGTTAGTTGGGCAGGAAGACCGAATACCGATGCAACGTTCTCGACACTGTTTAGCGGATCAGCTATTAATTTTGAGTTGTTACGGGCATAGAAATATGCATTCTAAAAAATAAAAACCAAAATCGCCGGAGATCGATCTCCGGCGATTTTGGTTTGTTAATGTTTTTACAACCAGGAGGAACTGCCATGAAATAGGCCCAACACTGCTTGACAGCCATTTCAGTGTTCTGTCTCCCGTCATCCTACTTTTTCTCCTTGTGCTTCACAGGCAGCTTCATGAAAATATTCCTTACCGCCATTTTCAGATCAGCCTCTATGTCGGTTTCGAAGGAAATTTCCTCCTGAGCCCAACCTCTCCAGACCAGTTTTCCGGTCTTAGGTTCAAACATCTCAACACTTAAAACCCCTTCCTCATAGCTGGATTGGGTGATCTGCCCACCAGATACCGGCATCGCACCTCCAACATAGTAGCCTGGCCCCCCGAAACCCACTCCTACACTTACCGTAGGAGACTGGCTGTACTGTATTTTATTTTCGATTTTGGTATCAAATTGAAATACGGCGTCGGGGTTTTCCACGTCCAGCACAAATCCTTTTTTCACTAGCTCCGCATTGGCCAGCTCTAAGATATAGCGTGCGTAGCGTTTCTCTCCCTCTTTATTTTCATCCACAAAGTGCTCTAGATTCACCCAGGCATAGGTTTTATAGGTGTCCAAATCGACGCCTTTGGCTTTGTAGGAGTAGGTCTGCATGATTGTGCCACAGGAGAATAGCAGGAGACTAACGGATACTAAAAGCGCGGTATATTTCAGAAGTTTCATTTTTAATAAGAAATGGGGTAGAAAAAAGTAAAGGATGGCAATCGACCATCCTTTACAAATTAGCTATCAGACAAGAATCAATTGCCCATGAATACGTAACCGATGTTGAAGGATAGGTAAGACTGGCCTTTGTCAAAATCACCAGCTGCAAGACCCATATTATACTTTGCAGATACAGATATGCCCGCATAGCGGTTTAATGAATACAAAAAACCGACTTGTGGGGTGAAAGCAAAGCTCCAAGCATCCTCCGTGAATCTGTAGATACCCATGTCAGTCGCTCGTTCTGTATAGATCGTGCCCACGCCCAGTCCGACATAAGGATTGAAATCCTCACCTGGTTTCAGGTAATAATCAGCCGCAATCATCATTGGAGCACTGTTAACGTATCTATATTGCTTGCCTGATACGGTTCGATTGTCGACCGTGTAGGAGTCGAATGGTCGTTCGTCATAGAATACATTCCAACCGCCGTAGAATCCCACGCCGATATTAGGCTGTACCATTTTACGATAATCCAATGTAAAACCTCTTCCACTAAAGGTTGAAGCATATTCTCCAAGATCACCGGTAGCCAGTCCCATGGAATAAGATACGGTGGTCATGCTTTGGGAATTAGCATTTGACGCCAAGATCAAGACCAAAAATGCTGATAGGATTAGAAATTTTTTCATCGCTTTGTCTTTGATTAATTGGTTTTCAAATAAGGTGATTGCTCAAAAGCCTGGTCAATTGCGTCAGTCATTCTGGTGACGTTATTGGCCCCAGAAGCTAGTCCATTGCCCACCATCAGCCAAGCTGCTCCGGCTCTGTCGATCGGGTTGTCGATGTTAGGATCCGCCATCGTGATGATCATAGAACCGGTAGTAATACTGGAGATGGTGTAGTAAGGAGGATAATACCAGCCCCATCCGCCATACCAACCGCCATACCACCAATCGTACCAATAGCTGTAGAAGAATGTGGTGTTTTTCATCGCAGCAGGAGTGATCAATACATCCGGGGTTGCGCTGATCGCAACTTTAGTCCAGCCGTAGTTCGACATATTGGACTCAATCGACTGGAGGATTGGAGTAGCATAAATATCTCTCATGTAAACAAAAGTGGTGTCTCCGTCTTTGATTTCAACGTCAACCACGATCTTGTCCGGTATCGCGTAAGTCTGTCTGGAGGCAAAATCAAATTCAGCGTCAAACTGAGTCAGCGTAATATCGGTGTCCTCATAATAATCTGGACCATCTGGGTAGCAGCCCCATAGTCCAAGCCCGCCTGCGAGAACGAGCAATAACTTCGAAAATTTTCTTTTCATCGTTTTGTAGTTTAGTTTTTTCAAATAGAATAAGTTGGAAAATTGAACATAAAGTAACCAAGAGTCTCCAGCTCTTTTCATGATTTAAATCACTCCAAGGAAGTTTTTTGGTTGGAAATAATTAATTTTTCGGTGTTTGAAAAAGATATGAAAAGCTGTTGAACGTGTAATTTGAAAGGCTTACCCAAACAACGAATCGGAAGCTTGATCGGCTACACTTCCGGCAAAAATAGGTCGGTTAAATTTTAAAAACAAAATCCAAAAAGATGAATTCGTACCTGCCATGATGAATCCAAAACCTGAATCCGTCGACCAATACTTTTCTTGGTTTACCGGAGAAGTTCGCCAACGACTGGAGCTGATCAGAGAATTGTTGCAAAGGGAAATTCCCGAAGCGACTGAAGTGGTCAGCTATAGCATGCCAGCACTCAAAACGACCGAAGTGTTGGTCTACTACGCTGTCGCAAAAAAGCACATCGGGTTTTACCCGACCAACAGCGGGGTGAGTGAATTCAAAAAAGAACTGGAATCCTATCAGACCAGCAAAGGTGCGATTCAATTCCCGCACGATAAACCTCTGCCCCTTGGCTTAATCGCTGAGATAGCCAAATTCCGTTTTTTGGAAGTGCAGGCGAAGCCTGGGAAAAAGAAGAAAACCTAACCAAGCGTTTCTGGAAGCACCTTGAGAAATTGGTCAATCTCAAGCTTCGAATTATAAATATGAGTGGAAACCCGTATACCGTCGACTCTCCCTTCAGGCACCTGACGTATCCTAAATCCGCGTTTTCCCAATTCCAACCCGGTCGCTTGGTAGCTCGTGTTTTTTGGGCGAAAGGTCAGCATCGATATTCTGGATTCAGCCTGCAAAGGTGTAAGTATCTCGATTTTGTCCCGCAAGCTGAGGAGTCCATCGAGTAAGTATTGATTCAGTTCTCGCACTCGGGCTTCGATTTTTTCTTTTCCGATTTCGACGTGAAAGGCTGTAGCGGCCGAAACCCCTTTCATGAGGGAAGTACTTTGCGTGCCGTAGTCAAAGCGATGGGCAGTAGTCGTATAGCCAGACAGGGTAGGTGGACTGCTGAATAAATCCCAGCCAGTGTCGCCACCCGCTCCAATATGGATGGGTTGCATCCTTTCCAACATTTCTTCCCTAACATACAGAAAAGCCGTTCCACTTGGCCCCAGCAGCCACTTGTGGCAACACCCTGCATATAGATCGCACCCGAGCTGCTTCAAGTCTAAGTCAAAAATCCCAGCGCCGTGTGCTCCATCGATAGCGGTTACAATGTCTTTGCTTCGGGCAAACTCGGAAATTTCCTTGATCGGAAAAACGAGTCCCGTCGTGCAGGTGACGTGGGGAACTGCAATGACTTTGGTCTTAGGGGTGACCAGCGACTTGATGAGCTGGAGATTTTCTTCCTGAGTCGTTGCGGGTGAAAAAACTTTCAGAACGACACCGTCAAGTTTAGCCCGATTAAGCCACGGCATGGCGTTGCCGACATGCTCGTGATTGGTGAGGATGACTTCGTCTCCTTTTTTTAAAGTAAGTCCCCAAGCCATAATGTTGATGCCTTCGGTAGTATTGTGGGTCAGGCTGAGTTCTTCGGTTTTGATTCCAAGGAAAGCTGCCAATATTTTCCTTTCAGGATCGGTGCTTCCATATTCTCCGGAGGTATTGATTTCCGTGAGAGAGGATTCCAACGCATTTTGAACAGGGTAGGGAGCGGGGCCAAATGTGCCGTTGTTCATGTACACCCGTTCTTTGGTCAGCGGAAACTGCCGTCGCACCTGATCCCAGAACTCTTCTCCGGATAGTCGATGATCGATCTTCAGATTCAGCCATTTTTCCGTAGAAGTAAACCCCACCAAACCTGGAAGTGCAACCCCCGCGGAGAGTTTTTGGATAAAATTCCGTCTACTTGTCATCTTGAAATGTTCGTTTTAAGTAGTTAGGAAAACTTTCCCGGAAAGTAAAAAGTAATTGATGTGGACGGCGATAAAATTATTGTTCGAGCTCTTTCAATTGAGTTACTGCATTCGGAATATCTTCGGCGTAATGACTGACATAGATCAGCGTGATGGAGCTCGATTCGCAGATTTTTTGGACAGTTTCCCTGAAAAGGTTTCGCTGCAAGTCATCCAGCCCCTGAGCTGCTTCGTCCAAGATCAAGACTTTGGGTTGCTTGATCAATGCACGAGCTAAAAGCGTCCAACGCTGCTGAGCGAGCGTGAGCCGCTGGATCGGAATATTTTTTACTGCTTCCAGCTCAAACAGTTTTAACCACTGGCCCGCAACAGACTCTTGGTCAGGACTGACTTTTTTAAACAGTCCCATGGTATCAAAATATCCCGAGAGGATCACTTTGTGACAGGTTTGGTTTGCTGGGAAAAAGCGGGGTAACTCTGGCGCAACAAATCCAATCGGTCTTTTTACATCCCAGATACTTTCGCCTGTTCCTCTTTTTCTCCCAAAAAGGAAGATCTTCTGGGAATAAGCCTGCGGATTTTCGCCAATCAAAAGGCTGATCAAGGTGGACTTTCCCGAGCCATTTGGGCCTTTCAGCAGCCAGCGTTCTCCTGATCTGATCTTCCAGGAAAGATTTTTGAGGATTTGCTTTTCCCCGTAGCTGATGCAGACATCCTCCAAAGCAATCGGCATCTCTCCCGAAGGAGTTGAGCAGGGGATCAATTTTTCCAACAGCTCCCAGTCCCAGTCTAGCTTCAGCGGAGCCATTTGCCGATGTGGGAAGTATTCTCGAGTCCAGGTTTGGGTGATTCCTGAAGCGTTTAAATGGGCGATATGCGTAATCCCTTCCGGTATTTCATCAGGAGAGGTCGTTATCACGACATGAATGCCGGCGTGGATCATCTCCTGGAGGATTTCCCCAAACTCCTCCCTGGTCTTGGCATCCAAGCCGGTGAGCGGCTGATCCATAAGGTAGATCAACGGCTGTCGCATCAGTCCAAGCGCCAACACCAATCGGCGCGTCTCTCCATTGGACAACTTCAACAAGGAGCGATCCAGCAGATGATCTAGGGTCAAAATCTGACTGACTTTTTCGACCGTCCACGATCCGTCATGGCTGGTTTGAGCTTTTGAGAGATACTCAGAGACGGTTTCGGTTTTTTCTGCTTCCGAGGAATTGAACCGCTGCTGAAAATAGAAATTCTGCTGATTTGAGCGATTTTTCAATTCATATCGCTGAGAGACGTAAGCAATCAGATCGCGGTAGCTGTGAACTTGCCCGTCGGACTTCTTTTGCAGTGAATATTCCTGGGCAAAAGGGCGTAGGATTTCACCGGATCTCACGACCGTGTGCCCTCTGAGTGTTTCCAAAAATGCGGTAAGTTCCTTGCCGGAATTCCCTACAATTGCCCAATGTTGGCCTTTTTCCCAACAAAAAATAAGATTTTCAAAGAATTGGGTTCCGCCGTGGAGAATCTTGGCGGATTGGATTTTAATTAAATGATCGTTGGTCACCGGAGACTTTGTTTTGCGAAAAATAGAAAACTCAGAGGAATCGATACGCCTAATTTTCCAGGAAAGCCAAAATATGACTTAAATCATTCAATCAGAACGAAATGGAATTCGTGGAATTGCAGATAAAAAGCGAAATTCGGGATCTGACTAACCAACTTATTTTTATGCCTGGCCTATGAAAACTATCCTATTTGCACTGCTCGCCACCTTTTATATCCCAGCCGCTTTTGCGCAGGATAGCGTGGAAGTTGGCTCCCGAATGAACACCTTCAAGCTGGATTTGACCCATAGCCTGCTTTATCGCAACGCCTATAACCTGTCTTGGGAACGATTGACTAAGCAAAATCAATCATTAGGCATTACTGTCGGCATTCAGGAATTTCCAAAAGTTTTCAACTTGGGAGAGAACATCGAAGGGAAAAGATCAGACGATAGTGGGGGATTTAAGCTGGGTGCTGAGTACCGCTTTTATCTCAAAAAGGAGAACAAATTTGCGGCTCCCAGAGGAGTCTATATTGGTCCGTATTTTTCTGCACTCAACTTCAATACGTCTCGGGATATCATCTATACAGGTGAGGGAGACACTCGGGAGGCAAGGTACAATGCAAAGTTTAATCTCTACAGCTTAGGCGCACAGCTGGGATACCAGTTTGTGTTCAATGACCGATGGACACTGGATCTGGTTGTAGTTGGCCCCTCTATCACTCGGTACAATGCAAAGATGAGATTGGAGGGAGACTTTGAGTTTGATTCAGAGGATGTACAAAATGAAATCTTAGATGCCTTGATCGACAAGTTTCCGGGATTGGATGATTTGCTTGAGGATAAAGAGCTTGATTCCTCTGGCCGCTTGAATGTCGTGGGGATCGGATATCGGTACCAATTTTTAATCGGTTATCGTTTTGGGAAAAAATTCAAAAAGAACTGAGCACGAGCGAGGATCCGAGACGCTAGTTTAAAATGCATAAAGCCTTTATCTGGACTCAGATAAAGGCTTTATGCATATCAATCGTTGGGGTAAGGGATATACACAAAACTGGTGAATGACCCATCCATGACAAACAAGCAACAGAATTCATCAGGATCTTTGTAGGATTTTTTGAATTCATCTAGCGCCTCTTCAGCAATCAGCGTTCGTTGGACAAATTCATCGACGTAGGTGATAAAGTAATTCCAGTCCAAGTCTTTTTCCACCCGTCCCAGAAAAATCTTCCCGATGGGTTGTGTCTCTTTGGAGATCGGAAAAATGGGGAAATCGGAAAATCCCCGAGTACGGATCTGATACGATGCTTCCTTGAGCAGGTCGGATATTTTGACGAAATCACTGGTGATCGTGCCCAGATATTTGCCACTGAGCTCAGGATCGTTGAAGTCTGAAATCATTTTTTTAGCGTTAAGAGTACGACATTTTCAACGTGAAAGGTCTGCGGAAACATGTCCACAGGCTGAATCTTTTCCACCTGATACTTCTCTCCCAGCAATGCCAAATCTCTGGCTTGAGTTGCCGGATTGCACGAGACGTAAACTATTTTCGGAGCTTCCAGTCTCAGAAGCATCTGTACTACTTTTTCATCCATACCGGCGCGTGGCGGATCGGTGATGATGAGATCCGGTGCCGCGTGACTGGAGATGAATTCATCGTTTAAGATATCCTTCATGTCTCCGGCATAGAAGAGCGTGTTCTCGATGCCGTTAAGTTGGGAGTTGAGCTTGGCATCCTCGATAGCCGCTTCGACATACTCGACACCGATGACCTGTTTGGCTTTTTTTGCCACAAAATTGGCAATCGTCCCCGTGCCGGTGTAGAGATCGTAGACGACTTCATCACCCTGCAGATCGGCGAAATCCCGAGCGACCTTGTACAGTTCATAGGCTTGTGCCGAATTGGTCTGATAGAAAGACTTGGGGCCGATACGGAACCGGAGCCCTTCCATTTCCTCCTCGATATAAGGAAGACCGGAATAGGTCACTAGCTCCAAGTCATTGTAAGTCTCGTTTCCTTTGGTATTGATCACGTAGATCAGGGAAGTTATTTCGGGGAATTTTTGCTTCAAAAACTCCATGACCAATTGAATAGACTCTGGGTTATTTTCTCCAAACTGAACAATGACCATCGTCTGGTCGGTGCTCGTGGAGCGTATGATTAGATTTCGGAGCAGGCCTGATTGGCCTTTAATGTCATAGAAACTCAGGTTGTTTTGCAAAGCAAAAATCCGCAACTCATTTCGAACGTCATTTGAGATTCCGCCTTGGAGATAGCAATGGTCGATGTCGATGATCTTGTCAAACATCTTTGGGATATGAAAACCCAAGGCACTTCGGTCAAAATCTTCCTCTGAGCGGATTTGCTCCAAGGTCAGCCACTTTTTGTTGGAAAAAGTAAAATCCAGCTTGTTGCGGTAGTATTGGGTCTTGGCGGAGCCGAGGGTGGGCCATACTTCTGGGATCGGCACTTTGGCGATTCGCTCAAACTGATCTACCACCTGCTGTCGCTTATAATCTTTTTGAAGATCATAGTGAATATGCTGCCATTTGCAGCCGCCGCAAGTGCCGAAATGCGAGCAAAATGGCTCGATTCGGTCTTTGGAATATTCATGGAAATAGATGGGCTCACCTTCCATGAAGGAACTCTTTCCTTTGGTAATCCGTACATCCACCACGTCACCAGGAGCTACATTTGCGACAAAGACCACTTTTCCGTCATGATGCCCAACACATTTTCCTTCGGATGCGATCCGCTCAATCTTGAGGTTTGTCACAACCTTATTTTTCATTTTTCGCGACATGGCCGCAAAATTAGGGAAAAAAGAGAAGACCTCATTTCCGGTTTTGAAATCGTTAGATTCTGCCGGGATTGCGCGCCTATATTTTCGGTCAATAAAAATTCAATTTCCTATCTTAGCCCATGAAAGTAGACCCATGAAACTCAAAGGTAAAGTAGTAATCATTACGGGCGCCACCTCTGGTATAGGCGAGGCTTGTGCCGTTATTTTTGGAAAAGAGGGCGCCAAGATTGTCGTTACGGGGCGTAGCAAAGAAAAACTCGCTCGTACTTCGCGGGTGTTAGAGGACAACGAAATTGAGTTTTTGGCGATTTTGGCGGATGCATCTTGCGAAGCAGACAATCGACGTATGGCGGATGAGGCGCTGAAGGCCTTTGGTAGGATCGATATTCTAATCAACAACGCCGGAATCTCGATGCGCGCACTTTTTCAGGAGTTGGATTTGGAGGTTTTCAAAAAAGTAATGGACACCAACTTTTGGGGAACAATCTACGCGACAAAATATTGTCTGCCTGCCATTATCGAGGCGAAAGGTTCGGTCATCGGAATATCTTCCATCAATGGCTTCCGTGGTACTCCCGCCCGCACCGCCTATACAGCCAGCAAGTATGCGATGAACGGTTTTTTTGAGGCGCTTCGTACTGAAGTGATGCACGAAGGCGTTCATGTGATGGTCGCCGCACCTGGTTTTACCGCTTCCAATATTCGCAACAACGCGCTGACTGCTCACGGAGAAACTCAGGGCGAATCTCCGCGTGATGAGGCAAAGATGATGACTCCTGGCCAGGTGGCCGAAGAAATATTGAAAGCAACCCAACGGAGAAAAAGGGATCTAGTCCTGACTGCGCAGGGAAAAGTGGTGGTTTTTCTAAACAAATGGATTCCCGGAATCATGGACGGGATGGTGTTTCGTGAAATGGCCAAAGAGAAGGATTCACCATTTCATTAAATGGGCGAATCGATCTTCCAAACCTATCTCAACCGACTTACTGACCTGTCTTCCAAAAACAGGTCGATTTATTTACCGAAGTTGGATGGATCAGGATTGATCGATGTCCGCGATTTTGATTTTTTGAATGGGGAGCCTGCTTTTGAAATCCTGAGGAAACTGATCCAAGGCAAAAAAAAGATCCAACTCATCCCCGAGGTGGATCCTAGGATCGGAGAAACAAATCAGTTGTCTAAAAGACTTTCCAAGATTGCGTTTCGCGATCAGCTGACCCGGGAGGAGACAGGCGAGGAGAGCTTGTATTTGGCTTGGCCCTTTGTGGAGGGAAGGCTGATAAACGGGCAGATCGTCAGGGCGCCAATCCTGCTGATGCCCGTGTCCCTGGAGTCAAAAAACGACAAATGGAGCCTCATTCCTGAAAATTCCTGGGAATGGAATCCCGCGCTGCTGCTCGCTTATCGGCATGCCTGTGGCAAAGGGATTGATCAGGAGCGGTTGGGAGAATCTTTACAGAATTGCCCGGAGGATTCTACTGAGTTCAGGGTTCATCTCAACAGGATTCTTTCAGAAAATTTTCCAATTCAGTTAAGCTCAGCGCTTTTTGAGGATCAAATCACCGCTTTCCCTTCTTCCCAGATCGCTCTGGATCAAGGCCGATTTGTGGACGGAAAGCTGGCGCTGAAGACCTATGCGGTACTCGGACAGTTTTCCCAAAAGAGCAGCTTTCTGTTTCGGGATTACGAAGAGCTGATGACCGCGTATGGAGAGTTGTCCTTGGAGGAATTGTTTCTGAAGTTTTTTGCCCCAGCGGAGAAAATGCCGATTCCGAGGGAAGAACAGCTGTTCCCGGTTTTCCCGTTGGATGCCTCGCAGGAAAATGTGCTGGTTAAAGTTCGCCAGGGGAACAGTTTGGTGGTCGAGGGGCCTCCCGGCACAGGCAAATCCCAGTTGATTGCCAATTTGGTTTCGGATTACATCGCCCGAGGCAGAAAGGTGCTGGTTGTTTCTCAAAAACGAGCAGCATTGGATGTGGTGTTTGAACGGATGCAACAGGTGGGATTTGGGGATTTTTTGGCTCTGGTGCATGACTTTCGTGGTGATCAGCGGCCATTGTTTGAGAAACTCCGAAAGCAGATCGAGGCCATCGAGTCCTATCAGGAGCAAAACCGCGGAATTGATTCCATGCAGCTGGAGCGGGAGATTTCTAGGCTTTCCGGGAAGATCAGTCTTTTTTCCGAAAAATTCGAAGAGCTGAGAAAAGGGCTGTTTGATGATTCGCTGGCGGGAATTCCCATCAAGGCGATGTATCTGAAGGCGGAGCTGGATATGGCTGCATTGAACTCGAGATCCCGCTTGGTGAAACTGGATTATTGGCAAGCGCTGGAATTCGAGTCGAATTTCAGGATTTTCGATTCTTATCAGCAAAAAATCGGCGATAGTTTTTGGGAGCGCCGTGTGCCTTTCGACCGGGTCGAGCCTGCTGATTTTGGGAGAATACATGAGGCTCTGAAGGCTGTAGAAGAGTTTCGAGAGTCCATTCCAATTGGATTCGATAAGGAGACCTGGGAGGAGTTGGTAGAGGACGTTCTCGAATCGGGGCCGATTTCGGATCGGATTTTTTCGTTCCAAAGATCCTTCGCGGGGCTTCCGGATCGGGAGGAAGCGTTCCGTTTATTTTTCCAAGCCAAAGAAATCAAAAGCTTGCGCAAGACTCAAAAGTGGCTTGTGACGGCTGTTGAAAAAGCTTCGGGGTTGCAATTGAGGCTTTTCGAGGATGTTAAGCTGCTTGAGGCACTAATGGCGGAGCTGGCAGTCTTGATTCCAAAGGCAGGTTCATTTCTTGGAGCTTTTGCAGCGAAGTGGAATAAAGGTAAATATCCACTGGTCTTTAGGTCCTTGGAAGAAAATGGGTTGAGATTCGGGCTGGATTCGCTTGGCCTGCTGGAAAGGCAGGGCAAAACCTTGCTTGGGTTGAAGACTGGGTATCAATCGCTTTCGAGTACAGGAGGATTCCTTCCCCCGGACTTCGTTCTGGATGCTCTTGATTCGCAGTTGGAAACAGTCTCCCGTATCTTGGATGGTGTTAAGGATTGGGAAGGTTGCTCACAAATTCACGGTTTGACTGATTGGCAAGACTTCGGTCCGGAGGGATTTGGGGATCGACTTTCTGAGGTTGGAAATTGGTTTCGGGATTTTGAACAAGCATTGCCACGATTGAGACTTTGGCTCGATCCGAAGCAACTCCTTGGGATTCTGAGTGAAGGTCTGTCGGAGCTCTCTCTCGACCAAGAATCGAGGCTGAACAGTACCTTGGTCGATTTGATTGGTTTTGACCGTTTTCTCAAAGATTGGGGATTTGCAAATCGGGAGTTGGCAGAGGAGATGGAAGTGGAGTTTTCGGGATTGACACTGGAAGCCAAGCTTGCTGCGTTTCGAAATGGCTGGTATCTGGCCTGGATAGGGGAGATAGAGCGAAGAAATCCGGTCGTTGCGGAGGCGGGAACTGTGAGGCTAGCCCAGGAAATGGAGGAGTTGAAGACTGCGATTCTGGAGAAAAGGAAGATTTCAAAACATATGGCCTTGCTCCGGCTCCGTGAGCAGGTGGGCAGTCATCTGGAGTTTAATCGACTGGGCAATCGCGTGACCTACCGCGAGCTTCACCACCAAGTAAGCAAAAAGCGTCTGCGTTGGCCAATCCGAAGACTGATGGAAGAAATGGGTGCGGAGGTTTTTCGTCTTTTGCCCTGTTGGCTGGCAAGTCCGGAGACGGTTTCGGCGCTGTTTCCGATCGGGGAGATGTTTGATCTGGTCATCTTTGACGAGGCTTCGCAGTGTCAGGTGGAGCGTGGGTTGCCGGCGATGCTTCGGGGCAAACAGGTGGTTGTGGCTGGAGATTCGATGCAGCTTCGTCCTTCGGATTTTTATCGGATTCGCTGGGAAAGTGACGAGGAAGGCTTGGAGTACGAGTCAGAGTCTTTGTTAGAGTTGACGGGATATTTCTTCGAAAAATGCCAACTCAAAGGCCATTATCGGTCTGCCGACCCCGCCCTGATCCATTTTTCAAATTCCCACTTTTATGGCAATCAGTTGGAAACATTGCCGGATTATCGGACTGTACGGTTGGGAAGGAGTCCTTTTTCTTGGATTAAAACTGAGGGTATTTGGGAAAGTCAGATGAATAAGACCGATGCGGATGCAGTCGTTGAACAGGTGAAAGTAATCCGAACCCAATTTCCGGAGGACTCCATTGGTATTGTGACGGGGAATTACTTTCAAATGGAACTCATCCGTGATAGGCTCTGGAATGCGGGCATCCAAGAGGATAAAGTCAATGTCAGAAATATTGAAAATGTGCAGGGGGACGAGTTTGATCAGGTGGTTTTGTCACTTGGCTATGCACCCAATCGAGAGGGTAGGCTGGTGACCAACTTTGGCTTATTGGGTAAATCGGGAGCCGAAAACCGACTAAATGTCGCGATCACCCGAGCGAGGAAGAAGATGTATGTCATCAGCAGTGTCGATCCGGAGGATTTCCGTCCCCGGCAAATAGAGAATCGCGGCTTGGCTTTGCTTCGGGAGTTTTTGGCATTTGTGCGGAGTCAAAGTTTGGGGGTTGATATTCCCGTGCCTGAAGTGGAGAGTTCTGGGTTTGAAATCGGATGGAGTTTGAAAAATAGACTTTTGGAAATAAGGGATGGTTTGTCCAAAGATATACCTTCCTCGGTTATGGACTTGGTCGAGACAAGAAGGGGGGCTCAGGTTGCTGTTTTGACAGATGACCAGCGTTTTTTCAATGCTTCGACAGCCAAGGGAGCGATGGCCTATCACCCGATCTTGCTTGAGGAAAAGGGCTGGAAATGGAGGTCGATATGGAGTAGAAGTTGTTTCATTAATGAATGAGAAGTCATTCGTAAAATGAATATTACGTACATTAAGAATGATAAATCATTCGTAATTTGAATATCGTAAGAAACATTTGAAGATTGAGAAATTTGTATGAAAATTCATTCAATAATGGTATATTTGAGTGTTAATGAATGAAAATAAAGTCATGAACATCGCTCAATTATCCGATGCTGCTATTATCCATAAGATCGGGGGCTTCGTCAAAAAGAAGCGAATCGATCTCAATAAGACCCAAGATACTTTGGCGTATGAGGCGGGGATCAGCCGATCCACGTTGAGTCTGTTGGAGCGCGGTGAAAAGGTGAATCTGATCACGCTGATCCAAGTTCTGCGGGTGTTGGATGAGTTGGCGATTTTTGAGGCTTTCGAGGTGGGGCAGCGGATCAGTCCTCTCGAGTACATTAAGCTCCAAAAGAAGCATGAGCGCCAGCGCGTCCGCAATACAGATATGGCTGCCGAAAATCCTCGTTCCGAATGGTAGTCTCTGCCGAGATCTGGCTTTGGGACAAGCTGGCTGGAGGTGTGTTGTGGGATGAATCACAGCAACTGGCCAGTTTTGAGTTTGACCGGGGTTTTCTGCGTTCGGGCTTGGATATATCGCCCGCGCTGATGCCCTTGGCGCAGGGGGGGCGTTTGTATTCTTTTCCCGAGACCCGGAGGGGAAGGAGCGATGCTTTTAATACCTTCAAGGGGCTTCCGGGGCTTTTAGCTGATATGCTGCCAGATAAGTACGGCAATCAGCTGATCAATGCATGGCTGGTTCAGAATGGTCGGCCAGCTGACAGTCTGAATCCGGTTGAATTACTTTGCTTTATCGGGACAAGAGGCGTTGGCGCATTGGAAATCAAGCCGTCTTTGCGACCGGAATCTTCCGGAGCAAGTACGTTGGAGATGGAAAGCCTCGTGGAAATAGCCTCCAAAGTGCTGAACTCCAAAGAAGGCTTCACGAGTGATCTATCCCACGATGAGGAGTCAGCTCTGGCGGATATCCTCAAGATTGGCACTTCTGCGGGTGGAGCTAGAGCCAAAGCGGTCATTGCTTTCAATCCTGCGACTGGCGAGGTGAAAAGTGGCCAGGTGCAGGCTCCGGAGGGTTTCTCCTATTGGATCATCAAGTTCGACGGGGTACACGATTCGCAGTTTGGAGCGACAGCCGGCTACGGTCGAGTGGAAATGGCCTACTACCTGATGGCGAGGGAGGCAGGGATAGAGATGAATGAGTGCCGCATTCTGGAAGAAAACGGTCGGGCGCACTTCATGACCAAGCGTTTCGACCGGACGGATGCGGGGGACAAGATCCACATGCAGAGCCTCTGCGGACTACGGCATTTTGACTTCAACCAAGTCGGCTACTATAGCTACGAGCAGGTGTTCGAGACCATGCGAATGCTTCGTTTGCCTTACCCGGAGGCAGAGCAGATGTTTGTCAGGATGGTGTTCAATGTTCTGGCTCGCAATTGCGACGACCATACCAAAAACTTTGCTTTTCTCATGGACCGCGACGGGAAGTGGCGGCTTTCACCGGCCTACGATATCTGCCATGCTTATCGGCCGGGCAGTCTGTGGGTGAGCGCGCAGTCGCTGATGGTCAACGGCAAGCGAGAAGGGATCGCCGATGCCGACTTTTTGGAAGTAGCCCAAAAGATGAATATCAAAAAGCCCCAAGACAAAATCACCCAAGTGCGATCCGCCGTACAGCGGTGGGCGGACTTTGCCGAGGAAGTGCATGTCGAAGTTTCCCTGCGAGACTCGATCAAGAAGACCCTACTGGCCTAACCGATCAGTGAAGCAAGTTTGACGGATCGTTCGGGATCCGCAGCGTCAGTCCGAGTCGCTCGTTGATCTTTTTGACAAAATGGGCGGATAGCAGCGGAGAGGCTTCCTCGATGTTTTGGTGGACAAAGAAATAGAGCTTCTGAAGTCCCTGCTCTTTCCAATCGGCAATGCGGTCCACCCAATCATCCAGCCTTGTATAATCGCTGGCGACATTGGCTCCCACAAACCTCACAAAAGCCTCCTCGCTCGACAGGCGCATGTGCAGCATGTCCCGACGGCCGGCGGTATCCACGATGATATTGGAGACGTGATAGCTCTGAAGGATCTTGTAAAACTCGTCTGCAGCTTTGCCCTCAAACCAAGTCTTGTTTCTGACTTCGATAGCCAGCGGGACATCCTTTGGGAATTCCGAAACGAAACGCTCCACCCGGCTCATGTCCTTGGGCTGGAAATTGTCATGGACCTGCAGGAAGATCATTCCGAGCTTTTCGTCCAGGTGGCTCATGGTGGCGACAAAATTGTCTACCTCGGTCTTCACTTCGATCAGACGTTTGAAATGGCTGATTGTCTGTGGGATTTTTGGGAAAAACTTGAAGTCTGCCGGCGTCTTTTCCTTCCAAATGACGACCTGCTCGTTTTTTGGCACCCCGTAGTGTGTCGAGTTGAGTTCGATGGAGTTAAACTGCTGGGAATAATAGGCGAGTTCATCTTTGGTGCCCTTTGGGTAAAATCCCTTGAGGTCGGTTTTGTTCCATTTGGCACAGCCGACAAAGACCTCAAAGGGAGCATCGACCGATTTGTACTCGGAGAGCACCCGTTTGGTGTCAGGATGGTCTGCGGGCAGTGTAAAATCAATGGCTTCTGGGTTATCGACGGCTCCGAATTTCATTTTTTGGAAGGTTAAAAGTTGTCCTCAAATATATCCAGCGACTTGGTACATCGCAATTCCAAGCCATTCTTTGAAGAGTTTTGTCCAATATTCCAAGGAAAATGGATCTGGGAAAAGCAAAGAGGGAAGGTCGTACTTTACATCGTGGGAGTAGTAATCCGTGGGAAAAGTCAGGGTTTTTAAGCCCACTTTGTCAAAACATCCCTTGGCCCGATACATGTGAAAAGCCGAGGTGATCAGAATAAATTCCTGATCTGTGTCGATTCCCTTTTTTTCCAAAAAAGCCTTGGTGAATTGGGCGTTTTGCGGGGTGTTTTTGCTTTGGTCTTCGATCAAAATATCGGCTTGGGGCACTCCTGCCATGAGTAGGAAACGCTCGAGCAGCTCTGCTTCAGATTGTGGATTGACTGGATTGAGGCCCTGACCGCCCGTGATGAGGATTTTTTTGATCTTGCCCATGCGGTAAAGCTGGAGTGCATGGGTGATGCGATCGGCTCCTTTGTTGAAAAAAGTCCGATCGAAGGCGGTTTTGTCCAGGTTGGTCACGCCGGTGAGGACAATGCCGATTTCGTGTGTTTTGATTTCTTCGAAAGATTTGAAATTGGGTTCCCAAGCCAGCAGTGCGAGATTGGAAAGGAAGGGGTTGGTGAAGAAGAACAGTAGTCCGATTCCTGCCCACAGACTTTTCTTTCCCCATTTCCTTTTGATAAAAAATGCTCCAGCCACGATCAGCACCAGAACGATAGTCAGCGGCATGGCCAGAAAGCTCAGAAATTGGGAAAGGTAGAAGAACATGAGGTGGATGGGCTTTTTGGGGCGAGTGGGACTTAGCGTATCGCCTGTTTGATAAGTCTCGGATCGAGTAGAAAGGCTTTTCGTTCAAGAATTTTTACTTCGGCGTATTTCGGGTGCTGGCAGTTGAGTATCAATATCGATGAGGTTTTGACGATGCAACTTGGGACTTGGAGAGCTAGTTGTTTTCCATTTTCAATCCATTGCTGGCCAATTTCTGAAAGGACGGTAGGTGCTGGATAAGTTGACCAATTGGCAGGAAGATCCGAGTCCTGAAGTGTCAGTGTTGAATTGTCGGGAATTTCCAGCGTAAGCATGTCCAAAGGGGGGGAAAGCATGGGCGGGAGGTGTACAATGGTCTCCAGAAGAGCGATTTCTGGATTGACGCCTGTATACAATACCGGACTGCCTTTTCTGTTCCACCTTCCGGGATGGATGGCGGCACCCGTTCCTGAGATGTCTCCTGCGTATTTTGATTTTGTAAGCCTATAGACTACCATCTCAATCAACTGAACACGCCATGGTCGATGCGTCCCAGAAGGTCCCGCACCTTCGAAAGGCCTCCGGGAATTTCTAAAATTTCCCTCGGTTCAAATCCTCCCAAGGCCATATTCGGCATTTCCAGCCACTGGAAAAAATTATGCTGGCTTTCGAATACTTCCTGACCATACAAGAAAAGGTCAGTGAGTTCAAAAATCTGTATCGAATAATTTCGATCTAGCTTTTTCCCTGATTTTGTCCAGCGATAGATGGTCGGCTCGGATATGTTTAGAAGTTTGGAGGTTTCAGCCTTGGACAATTCGAAGTGTGTCCAGAAATTCTCGATAATTTGCGCATCTACTCCGTCGGTGGCTATGGCTATGAAGTCAAATGAGTTTCGGATTTGCCATTGCATTGCCCTTTTTCCGAGGATTTGAACCAGCTTTTTGTAGTGGGCTGAGGTCTGATAATCTTCCGTTTCGAGTATCATTTGATAGTATATTTTATCAATTGATACGAATGTAGCAAAAATGGGGCTGGAATCAATGCTGTTTTTCGAGCCTTTGGATCTTTTGTTTCCATAAAATAGACTTCCCAAATTGAAATTGGACGAAGGATTGCCTGTTTGCCCAGCCGTTTTTAAGTAAAAATTCTTTTCCCGTGACTTTTCCTTAATCTGGTGGGGAAAGCTATTTTTGGGCATGAGTTCAAGCCAGCCTGACCTATTGCCTTTGTTGCAGACCCTGTCCACCCAACTGGAAGGAAAGCTCCATGTGGATCGATTGACCAAAACCCTGTACGCCACCGATGCCTCCGTGTACCGCGAGATGCCGCTGGCTGTGGCTTTCCCCCAATCGGTTGCCGATATCCAGAAGTTGATCCAATTTGCCAATGAAAACGGCACTTCGCTGATTCCTCGGACGGCTGGCACTTCGCTCGCAGGGCAATGCGTCGGTAATGGCATCGTCGTGGATGTCTCCAAGACTTTCACCCAAATCCTCGAATTCAACAAAGAAGAACGCTGGGTGCGCGTGCAGCCGGGAGTGGTGCGAGATGAACTCAATCGATACTTAAAACCTCACGGCTTATTCTTCAGCCCGATCACTTCTACCGCCAACCGCGCGATGATCGGTGGGATGGTGGGAAATAATTCCTCTGGAACCACATCGATTGTCTACGGCGTCACCCGGGACAAGGTGATCTCCCTCAATACCATTTTGAGTGACGGCAGCGAAGTTGTTTTTGGGGAAATCACACAGGATGTCTTTGACCGGAAATGCGGTCAGCAAAATCTCGAAGGACAGCTGTATCGACAGCTCTTTGACGAACTCAACAACCCGGAAACCCGGGGGGAGATCCATGCGCAGTTTCCGAAAAAATCGATTCACCGTCGAAATACGGGCTATGCGGTAGATGAACTGCTGAAGTCCGAGCTGTTTGAAGGCAAGGAGAAATTCAACTTTTGCAAGCTGCTGACCGGTTCGGAGGGGACTTTAGCTTTCACCACAGAAATCAAAATCAGCCTCGATCCGCTTCCCGATCCGGTGGAGATTGTGGTGGCAGCGCATTTTCATACCATCCATGAGAGTATGAAGTCTTCCCAAGTCGCGATGAAGCATCCAGCCACCGCAGTGGAATTGATGGACAAGATCATCCTGGACTGTACCAAAGAAAGCATCGAATACTCCAAAAACCGCTACTTCGTCGAGGGGGATCCCGAGGCGCTGCTGATGATTGAGTTTCGGGGAAAAACCCTGGAGGAAGCGATGGCGAAAGGAGAGGCGCTGGTTGCAGATCTAAAGGCTGGAGGATATGGCTATGCCTATCCGATCATCGAGCCTGCAAAGGTTGCCTCTGCTTGGGCACTTCGAGCGGCAGGTCTGGGGCTTTTGGGAAATATCCCCGGCGATCCCAAAGCGGTAGCTTGTATCGAAGATACGGCGGTTGACATAGAGGATTTGGCTGACTACATCGACGATGTGGATGAAATGATGGCTGGATTTAAGCAGAAGCCTGTTCACTATGCCCACGCCGGTGCCGGTGAGATCCACCTGCGCCCGATTCTGGATTTGAAAAAGGCGGAAGACGTAGAAGAGTTTTATCAGATCTCTTTGGCTTCGGCCAAATTGGTCAAGAAATATCAGGGATCGCTTTCCGGCGAACATGGAGACGGACGCGTTCGTGCGGCTTTTATCCCGCTGATGGTCGGAGAAAAAAACTATGAGCTTTTCCGAAGAATCAAGTACACCTGGGATCCCAAAAATATCTTCAATCCCGGAAAGATCGTGGATGCCGCTCCGATGAATAAATTCCTGCGCTATGAGCCGGAAATGAAGACGCCGGAGCATAAAACGATGATAGACTTTTCATCCGTCGGCGGAATTCTTCGCTTGGCTGAAAAGTGTAACGGTTCCGGCGATTGCCGCAAATTGCCAGGTTCTGGCGGGACGATGTGTCCTTCTTACATGGCGACGAGAAACGAGCGCGATGCAGTACGTGGGCGGGCCAATACACTTCGGGAGTTTTTGACTTTGGACAATAAGGAAAATGCCTTTGACCATCCGGAGATCAAGGAGGCGATGGATCTTTGCCTCAGCTGCAAAGGCTGTACGGCCGAGTGTCCGTCCAACGTGGACATGGCCAGCATGAAGGCGGAGTTCCTCTATCAGTACCAAAAAACCAACGGCGTACCATTGCGCTCCAAGGCTTTTGCCTACATCAATGAGCTGAATGAATTCGGGGCTATGATGCCAGGGGTGTCTAATTTCTTCCTGAACAATTCGCTCACCGGCGGCTGGATGAAGTCAATCCTTAATGTGGCTCCAGACCGGAATTTGCCGGAAATCAGCCCGATCAGTCTACGGAAATGGTACAAACGAAATTATGAGACTTTGCCGGGTGCAGCCAAACCAATCAAGTCGGTCTATTTCTTCGTTGATGAATTTACCAACCACAACGATACCCAAATAGGCATCAAAGCCATTTCACTTCTGAAGAAATTGGGTTACGAGGTGAAGATCGTGGATCATGAGGAAAGTGGTCGATCTGCCCTCTCCAAAGGCCTATTGCCAAAAGCCAAAAAGCATGCGGAAGCCAATGTGAAGATCTTTGCCAAATTGATTGATGGAAATACCCCATTGATTGGCTTGGAGCCTTCGGCAATTCTAAGTTTCCGGGATGAATATCCGAGGATTGTCGGCACGGAACTGGTCGAAGCAGCGAAGAAGCTTAAATTTCATGTGAAGCTGATCGACGAGTTTTTGGCCCAAGAGGCTGCTGCCGGCAATATCAAAGCAGAACAGTTTACCTCGAAGCCCCAGAAAATCAAGCTGCACGGACATTGCCACCAAAAAGCGCTTTCGTCTGTGATCTGGACTCAAAAAATCCTATCGCTTCCAGTGAATTACAGCGTGGAAAATATCCCGAGTGGTTGCTGTGGCATGGCCGGAAGCTTTGGCTATGAGGCCGAGCACTATGAGGTCTCCCAGCAGGTCGGGGAACTGGTGCTGTTCCCGGAGGTGAGAAAAGCAGAAGCGGACACCCTGATTGCGGCTCCTGGAACTTCCTGTCGTCACCAGATTGCCGACGGCACAGGCCGAAAGGCGAAACATCCGGTGGAGATTCTCTGGGAAGCGCTGAATGTTTAGAGGATTTGAGGGTTGAAATTCGAGGTTTGAAATTGCGCTGTCGGCTATTGGAGGGATGAGATCAGTTCGAGAGGCGTGACGATGGGGAGATGGGGCTTAGCCATTTTGAGAAATTCCTTATCGCTTGTGACGATTCATTGGATGCCATTTGAAAGGCAGGTGAAAAAATGGATGGCATCCTCGATATCGTCATGCGATGATTCCACGGCGCTCATTACGTCCATTTTTGTCCCCTCGATCAGCTGAAATTTACGACAGATGATTCCGACGATTTCCTTGGTAACTTGAGTTCCTTTGGCTTGCGCTAAATAGTAGGAGCAGGTCTGGATCACTGAAATTGTTATAAAACCTGTGATTTTGCCTTGGTCTAATTTTTCGAAAAGTGAGTTTACGACCGATTGATTGGGGCTTCTTTCGAGGAAAAAGTCGAGGATCGTATTGACATCAAAGAAGATCCTCATAACCCCATTTTTTTGCTTTCGCCTTGTAGTACTCTTCCTTCCAGTCATAATCCTCGGGGAATTCTACCTTGGATTTTGGCAAAGACTTCATGTAGTCTACCAGCGTCATGCCATTTGGCAAGGTAGCGGGGGGCTTGAGTAGAGTGCGAAAGTGGTCTTGAACCAAGTCAGAAACGCTTCTTTCCTTGGTTTCAGCGTATTCCTTGATTTTCTCCAGTAAGTCTTCCTCGATCGTGATGTTGAGCCGCTTCTTCATGGTATGCGCATTGTGTCTTGAATATACGCATAGTTCGCTGTTTTTGGTTCCGGCTCGCAGGGCCACGAAACTGAATGTGTGAGGCGGAAATCAAAAGAAATCCGACAAAACGAGTCTCAGTTCCTTGCCTCAGAGCGACAAGATTTCTTTGCTCGATTTTGAAGAAAGGTACGGTGCATTTGATTTATAGTTAAATTCGGGAGAAGAGGTTAACCAGAAGAGTTCGGCCATGAAAGAATATAGAATCCCCCAGAAGGAAAAGTTCAATTTGGATACGTTCGAGGAGTCAGAGCGGGCAGCCTATTCCTATGCGGATTACCTCAGATGGGACTTTGAAGAAATCGTCGAATTGATCAAAGGGAAAGTTTTTAGAAAAGCTGCCGCTCCTAGTCGCCGGCATCAGGAGGTTTCCGTCAACTTAACATCAAAGATTTGGGGTTTTCTAAACGGACATCCCTGCAAGGTTTATCCAGCTCCCTTCGACGTCAGGTTTTCAAGAAATCCTGAGTTTGCAAAGATCGATTCTGTCGTCCAGCCCGATATTTCTGTGATCTGCGATCCTTCCAAACTGGATGACAGGGGCTGTTTTGGTGCTCCGGATTTGATCGTGGAGATCATTTCGCCGGGAAATAGCCGGGTCGAGCTCCAAAACAAATACGACTTGTACGAGGAGTTTGGCGTGCGTGAGTACTGGATCGTACATCCTACGGATTGCACTCTTTTGATCTACACCTTGGTCGAAGGGAGATTTCAGCCTTCCCGACTTTTTACCTCCGGCGACCGGGTTACCTCCACGGTACTGCCCGGCTTTTCACTGGATTTAGAGGAGATTTTTTAGGGTCGGAACAAGGCGGGTTTCCGGAGACGAGCTGGCTTTTTGGTATTTTACAATGCAAAAAATGAAACCTGTCTTTTTAAAAAGAAAAGTTTCTAGTAGATTCAGGGCATACTACGGGGATTGAGCAATTGCACCTATTTTATGTTTTGGTAGCAAACGTGTAGACACGTAACGTAAATAATAAATCAAGACAAAATGGCAAAAGCATTTTTATCTCATAGCAGCAAAGACAAGGAGCTAGTCGAGAAAATTGCAACTCAACTTGGAAAAAACAATTGTCACTACGATAAATTTACATTCGAAGCAGGAAAACTTACATTAGACGAAATCTTTAAGGGGTTAGCTGATACAGATGTTTTTGTCCTTTTTATTTCTGAAACTGCTTTAAAATCTGAATGGATTGAAAGAGAGATTATTCAAGCTAAAATCCTATCGACGGACAAAAGAATTGATAGAATATTCCCACTAATAATTGATAAATCAATTCACCATTCGGACGAGCGTATACCGGACTGGATTAGAAAACCATATAATTTAAGATATTTTGATAATGAGGTTATTATCCTTAAAAAAATTAGACAGTTATTACGAGAAAGTAATTTCAAGCAGTTTGCTCACCTAAGAGAAATTAATGACTTGTTTGTCGGGCGTAACGACATTATGCAAGAGTTTGAAAGAAAAATGATCAATATTGAAAATACTAAACCAACTTGTATCATTGCATCAAGCTTCTTTGAAGGAATGGGTCGACGGACTTTCTTAAAAAATGGATTAAATAAAACACGGATTATAGATAAATGGTATGAGCCAATTCCACTTTCAATTGGTACAAAAGAGAGTATTGAAGACTTTCTCTATAAACTCAATTTTGTTGAGCTAACTCCTGAGATTTTTGAAAAGAATTTTGCAAATGAAAGTCTACAGTCAAAAATTGAGCTTGGCCGAGAATATATAAAAAAATTCGTAGAGACTGGTGAAATACTATTTGTAATAGATGAAGGGAGTATTGTTCTGCCAAATCATACATTAGTTGGATGGTTTAAGGATATAATTTCTGCGCCGGAATTGAAAAACCAAGTCTGTATTTGTTTAATTTCAAAATTTAAGCCATACGGACCAAATATTAAAAAACTCGGAAATGTGCTTAATTTTCAAGTAAATGAGCTTTCCCAAGAGGATACACAAACATTTTTTATTCAATATCTAAGCATTATAAGACAAAGTATTAAGTCTGAGGATATTAAGTTTTTTCTACAATATCTCAAAGGGATTCCCGGGCAAATTATTTATGCGGCAAACTTAATAGATAGCATCGGTGTTATAGACGCGAAAACTTATGTTAATGACATTGAAGAGTTTGATGAACTTAGGGCGTTGTCCATCTTAGAATTTTTGAAAGACGATTTGTTAAGTAGGCAAATGTTAATAGCGCTTTCTAAATTTGAAATAATTAGTTACGACTTGGTTTTTAAAATATTTGGCGAAAGAGAGGCTGTTTACAAATCCATTCAGCGTCTTTTTGATTTAACATTGTTTTTTTCCGTTAGCTCGACTCACGATTATTTAAAGCTAAATACATCTATTTCGGATTACATAAACAGGTCTAAATTGGAGCTTGATAAATCCACTAGTGAAAGAATTAGAGAAGTCGCAAAGGAAGCTATTCAGAAGCCACTTGAGTTGACAGAAAGTTCCGATTATTCTGAGTTTTTATTTACTTTGGAAACAATGATTAAAGAAGGAAGAAGTATACCGTCCAAATATCTTATTCCATCCTTTGTTCTCAAGTCAATTGTTAAAGAGTATAATGATCGACAATATAAAACTGTAGTCCAGCTTTGCGTTAAGCTGCTTGAAAACGAAGATAAATTTGATTTTCAAATTATTCGAGAGACTAGAATATGGCTTTGCCTTGCGTATTGTCGAAAACAGAATGAGAAATTATTTGATGAGATTAAATATTTTAACAACCAAGATGATGAGTCTCAAATTGATTATCATTTTCTTTTAGGATTTTATTATAGAAATGGGGATAAGATGGATGAGGCAGAAAGTCATTTTCTCGAAGTTTTAGATATTGATGAAAATCACTCAAGGACTAAGCGGGAGCTTGTGAATGTATATCTGAGAAAAGGTGAATATATGAAAGCTCTTGGATGGGCAAAAGATAATTACAATCGTTTCAGAACAAATATTCTTCATATTCAAGCTTATTTTACATGCTTAATTAAGAAAATTGAAAAGACTGAATTCGATTTAAATAAAATTAATGAGCTTCTTGAGAATGCTTCTAAAAGTTTGGATAAAAAAGCAGCAGATGTCTATAGACAAATGCAGGCTGAATTTGACTTTTATATAAGGAATGATTCACAAAAAGCTATAACTTCATTAACTGAATCCTTAAAAATTAATTCTAATAATTATTTTGCATTTAGAGCACTTTTTGAAATATACAAAAGAAAAAATATGATGTTCGAAATTGAGGAGTTGATGAAGAAGTATCCCGACTTGATTGAATTTGAATAAATAAATGCCAACCGCTACTAGTGGCTACAGAGAGTGGCTGGTAGTGGTCAAATTAAGCTTTTGAGGCAATCAATGCCATTGAAGTGCTTCTAAATCACCACCTATGGTTAAGCGAAAAACAGTTACTCAAGACTAGAAAGACCGGACGATCAATCGTCCGTTTTTTTTAGACACTCCCGATTCGTCGTTTAGAATCTTGTTCCCTGAATCGCTTGCCTCAACTCGGATCCACATCCACCACCCACCTTACTGACCGGAATTCTGGTCGTGATTGAAGCTCTTCCAGGATCTTGGCCAGGTTTTCTTTGAAGATAGCCAGAGTATTCCCGCCTCGATCTAGCTTGATCATACTCTCATATTGATACTGGTTTTTGATCCGGGCGATGATTCCTTTCTCCGGTCCCAAGACGATTTTCTTGGCCTGAATCGTTGCCATCTCCCGATGTAGTGCATGGGCGGCTTTTTCAGCGACCTTGAAGTCGGCGTGGCGGGTGGTGATCTTGACCAGCTTGACGTAAGGAGGATAGTAAAATTTCTTCCGGTCAAACATTTCCTGTCGGAAAAACTCATAGTATTCGCCCCGAATCACCTTTTCGAAAAGCTCGTTGTCGGGGTTTCTGGATTGGATCACGACTTGGCCTTTGATATCCCGTCGTCCGGCTCGACCGGCGACTTGGGTGATCTGTTGATAGGCTCTTTCTCCGGCCCGGAAGTCAGGGAAATTCAAGATCCGGTCCCCATCCCAGATGCCCACGACGGTGACTTTGCCAAAGTCCAAGCCTTTGGTGATCATCTGTGTTCCCACCAAGATATCGATCTGCCCGGCTCCAAACTCGTCCAGAAGCCGCTGGTAGCCGTATTTGTTTCGGGTCGTGTCCAGATCCATCCTACCCATGCGGGCTTCCGGGAAAAGCAAGCTCAAGCATTCTTCGATCCGTTCGGTGCCCATTCCCATCGTGGTGAGCTGTGTGCTCCCGCAAGCAGGACAGGATTGAGGCACTTTCTCCTTGTACCCACAGTAATGGCAGCGCATCTCCTCCGCAAATTGGTGATAGGTAAGGCTAACGTCACATTGCACGCACTGTCCTGTCCAACCGCAGTCTTCGCATTGGATATAGGGGGAGTAGCCGCGGCGGTTTTGGAAGATCAAAACTTGTTGTTGCTTGTCCAGTGCCGCCTGGATTTTCTCACGCATCATGCGGGTAGAGTCCAGTTTGAGCAGGTTTTTCTTTCTATCTGCCGAGAGATCGGCTAAATGGTATTCCGGCATGCGGGCATCACCAAATCGATGGTTGATCTCCACATAGCCATACTTGCCCTGAGTGGCATTGAAATAGGATTCAAACGAGGGCGTGGCCGAGCCCAAAAGTGTGCGGGCTTGATGAAAATACGCCAGCATCGTCGCCGCATCCCGTGCATGAAACCTAGGCGCCGGATCAAACTGCTTGTAGCTGGGCTCATGCTCTTCGTCCACGATGAGCAAGCCGAGGCTGTCAAAAGGCAGAAAGATGGAAGATCGAACGCCAACTACAAATGAAAACCGGCCACTCAAAACCCCGTTCCAAACCTCAACCCGTTCGTTGTCGGAATATTTGGAGTGATAGACACCCATCTGTGAGCCGAAGACTTTTTTGAGGCGACTGACGATCTGTGTGGTCAGAGCGATCTCAGGCAATAGAAGCAAAACCTGTGAGCCACTTTCCATCACTTCTTGGATCAGCTTGATGTAGATTTCCGTTTTGCCGCTGCCGGTGACGCCATGCAGCAGGACGCTTTGCTTGCTTTCGAAGTGGGTTTTGATTTCTTCGAAAGCCGTCGCTTGGGAACTGGAGAGCTCGTAGGCTTCCCGGACGGCCTTTTCATCATCTATACGGTTTACGACATGCTTGAAGGACTCAAATACGCCGTTTTTAATCAGGGTTTTAAGCGAGCTTTCGGAGTCACCCTCTTCCAAAAGCGTGGCCTTATCGACTCCTTTTTCGTTCAGTTTCGGTTTTTGAAAAACAGGAACGTCCCGCAGAAATTTCAGGAGTATGGACTCCTGTTTGGGTTTTCCTGCGACTCCTTCAAAGACCGCTTCCAAGGCGGATTTGCTCTCCGAAATCTCTTTGGTCAGTCTGATTCTCGTCTCGACCTTTGGTGTGTATTTTTCCTGAACTTTCTCGAAAATCAGGATGGCTTCTTTGGCTACCAGACTTTTTAGGATGGGATGGATGGTCTTTACACCCAGAATCTTTTCGCAATCCTCGTAGCTGAGCTCCGGCTTATGTTCGAGCGCCTCGAGGATTTTTTCCTCGCGTACGTCCAGCGGATACTTGCTGGTTTCGGTGTCAAAATTGGGGTTGAGCTGGATTTTGCTTTCGGAGGAAAGCCGAAGTCCAGAAGGTAAAGCTGCAAACATCACCTCGCCGATGTGGCAGAAGTAGTAGGCTGCCATCCACACCCAAAAGCGGATTTGCAGCGGATTGACGCTGGGTTGATCGTCGAGAATGTCGAGGATGGGCTTGGCCTCGTAGGCCTGAGGCGGCTTGTTGTGCACCTTGCCGACGATGCCGGTGAGGACTTTTTTCTTCCCAAACTGCACGATCACCCGCTGGCCGATCTGGATCTGCGGCTTCAGCAGGGGAGGAATCTGGTAGGTGAACATCCGCGGAATCGGCACGGGCAGGATGATGTCGGCGAAGTTGTTTCCGCTGTTTTTCTCCAAAAAATCCTGTTCTGCAAAGAGACTTTCCACCAATTCAGGCCAAATAAGGTAATTGAGCTACCGCTTCGCTGAGGGTGCTAACCGGGCGGCGACATGCTCTGTCAAAACAAACATAAATTAAAGCATTTCCCGCCGAATCGGGCGTTTTGCCTTGGGAAAGCGGGACATTTTCTGTCGCAGTCTCAGACCACGCAATCACCGAATTGGGGACATAGGCTTGTTGAAGCCTTTTTGCCATCGCCTCGGCACCGGTGCCGACGATCGCAATTTCCGCAGTTGGCGCGACCAGTTCCAGCAGCAAATGCGCCCAATTGCAAAGGAAGCCCGGCTCCCGAAGTACGAGTTCCTTCATGCCTCCGAGCATCTTCCGAGCTACTTCCGCATAGCGCTCTTCGTAGGTGAGAAGCGAAAGCCTATGAAGATTCCGTGCCATAATCGAATTGGAAGCGGGAATCACGTTGTCGAAAAGCTCTTTTTTATTGGCGATCAGTTTTTCGGCTCTGGGGTTGTTGAAAAAGAAAAAGCCATCGCTTTCATCATAAAATTGAGCTAGGCAGAAGTCGGTTTGCTCTTTTGCGAAGTTCATCCAAGCGGCGTCTCCGGTAGCTTCACAGGCCATCAAAGCAGCGCGAATGACCGCCGCATAGTCTTCCAAAAAGGCCGGGGTATAGGCCTGGCCGTTTTTGTAGGAGCGATGTAGGATGCCCTCGACGAGCATCCTTTTCCGGATAAAGGCCAAATTGTCCAAGGCCAGCTTCAGCATGCGTTTCTCGCCCGTCGCATGGTAGGCCTGAATCAATCCAGCGGACATCAGTCCGTTCCATCCAGCAAGGATCTTGTCATCCTTTCCGGGGAAAATCCGCTGATTCCTGACTTGAAGCAGCTTGCTTTTGACTTCATTCAGCTTTTCGATCAGCTCGCTTTCTTTCCTATTGAACTCGGAAGCGACCTCGGCGTAGGATTGGGTTTGGAAGAGGATGTTTACCCCATCTTCCCAGTTTCCGCCCGGTTTCAGATTATAGAGTTTGCTTAGCCAAGGCAATTCATCAGCAACTAAGTCCTGCAGCTCGGCATACGTCCAAGTGTAGAATTTCCCTTCGACACCCTCACTGTCGGCATCCTGGGCTGCGTGGAAGCCGCCTTCCTCCTGGAGCATTTCCGCTTCCAGCCAGTTGACGGTTTCCGTGATTTTTTCCAGAAAAAGCGGGTCCTTGCTGACTTGGTAGGCCTTTGCGTAGAGTTCGAGGAGCTGCCCATTGTCGTAAAGCATTTTCTCAAAGTGTGGTGCAAACCATTCTCCATCGACCGAATACCGTGCGAAGCCACCGCGAAGGTGGTCGTAAATCCCGCCCATGCCGATCTTTTTCAGGGTGAAAAGTACCTTTTCCTGCAAGCCGGAATTTTTGGAAAGCAGGGCAAGATCCAGCACAAAGTCCCAGATAGTCGGCATGGGAAATTTGGGTGCCCGGTTCATGCCACCCCATTCGGAGTCAAATTGCGTGGAGAGCTTTGCGATGACCTCGGCCAGATCATCGGGATCCAAGTCGGCGGGCTCACCCGAGATCCCGTATTTCTCGGTTTCCTTGCGGCTCAGCGTCCTGCCAAATCCCTCGGCGCTTTCGGCCAGCTGATCCTCATGGTTTTCAAAAGCATTCGCGATGTTGGCGAGCAATTGTTTCCATTGGGTATTTGGGAAATAGGTTCCTCCATAAAAAGGCTTCTGGTTGGGCATCAGGAAGACATTGAGCGGCCATCCGCCCTGCAAGCCCATGGCCTGCACCGCATCCATGTAGATGTTGTCGATGTCGGGGCGCTCCTCCCGGTCGAGCTTGATGCAGACAAAATGCGCATTCATGAGTTCGGCCGTCGCCTGGTCTTCAAAGCTCTCGCGCTCCATCACATGGCACCAGTGACAGGCCGAATAGCCAATCGAAACCAGGATCGGTTTGTTTTCGGATTCGGCTTTGCTCAAGGCTTCCGGGCCCCAAGGAAACCAGTCCACGGGATTGTGGGCATGCTGCAGGAGGTAGGGGCTTTGGCTATTGGAGAGACGGTTCATTGGATTGAAAAATTGGAAGATTTTAAAATTGCCCTTCGACAAGCTCAGGGATCGGGTGGAAAACTAGATAAATCGATAAGGTTGTTTTAAGCAAGCTCCTCCTTTTCCAAAGGGGGCAGGGGATTTATTTACGAAGTTGACGATTGACTTCTTCGATCTCCTTAGAAAAATCAAATTCGGCATTCAATCGTTCCAGTTTGGCCAGGAGGTTTTGGAGAAATTTGCGGTGGGCTTCGGTAGCTGGGTTGAAAGGACGGTGTGAAAGTTCGAGCTTGATTTTCTCGATTTTGGCGACGCTCTTTTGGGTTTCGGGAGAAAAGTGAACCGCCTGCCAGCGCTCCCAGATGTAGTTTTCGGCTTCCTCGGTCGGGTGGATCAGATCGGACTTGTAAAAGCGATAGTCCCGCAATTCGTCCATCAGGATCTCGTAAGCGGGAAAGTAGCTGACTTGCTCGAATTTCGATTCCAGTCGGCCGCAGAGCACGCGCAGGAGACTTTTGCTCAGCTGGTTTTCCGCGACGCCGTCCTTGATATGGCGAACGGGGCTGAGGGTGAGGATGACCTGAAGCTTGGGGTTTTGGGCCTGGATTTTTTCCAAAACAGCTTCCATCTCCGCCTGCATTTCTTTCAGCTCTGTGAGTCTTTTGGTGAAAAGCTTCTGCGGCTGCTTGTGGCAATTGGCCACGCGACCCAGGGTCTGGTGCTCGTAGATCCAGGCGGTTCCGAGGGTCAAGATCAGCAGTTCGCCGGATAGGAGAGTGGCTTGGACTTCTTGGAGTTTTGTATGAAAGCTCCCGATCAGTGCATCTCTCGACTTTTCACGGTTGTCGGAATGCGCCAGATAGTGTAGGTATAAGCCGTCCCGTTCCAGAATTTTCGCTGCATCGACCGGCTCGGCGGATAGGCTCAGGCTGATCAAGTCCACGAGATTGAGCGGATGAAAGATCGTTCCGAAGGGATTGACGAGGATGGCAAACTTGCTGTCCTGCATCTTTTGCCCGATCGTCTGAGCAAAGCAGGAACCCATGCTCAGGATTTTGCTTTCGTGAGAAATCTTACTTGCAGAAACAGGAATCGGAAAATCTATCGTCCAGCGCATGGTCAACTTTGGGGAGTTCTGAGCTTGAAATTGGCTATTTCTGGGTAGTTTTTGAAAAATATTTTGGAGAGGTTGTGATTTTTTACCCGGACAAAAGACTAATACCACAAAACCAAATCAATGACCAAGGAGGAAGAATTTGTGCATCTCATCCAAACCAACCAGGGGTTGATCTATAAGATCACGACTATCTATTCCAGCGACCGTGAGGAGCAGAAAGATCTTTATCAAGAGGTCGTGTACCAAACGTGGAAGTCTTTTGACTACTTCAAAAAAGCCGCAAAGCCGAGTACTTGGCTATATCGGGTTGGGATGAACACGGCAATCACACACTTAAACAAGAAACATAAGCGACCGATTGGTGTCTCGATTTCGGACTCCAAGCTGGATTTTGCCGAGGAGATGAGTTCGGACGAGGAGGAGAAACTAGAGCAACTGTATGCTGAAATCCGCAAACTGAATCTCCTGGATCGGGGGATTATTTTCCTTTTTCTGGAAGGCAAAGCCTACGAGGAAATCGCTGAAATCACCGGGATCAGTGTCAGTAATGTCGGAACCCGAATGTCCCGAATCCGGGAAAAGCTCAAAAAGGGAGTGCAAACCAACTAAACTATCACAGAAATGGAACTCGATGAAATGAAATCGCTCTGGCAAAATCTGAGCGTCAAAGTGGAAAATCAAGATAGGATTCAAAAAGACATCCTTTTGGAAATGACCAAAACCAAGTTCAGAAGAAAGATGAACGGGATCCGAATTCCGGAACTGTTTGGAAGTCTGTTTTGCTTTGGCTACGCAGGCTATCTTATATTCCAATTTGACAAGATCGACTTGCGGCTTCTTCAGGTACTTGGCATCTTGGATATTGTGTTTTTGGTGCTGATACCTGTGGCCAGTTTGATTACAGTTTACCGGTTGAGATCGCTGCAAATCAATCATCTCTCGACGGCGGAGATGCTTGAGGCATTTGGACGGGCTAAGCGAAACTTTTGGAGGGTCCAACAGGTAGGTGTGTGGCTGGCTGGCATGATGGTGCTGACTCTGGTGCCGATCTTGGGGGACATTCAGGACAGGTTGGATGAGTTAATGGAAGTCGAATTTTGGATGATTTTCCTTCCCTTTGTGCTTGCGTTTATGTTCTTTTTCTCCAGATATGTATTGAGAAGATACCGGAAAGTAATGGATCAATCGGAGGATCTTTTGAAAGATATCTAGGCCACAATTTGCTGGGATATTAAGGTGTGGGTTGCTACTTTTTGTCATCCACCAGCTCTACGATCACTTCGATCTCGACTGCCATATTGTTTGGGAGAGAGCCCACGCCCACAGCGGATCTGGCATGCTTACCCTTCTCTCCAAACACGGCGACCATCAGATCCGAGAAGCCGTTGATCACCGCAGGCTGGGCGGTGAAGTCGGGAGTGCAGTTGACCATTCCCAGTACTTTCACAAACTGCTTGACGCGGCTGAGATCTCCACCCGTGGCAGCTTTCAAGACTGCGATGATACCCAATCCGGTTTCTTTTGCCGCTTCGTACCCTTGCTCAGTGGTCAGGTCGGTGCCTACTTTGCCCAGGATCTTGGGGCCGCTCCCGGACAAGTAGAGCATGTTGCCCACCTGTTTCCATTTCACATAGTTGGCGATGGGCAGACTGACCTCCGGGATTTCCAGGCCGAGTTCTTTGATTTTTTCTTCGGGAGTCTGTGCATTTGCAAAAAAGAAGAATACGCCGACTAGCAGGACGAGGGAAGTCAGAAGTGATTTTTTCATAGCTGATGGTGTGATGGATGGCTTTTCTAAGCTAGTCTATTCTTGCTATTTTTGGTAGTTCTTTTAAATCACTTTTATGTCATCCGTTGAAATAATCCCCTTTTCGTCCGACCTGAAGCCTTATTTTGAGTCAATCAACAAAGCTTGGGTCAGTCATTATTTTTCCTTGGAACCCTTTGATATAGACCAGTTGGAGCATCCGGAGGAGACGATTTTGGCAAAGGGTGGAGCGATACTTTTTGTAAAATTAGAGAATGAAATAATAGGAACAGTCGGCCTGATCCCGAAGGGTGAATTAACCTGTGAGATGGTGAAAATGGGCGTGAATCCGGCGGCTCAGGGAAAGGGCGCTGGCCAGGCGCTGGGAAATGCGATTATGGCTGTCGCAAAGGCGATGGGATATAAAAGGATGGTGCTGTATTCCAGTACCAAACTGCTGCCTGCATTAATCGTGTATGAACGACTTGGTTTTCAAAAAGTCACCCTAGAATGTGGAGCATACGGACGCTGCGATATCAAAATGGAGAGATCTCTTTGAGTTGTAGTTTGGTTCCTAATTTTTATCAGGTTTTTACCTGACAAATTACCAATTGTTTTTCAAGAAGGAATTGGGAAATTGAAAACTAAACCCTGTCAATTTTATGAAAGTAATTTTAGTTCCATTCGATTTTTCTCCCCATTCCCTGGCGGCGCTTCAGACTGCCAGGCGCATCAGTGCCAAAAACCAAGCGAAGATCATATGTGTATCTGTGATCCCCTCGGAAGTGGATTGGGACTTACTTTCTGAGGAGGCCAAAGCGAGACATCCCGAGTTGAGAGAGGAGCAACAAGAAGCGGAGGATGTACTGCCGGGGTACATCAAATCGGTCGCTCCGGTCAAGTCTCAGTTTGAGCAAATTGTGAAAATCGGAGTGCCCTACGAGCAAATAATTCGAATTGCGAACAAAATGGAGGTGAACTTGATTGTCATTGGTGCTCACGGTAAGGGCTATACCGAAGGGAGTTTTGTTGGATCTACGCTTCAGAGAGTTATCCGTTTAGCCCATTGTCCGGTATTGGCGGTGAAAGAGCCTTTAGACGGGAACGCTTTTCGCAAGATAGCTTTTGCCTCTGAGTTCAATTCTGCCGGAAAAGCTGCATTTGAAAAGATCCTGCCGCTTGCCAGAATTTTTAAATCGTCTATCCATTTGCTCTATGTGAACACACCTGAGCATTTTACCACTTCGACCCTATCAGACCAAGAAATGGCAGAATATGGCAGAGGGAATGAGCAGTTTGTAATACATCGACACGTATTCAATGATGTTGATGCTGAGCATGGGATCCGTGCTTTCTGCGAAAAAAACAACATTAATTTGGTTGGCATTGCATCCGGATCTCATCTCCACTCCGCTGCCTACCAGATCGGAACCACCGAGACGCTGATTTACAAATCAGAACTTGGGGTATTGAGTTTGAAGGCTTGACTACCAGAATCTAAACCGCTTTTCGTTTACTCTGTTTCGGAAGATCCAGTTGTCCCAGATATCCGGAGCGAGGTAGATTTCGAGTCCCAGACTAAGCGTCATGTATCCGTCATAGCGGTGATCGAGTCCCGATCCGCGTCTCACTCTACCATTGTTTCTAAGGATGGCATCCACGTCCGGTTCGCCGTTGTCGAGGATAAATTGCGGATTTCGAATTGCCAAGCGCAAGCGGTCAGGATTTGTCCCGCTGGTATAATCATCCACTAAGTCCAGGTAGAATTCGTTGACGTTATAAGCTGAGATATCATCCATGTAGTCCGTGAGGGTAAAACGGTAATTTCCCTCAACCTTCAAGTCCATGTACACATTCAGCTTGTATTTGAAGCCAAGTCCCATCGGGAAAACCATGATATATTCCTCATAGGGGTTGTTTTCCAGTTGGAGCGGTCGTAAATCTACCCAGGTACCGTTAAGTTCGGCCTGAGGATTATTGGTGGACAAGCCCACACCTGCAAAAATGTAGGGATTCCATAGACTGCGGGTGATGTTGTTTACTTTTACCGGATACCAATAATATTCTACCAGTGCTGCCACTTCTATGTTAGAGGCTCTGAAATGTAGGTTTCGCGGAGTTCGATTGGCTCTGGGGTCGGAGGGCGGATCTGAACCAGACATCTTATAGTAGGTCCCCTCAAGTCTAGCTTTTAAGTGAGTTCCAAAGATGTAGTTCACTGCAAGATTGGCATTCCATTCAGGTTGTATTCCCTCGCTGTATTTCCAAAAGGAATAGAGCTCGCCAAAATATTGAGTAGGCCCAACTCCCGCTGAAATAGACCAAGGCTCCTCGAAGCGATAGCGATAAAAGCTTTGAGAGGAGGCTTCCCAACTGATTAAAAACAAAATTGCGAGTAGAAATTTTTTCATTTCAGCCTAGAATTCAAACCAAAAAAGGCCAAATCTTCTGGAAAAATAGCCTAATTTCCCAATTTTTCAAATCCGGATTTTATGTGCAAATCGCGCTGTGGAAAAGGGATTTCAATATCTTCTTCTGTAAATCGCTTAAAAATCTCGTAGTAAAGTTCGCTTTTCAATACATTTGGTTTATTCACATATTCAGAAGTCCATACCCTTAAATTGAAATTCAAGCTGCTATCGCCATAACTGCCAAAGAGAACGTCACTGGCAGGATTCTTCAAAATTCCAGAATTTGCATTGGCAACTTCCAGCAAAATCTTCTTTATTTTTTCCGGGTTTTCTTTATAAGCTACTCCTACAGGGATATTAAATCGGATTCTTCGCTCATTATGAGACCAATTGATGACAGAGTTGTCAATAAATTGGCTGTTGGGAACGATGATGCTGATGTTGTCGTTCGTCAGGATTGTGGTGGATCGGCCAGAAATTCGAATCACATCTCCAGTCACATCGCCTACCTCGATTCGGTCTCCTACTTTGATCGGTTGCTCAAAGAGGATGACAAGCCCGGAGATGAAATTGTTGGTGATGTTTTGTAAACCGAATCCAATTCCGACGCCTATTGCGCCAGCTAGAACTCCAAATGCTGTCAGGTCGATCCCGTTAGTTTGAAGAATGGAAAAAATACCAGCCAAAACCAAGGCATATTTTACAATCGTACCGATGGATTCCCGAGTCCCGATTTCCATTTGGCCGTTGTGGAGAATTTTCCGGACTAGGAGTTTTCTGATCCATTCAGACACTATGAACAGAAGCGTGAATGAAACTAGTAAGGTCAGAATCAAACCAACTGTTAACTTTGAGTCACCGAGGGAAAATAGACTTTGGTTGAGAATTTTGTCCAACCATTCTAGGAATTCATTTTGATCTTTCATCGTAATCAAAGAAACAAAAATGTCTACAAATATTCATTTTGGAATTTATTCAAAATTAAAGCGAACCTCGGTCAAATGATTGGATTAAATTGAATAAGATGATTACTCAGAATTTAATTCTGAAATTTAATCTAGTAAAATTGGTTTTTAGAACAATTGATTGAATTCTTTTAAATTTGTACTATGAGCAAACAACGGGAGGAACTAGAGCACCGGCTTAGACTTAGGAATATAAAGCTGTCTGACTACGATGATATACGGGATATTATGGTGTCAATCTACCGAAACCAAGGCGGTGCCTGGACTAAAGCAGAACTAAAAAACCAATTAAAAGCTTTTCCCGAAGGGCAAATCTGCATCGAGGACAACGGCAAAGTCATCGCAGCAGCACTCAGTATTGTCGTCGATTACGCCAAGTTTGGTGATAATCATACCTACGATCAGATTACAGGATTTGGAAAATTTGACACGCACGACGATGATGGGGATACGCTCTATGGAACAGACGTATTTGTTCATTCGGACTACCGTGGCATGCGCCTTGGGCGTCGACTGTATGATGCGCGCAAGGAACTCTGCGAAAACCTAAACCTGCGCTCTATCATCGCGGGAGGCAGAATCCCTGGCTACTCGAAATACGCCGATGAAATGACCCCGAGGAAGTACATCGATCTGGTCAAAAACAGAGAGGTTTTCGATCCGGTGCTGTCTTTTCAGCTGGCCAATGAGTTTCACGTACGTAAAGTGATCACCAAATATTTGCCGTCGGATCTGGATTCCCGAGCCTATGCGACCTTGCTGGAGTGGATCAATATCTACTATGAAAAGGATGAAAAACTAATTGGCAACAAAAAGTCCATCGTGCGCCTCGGCTTGGTACAGTGGAAGATGCGGCGCTTCTCCAATGTCGATGATTTGATGCAGCAGGTGGAATTTTTTGTGGACACTGTATCAGGATACAAATCGGACTTTTGTCTGCTTCCTGAGTTTTTCAACGCACCGCTATTGGCGGCGTTCAACGACATGGATGCTTCGGAAGCGATCCGTAATCTGGCGGACTATACGGATGAGATCGTCGGCCGAATGAGTGAGCTTGCGGTCTCCTACAATGTCAACATAGTCGCGGGCTCCATGCCTGAATATGACGGGAAAAAGCTGCGAAACGTCAGCTACCTATGTCGTCGGGACGGCACGCAGGACAAGCAGTATAAGCTCCATATCACACCCGATGAAGCTTCCTATTGGGGCTTGCAGGGAGGCAATGGCATTCACGTGTTTGACACAGATGCGGGCAGGGTTGGGATTTTGATCTGCTACGACGTGGAATTTCCCGAGTTGGGGAGAATACTCGCCGAGCAGGAGATGGACATCCTTTTTGTTCCGTTTTGGACCGATACCAAAAACGCCTTCCTTCGCGTCAATACCTGTGCAAGATCCCGTGCAATCGAAAACGAATGCTATGTGGCGATTACCGGCTCGGTAGGCAATCTGCCGAAAGTCGAGAATATGGACATTCAATATTCTCAGGCTGCAATCTTTTCTCCCTCCGATTTCTCCTTTCCCCACGACGCAATCGTGGCACAGGCCTCTGAAAACGAGGAGACCATCATCGTGGCCGATGTCGACCTCGATCTACTCACCAAGCAGCGCAAAGCAGGAAGTGTCCGAAATCTGGAGCAGCGAAGACTTGACCTTTACTCAGTACAATGGAAACAGAAAAAATAATCAACGAATACTTCGCTCACGTGCCGGAGGCAGTTTTTGAAAGAGCAAAATCAATCAAAGTCCTGATTACGGACATCGATGGCGTGATGACCGACGGAGGTATTATTTACGATGACCTCGGTACAGAGCATAAGAAATTTAATGTCAAGGACGGTCAGATTGTGCAGCACCTCCGAAAAGCAAAATTCTTGGTCGGAGCGATCACCGGAAGAAACTCTCCCGTCGTGGAAAACCGCTGTGAAGAGCTCAAGTTTGATTTTCACTACCACGGGGTCAAAGACAAGGGAAGGAAACTCGCGGAAGTCTTGGAGATCATGGAGGTTGCTGTCGAAGAGGTGGCATTTATCGGAGACGATCTGAACGATTTGCCGATTCTGGCGAAAGTCGGGCTGGCCATATCACCCGCTGACGCCCTTCCGTATGTGAGAATGCATGCGCACTACGTTTCTCCTTTTTCTGGAGGTAAAGGCGTTTTTCGTGAAGTGGCGGATATTCTCCTTCACTCTAAAGGTCGGTTAATCCCCTTGATCGAATCCCTATCCCAAAAAGAACTATGAAGCGTCACACCCAACCCATGCAGATACGAGAAGGAATTGTATTGGGGTCAGATAAACCGGTACTTTTCTCGGGCCCTTGCGCTGTGGAGAGCTATGATATCTGTATAGAAATCGGTACCAAAGTCAAAGAATGGGCCGCTGAACATGGCTTTTCGTACGTCTTTAAGGCCTCTTTTGACAAAGCAAACCGCACGTCCTCGGGTTCTTTCCGAAGCATCGGCATGGACAAGTCGCTGGAAGTTTTGCAACGGGTCGGAAAGGCACTCGAGGTTCCATTGGTGACCGATATTCACGAAAGCTATCAAGCGGCTGAGGTGGCCGAAGTGGTGGATGTGTTGCAGATTCCTGCATTTCTTTGTCGCCAAACTGATTTGCTTTTGGCAGCGGGAAATACCGGAAAAGCGGTCAAGATCAAGCGGGGTCAATTCATGGCGCCAGAGGATATGCAGTATGCCGTGACCAAAGTAAGATCTACTGGTAATGAAAACGTCTGTCTGACTGAGCGCGGATTTGCTTTAGGTTACCACAATCTGGTGGTGGACATGCGTGGCTTGCCGATCATGCGTCAATTTGCCCCGGTGGTTTTTGACATCACGCATTCTGTCCAGCAGCCGGGTGGTCAGGGAGGCACCAGTGGAGGACAACGGGAATTTGCACCGATCTTGGCCAGGGCAGCAGCGGCCACCGGAATTGACGGCTTCTTCATCGAAACGCACCCCGAGCCTACCAAAGCGCTAAGCGACGGGCCTAATTTGATCCCTTTGCATCGAATGGGAGACTTCCTTGGCATGCTCAAAGAGGCTTGGACCTTGGGAAGAAAATACGAGGATTTCAACGTTTTATAAGCGAATGGTTTTATGAAAAAATTATTTTTTGGGATGCTTTTCTGGGTACTCTCGACATCTGTTTTTGCATTTCAGACCCCTTCAGATTCCGTTTTTACCTTGCTAAGGACAAAACTGGAAGTGGAAAGCCCCACAGAAAAGCCCAGCGTCTCAGGCAATGAATTGGGGAATTCAAATCTGATCCATAAGTTTTATGCCAATCGGAATTTTGCGTCGATTTGGTCGCAAAAAGGAGTCCTTTTAGAACTTGCCTATGAGATGCGCTTTGAAATCCGGCAGTCGAAATTCGACGGATTGGCTCCCCAAGACTATCACCTTGCGCTTGTCGATGCGTATTTTCAGACTTTTGAAGCAAATAAAACAGCAAAAAAGGCCAATGAACCTGCGGACCTGGCAAATTTGGAACTGCTGTTGACTGATGCGTTTTTCGGACTTTCCGAAGATCTCGAGCGGGGTAAGGTAGATCCCGGTAGCCTAAAGGGGGATTGGGAGATCGAACGAAAAGCAGGTTCTGCAGACTACATGAAGCTGCTAGGAGATGCGGTCGCAGCAAACAACATTCGTAAAAACCTGGAAAGTCTGTATCCCAAATTTGCCATCTATAAAAAAGGACGGGAAGTACTGAGGGCTATGGATGAGCGAGCCAAGACGGACACGTTGGATTGGAAACCGATCAAATTGGAAAAATCCATCAAAGTGGGGGATTCCCACACAGCGATTCCCGCGCTGCGAGAGCGACTTAATTATTGGGGATATGCCAAAGAATACCCCCTGTCGGATCCCAAGCTTTATGATTCCGCGATGTTTTTAGGTGTCAGGGCATTTCAATTGAGAAACGGCATGGAACCGGATGGGGTGATCGGGAAAAACACTGCTCTTGGGCTGAACGCATCTCCGACGGCGCTCAGAGAAAAGGCGGCTGTCAATCTGGAGCGGCTGCGTTGGCTTCCCGACACGGTACAAAAGCTGGAGTTAATCCTGGTAAACATCGCCAACTACCAGTTGGACTATGTGAACAAGCTGGACACACTCCTCTCAGCGAGGGTGATCGTTGGTAAACTCTACCACGAATCTCCGGTTTTTACTGCCCAGATGAGTTACATTGTGTTCAGCCCTTATTGGAATATTCCGCCATCGATAGCCAAGAAGGAGATCATTCCAGCGGTGCGAAAAAATCCAAACTACCTTAGCCAAAAGAATATGGATGTAGTCACTTTTTCAGGAAAGCAGGTGAATCCTGCGAGTATCAATTGGTCTGCGAAATCCTTCCCCTACATGGTCCGTCAAAAACCCGGCGGTAGCAATTCTCTGGGATTGGTGAAATTCATGTTTCCAAATGAGCACAACGTTTATATCCATGATACGCCTGCGCGAAGCCTTTTTAGAAAGGAAGACCGTGCCATGAGCCATGGGTGTATTCGGGTAGAAAATCCTGCAAAACTGGCCGAAACACTGCTGAGATCTGACGCAAGCTGGACATCCGAGCGAATCGACATGGCGATGCACCAGGATTCGGAAGTCATAGTCAACCTGCCCCGAAAGATCCCGGTAGTCTTACTCTATCTGACATTTTGGGCAGATTCCAAGGGTGAAGCACATTTCCGACAGGATATCTATGATCGGGACGAGGAGGTCTTGGCGCTACTGAAGAAGTGAGATTTGGGTCAAGAGATATTCAGTACGGTAGGGAGTCGGTCGTTGGGGAAGGTTGGATTTGATTAGATCCAGGGGTTTGCATCTTGATCGATGTGGAATTTCCTCAATTTGGGCAAGCCCTGACTCTATTCCTGAGGTTTGTTTTCCTTCCTTTTGATTCGATTTTCTGCTAATAGCCTGAAAATTAAATGAATGGTTTTTGCTGCTGCGCGCTTTTTTCGATGAGTAAAAAAGCGTACGGACTTTGGGAGTAAAAGGCGAGATACCAAACAGCCTTTTATGAATAAGAAAATATTTATCCCGGTTGCGGCAGTTCTTGTACTTGCCCTTGGCGTAATCTGGTTTTTCAATCAACGCCGATCCGATATTTCTGATGCGCTGGAGCAAAGCCTAACCAGCCAGGAATCAGACGTACTGGCAAGATCAAACTATTCAGCGGAGATTAAATCCATTTATTCCGAAAGAGACTATCTGGAAATTTGGTTGCTGAATGGCCGCCTGTCCAAAGACGGCAAGGAAATGCTTTCTCAAATCGAAGAGTCGAAGTATGATGGCCTGCAGCCGACTGATTACAATCTAGAGCAGATCGTTGCACTTTCTTCCAATCCCGAAAAAGAGAACAAGAAGTTTCGCAATCTTTCATCAGACGAGAAAGTCGAGTTGGAACTCCTTCTTACTGAGGCATTTTTTAATTTGGCTCATGACCTTGAAAAAGGCAAAGTCAATCCTGCTACGCTGGATCCCGAATGGAAATTTGAAGCCAAAGCGACAGATGTCGATTATTCACAATTGCTCAGGGAGGTCGCTGGAGGCGCTTCAGTTGGGAAGATCTTCGAACAACTTTATCCTAACTCAGAGCTATATACTCAGGGAAGGGAAGCAATCAAAGACCTGTACAAGATTCAGGCAAATGACACACTCACCTGGGAGTTTGCCAAAGTAGAGGGAGTGATCAAAGTAGGGGAGAGCCATGCCGCTATTCCAGCTTTGCGCAAGCGGTTGATCTTTTGGGATGTTTTGAAACCGTACGACGCAATGGAATCGACAAGGTTTGATTCCACGATGTTTGAAGGACTTCAAAAGTATCAAGAATCCAACGGAATGAATCCCGATGGGGTTATCGGTTCTTTGGTGGCCGAGTCACTGAATAATTCCCCGCAAAATCTGATAGATATCGCATCGATCAACATGGAGCGACTGAGATGGATGCCGGTGATGGATTGGAATCAGGAGATGGTATTGGTCAATATTGCAAACTACCAGTTGGACTATGTGCAGAGGGGGGATACGGCTTTTACGGCTAAGGTTATTGTGGGAAAGGAATACAGCGAATCCCCGGCTTTCACAGCACCGATGAGCTACATTGTGTTTAGCCCTTATTGGAATATTCCGCCGTCAATTACTCTAGATGAAATCATTCCAGCTGTGCAGAAAAACCCTGATTACCTTACACAGAAGAATATGGAAGTCGTCAATAGTCAAGGAGAGCCCGTGAACGCATCGAAGGTCAAATGGTCAGAAGAAAAGAATTATCGAGTTCGTCAAAAGCCGGGAGGTGATAATTCTTTGGGCTTGGTGAAATTCATGTTTCCCAATGAATACAACATCTACATCCATGATACGCCGGCCAGAAGTCTTTTTGCTAAGGAAACAAGAGCGCTGAGTCACGGCTGTATCCGAATTCAAAACCCGGATCAGTTCGCAAAAATATTATTGGATGATGAGGTATGGGATGACGACAAAATTCAGGAAGCCATGCACCAAGAAAAGGAAGAGACAGTGAAACTAGATCGCGAGATTCCGGTAGTACTACTTTACATGACTTTCTGGGCTGATAAAGACGGGAAAGCCAACTTCAGATCGGATGTTTACAATCGGGATATCGCGCTTTTAAAAGCGCTGCGAAAAACAAAATCAGGCCTTGATCAGGCTTGATTTTTCAAGATAGTTTGGGTCATTTCCAAAGATGAACAGCAAAGATCCATCTTTGATTAGGTCAATAGCTTCTGCAGAAAGTTCACTTGGCAGGGCTGGGCAGCCCAAGCTTCTACCCAGTCTTCCTACTGACGCGGCGAATTCTTCCCGCGCATAATCTGCGCCGTGAATGACGATGGCGCGATTCCTTGCCTGATCGTTGAAACCTTTTTCCAATCCATCCAATCTCAGCGAGTAGCCATGTTTTCCCGAGTAAGTTTCGGCAGTTGTATAGAAACCGAGACTGCTTTTAAAAGATTCTGGCTGATTGGAAAAGGATTTTGCCATTAGTTCTCCCGAATTTCTACCGTGAGACACCACGGAATTGAGCAGAATAAGGCCGTTTTCGGGATCGATGATCCACATCCGTTTTGCCGTGGAAGGAAGACTGAAATCAATCACAGTCAGTACTTTAGATTTGAGTTTGCCCTTCATCTTGGACCAACCCTGGATGGCCATTGTGAAGACTTCCTTGGACGGAAGTGCGTCACCGCTTCCATGCAATCCGCCGTAAATCAGGGTGACTGGATCAGTGGATTTCAGGGTGTTTGGACTGTTTTCTTTGAAATTTGCATTAGAGAAAGTTCCTATAAACAATAGGATGGTAAGCGCAATGGTTTGGGTAAGCATAAGCGTTTCGGTGAACGTGCAAAGTTAAGGTGATATCCTAAGAGTACAAACGTCCTTTCCTTCAGTATCTTATGAATTGTCGCTAAAAAAAAGTGAAAATATCTGGGGAACCTTCGCAGGGCCAATGTTCGTTGGGATGAATGCACGAGTATCGGATGTGATTTTAATACCAATAGATTATTCTGTAATTTCGCGTTTCGAAAATAATTCCACGGTAGGCGACGGTACTTCGAGTGCTGGATCACGTTAAAGTGAAAACTATTCGAACAAATTTGCAAACCCGCTGTTTTAGCATTTCATGAGAGTATCAGTTTATAGAAAAGAGCATTTCAACGCAGCTCACCGTTTGTTTAACCAAAACTGGTCCGACGAAAAAAATGAGCAGGTGTTTGGCAAGTGCAACAATCCCAGTTTTCATGGGCACAATTACGAATTGATTGTACAGCTAAAAGGCGAAATAGACCCGGAAACAGGGTATGTTTACGATATGAAGGTGCTGAGCGAGCTGATCAAAAAGCACGTTTTGAATAAGTTTGACCATAGAAATTTAAATCTGGATACCGATGAATTCAAGAATCTCAACCCGTCCGCTGAAAACATTGCAGTGGTTATTTGGAATATTTTGAGGGAAAAAATTGATCGACGATTCGAATTAACGATTCGACTTTATGAAACGGAAAGAAACTTTGTTGAATACGATGGGAATTAATATCGCCCGGGCATCTTTTGAGGATATCGGAGATGAACACGTAGGAACTTCCCTGGAAACACCCCTTCGCGAGGACGCTTTCGAGATGGAGGACACCCTGAAGATCGAGCTGATCGAGAAGCACTTTCGCGAAATCATGCATATCATGGGCTTGGATCTCACAGATGACAGTCTCAAAGGCACCCCCCATCGTGTGGCAAAGATGTATGTGAAGGAAGTTTTTAGCGGATTGGATCCGAAGAACAAGCCGATCGCAAAGCTTTTTGAAAACAAATACAAGTACAATGAAATGCTCGTGGAAAAGAATATCACCTTCTTTTCGCATTGCGAGCATCACTTCGTGCCGATTCATGGCAAAGCGCATGTTGCTTACATTTCCAACGGAAATGTGATCGGACTGTCCAAAATCAACCGTATCGTCCAGTATTTTTCACAGCGGCCACAAGTGCAGGAAAGACTGACGATGCAGATTGGAAACGAACTGAAAGAGGCACTGGGGACGGACGATGTAGCGGTAATCATGGACGCAGACCACATGTGTGTAAGCTCAAGAGGCGTGAAGGACACAACAAGTTCCACCCTGACGTCGTTCTATTCGGGTAAGTTTGAAAAAGACGAGCAAACTCGAATTGAGTTTATCAAATACATCAGTTTAGAGAGATGATTTGAAAGACTAAACCAACTGGAAACCGGGCTGAAAAGTCCGGTTTTTTTATTTTTACCAAAGAGACTAGGAGAGAAAAGCCAGACTACCCTGCTTTTCCCGGCGCAATATTCTCCTTTCCCATTGTCATGTAAAGAGAAATATCAGCAGAAGGCCTCCCTCGGACGAATAGCCTACTATTTTTTAACCAGCCGATACTGATCTATATAGGTATCTGAAGTGGCAGAGCGTGTGTCATGAGAAAACTCTAAAGTTTTGTCAGATTTAGTTAGATCATATTCGCCTGATAAAACCAACGTCCAATCAAAATCCGCCGTCCAAGGACATTCATTCTGAAACGTAATCTTATCTCCCTCAATAGAATAGTTGCCCCGGCATAGAGCAGGATATTTGGCGATGTTACTGGTTCCGCTCCAGCGATTGCCTTCAAAAGTAAGGGTGATGTTGGCAATGCTGTCTTCTCCCCAAACCCAATCTCTTTGAAACGTCCCTTCGTAGGTGCCGATTGGTATTCTCCGGTTAGAAAGATTACCATCTCCGCAGCCAGTTAATAAAAATAGGGAGAGGAAGTATAGTTTTAGGTTCATTGATTCTTGAAAATAGGGTCTGATTTTAAGACGCAGGTATTTTGGGCAACGCTACTGATGTCGGCTAGATTTATTGTCTCTGATGAATTAGGTAGATTTACATATGAAGCTCATTTATTCTGTTTCGGTTTTTATGGTTCTTGCGTTTTCCTGCACCAAGCCTGATTCCAATATTTCCTATTTCAACTCCGTTACAGGCGCTTTTCCAATGGATTCCATAGGTTTGACCCTGATTCACGAACATATGCTGGTGGATTTTATTGGAGCAGATTCGGTGTCTCCGGAGCGGTATGAGCGAGAGGACGTCATAGCCAAAGTCTTGCCCTATCTTCTGGATGTGAAGGAATATGGCGTGAAAACCATCTTCGATTGCACCCCTTCCTACTTGGCGAAGGATCCGATTCTGCTCAAAGAACTCAGCGAAAAGTCGGGAATCCGGATCGTGACCAACACCGGCTACTATGGGGCAGTGGGAGGGAAGTACCTGCCTGATTTTGTATTGGTCGAATCAGCGGAACAACTCGCAAATCGCTGGATTGGTGAATTCGAAAAAGGAATCGAGGGAACCGGCATCAAGCCTGGTTTCATCAAGATTTCCGTAAATGAATCGAATCCGCTTTCGGAAGTCGACGGGAAGCTGGTTCGGGCGGCGGGCGTCACATATCAAAAGACAGGTCTGAAAATTGCCTCACATACTGGAACTTGGGTTACCGCCAAGCAGGAAGTCGCCATTCTGCAAAGGATGGGGATTGCTCCGTCGGCCTTTGTCTGGGTTCATGCGCAGGCGGAGCGAGACTTTCAGAATTACCTGGAAGCTGCCAAACTCGGCGTCTGGATCAGTTTGGATGGAATCGGCTGGAGCGTGGAGGAATATGTGGAGCGTTTGGTTTTTGCGAAGCAAAATGAAATCCTGGATCAGGTGCTGATCTCTCACGATGCGGGCTGGTACGATCCTGCGAAAGCCGGAGGAGGAGAATTTGTGCCCTTCACGAATATCTTCGAAAAGCTGATCCCGGCCTTGAAAACCGGAGGATTTGATGATTCCGACTTTGAGCTTTTGTTGATTGAAAACCCAAAACAGGCATTTGGGCTCAATCAATAGCAAGTTGTTTTTTTCTCGCAGAGCCGGAAAGACGCAGAGAAGCAGTGGGAGGTTGAGATAGAGATCGCGCAGAAACTTTGCGTTTTTTCGCCGTTGTGAGTGCCACTCACGACATTTTCGGCGCTCACAAACCCCAATTAGCGAAGAGTTTTTTTCTCGCGGAGCCGGAAAGGCGTAGAGGGGAAGAATGATTTAGCATGTGTTGCAATTCAGAATTTTCTGAAATCTAAAAAAATGTGAGCGAGGGCAATCACATGGGCGACAGAAGTAGCAGTCGAGGTGTGCACAGAAACTTTGCGTCTCCTGCGTCTTGGCGAGCAATCAGAATAGGTGAGTGATACTCACAGCAGCGAATTTCCATCTATTACGTGGTAGGCAGTATTCGTTTTTCGATGAAGGGATTATAAAAGGCTAAACCTTAAATTTGCTGCCTAGGCCTATTATTTCTATTATGTCAATTTTCACAACCCAAAAACTGGCGAAACTAACCCTTGTCGTCGGACTAAGCGTCGCTACCCAGATTTCCTTTGCTCAATCCAATGATACCATTCCCGAGACCCAACTTGGCGAAGTGATGGTGACTGCGCAAAAGGAGACCGAAAACCTTCAAAAGGTGCCTTTTTCGGTATCCAATATTGATGATCGCAAGGTAGAGGAGATGAACCTTTGGCAAACCAAAGATCTTCGGGGCTACATCCCAAACCTATACACGGCTAATCCCGGCGACAACAGAAACGTGATCTCCGTCCGGGGCATCACTACCACATCCTATGAGCCGGCGGTGGCCACCTATGTGGATGGCGTGAATCAATTTGGACTGGATACCTATTTCTTTCTGCTCAATGATGTGGAGCGGATCGAAGTCCTCCGTGGTCCGCAAGGGACACTCTACGGCCGCAATGCCATGGGAGGAGTGATGAATGTCATCTCCAAACCAAAGTCAGATGAACTCTCCGGGTTTGTCCGAACAGATATAGGAAACTATGGCTTCAACCGATTGGCTGCCGGTGTGAAGACCATGTTGCTTCCGCAAAAGCTGTATTTCGGCGTTTCCGTTTTGTCTGACAGACTGGATGGATACTACACCAATTTGTATAACAACAGTGATTTTGACACACAAAAGAACTTCTTGATTGCCGGCAATATCAATTACCTTTTTGCAAAAAACTGGGAGGCAATTCTCAATGTGAAAAGTAATGCCGGAAGAAATGGCGGGCCGTTCTCCTTGGCACCAGATCCGGATTCGGCTTTGGAAAATCCTTTCGAAGTCAATCAAAATGTCATTACCGAAATGGTGGACAACAGCCAAAACATTTCTTTAGTCCTCAAGAACTCAGGGCCGAGATTTAACTTTTCGTCGCAGACGGCATACCAGAATAACTACCGCTTTTACAAGACTCCGATTGATGGGGATTTCTCGCCAATTGACGGTGTTTCTATCGTAAACGATTATGGGAAAGATTGGAATACCGTTTCCGTTTGGACGCAAGAATTTAGATTGGCTTCCGCAAATACAGGTCAAAAGCTGAATTGGCAGGTTGGTTTCTTTGGTTTCACCTCAGATGCTCCAACTAGGCAGGGCGTCTACTTTGGAGATGATGCTGAATTGGTCGGTTCGCCGATTTCCAATTTCACTACGATCAATACAAACATAGCGGAAGGATACGGCTACGCATTTTTTGGGCAAGCAACTTACAGTTTGACTCAGAAACTTAAAATGACGGTCGGCTTGAGATCCGATTATGAAAAAAAGGAATTGACTGTCGGGCAGGAGCTGGACTTCGGGCAGGGAGATCCAATCGTGACGCAGCCGGATACCTTGGGAAGGGTTGACTATACTGCCGTCTCTCCCAAAGTTGCTTTGGCTTACCAGCTCGCCAACACGAATGAAATATATGGAAGCTATAGCCGCGGTTTCCGGCCGGGAGGTTTGACGCAGATCGGCTCAGACCCCAGCAACCCGCCCTTGTTTGCCTATGAACCTGAGTTTTCCAACAACTTCGAAATCGGGAGCAAGAACTACTTTTTTGACCGAAGGATGCGAGTGAATGTATCCGCTTTCATCACGAAGATCTCGGATGTGCAGGTACCCGGATTGATCCTGCCGGATGCGATCGTAGTGACGCAGAATGCGGGTGATCTGACCAGCACAGGAGTGGAGTGGGAGATCAATACGATTCCGACGAGGAATCTGAGCATAGACTGGAGCTTTGGCTATACGCATGCGACCTTTGACAAGCTTTCCCTTCCGGGTGAAGATGGAGAAGTTGACTACGCTGGCAATAGACAGATCTTTACCCCAGATATGACCTCGATGCTTGCCGCGCAGTGGACGCCACAGTTTTTTAATTCCAAAGATCTAAGCTGGATAGTAAGAGGCGAATGGCTGTACTTCGGCGAGCAGTTTTTCAACCTGGAAAACACCATCAGTCAGGATGCGTATCAAATCGCCAATGCCAAGTTTGGGGTGGTCTCCGAGCAAATGGAATTGACCGTCTGGGCTAAAAACATCTTCGATACCACTTACATCGACTATGCGTACAGCTTTGGCCCGTCTCACTTGGGAAATCCGGCTACTTTCGGCTTGACGGCGATGTATAAGTTTTGACTAAGAAAAAACTAACGGAAGTAAAAGTAAAAAAGAGCTTGGTTGGCCAAGCTCTTTTTTTGATGCCTGGGTAGTGTCACATCTTTATATACTGGCAAAAATAGGGAGTTTACCACTCACTGTGCAGCAAGAACCAGATTTTACTTCAGCTTAAACCCGATCCGATAAGTCGCCATTAAATACCAAGGCCAATAGCCGTCGAAGGAAGACATGCTCACTACAGCGGAATTTCTGCGGTTTTCATTTTTGCTTTTCCAATCGAATGCAATTTGCTGAGTGTAACCTAATCTGGAGAATCGTTCGATACTGTAGCGATGATCAGGCTGGTCATTTTCCCCATAAACTGTGCTAACCCAATAGTTTTCACTTCCAATTTGGAACGAGGGGCCGACAGCCAAGGAAATTCTGAAATTCTTTTTGGTCTTTAACAGATCGTATTTGAAGGTTGCATTGGTGAAAAGTCCAGAAGAGTTGTCCTGCTCCAGATTTTTGTCATCGTAATTGTCAAATGATTTTATGGATTGGTAAAAGGTCAGGGACGGATTCACAGAAGTTCTCTCGCCGAGTTTAAAGCTCAGTTCATTACTGAAGTTAAGTCCGTACAAACCGATGTCCCCATCGATAGCTGGGCCTACGCCTACATAGTAGGTCAGTTTTGCGTCGCCTTGGGCAAAGGCAGTTGATTGTGCAAAGAATGTCACAAGGAAAGCGAGAGCCAGTACTGATTTTTTCATATAGTTGGATTTGAATAAGCGCGCAAAACTGTCGAAAAATCCGCAAAAAAAAACGCTTAGTTGAAAAATTGTCCTTGCTCTGCAATAGGCATCAAATTGTTGCCTAAGCTTCGTTTGGCCAGCCTCTTAGGAGATTTAGGAGTGATCTGTCGCAGAGGCGGAAAAATGGGAGGAATAAGATGGAAGACTGGTGTTTTGCAGGTTCGAACGTTTTCGGCTTATTGATAGGTCTCCAACACCTTTGCGTCAATCGCGTCTCAACAAACAATTTAACTTTACTTAGGTAGCTGCTCTTTTGCCAACTTGATCCTGGTCAATGTCTTTTCATCTCCGCTAGGAACTAAATCTTGGACGGTATCTAGTGTCTTCTGATAATAATCCAGCCAACCGTCTAGAATCTTTTGTTGGTCTTCCGCAGATCCTCCAGCCGCGATTGTCTGTTTGCTTAGCCGTCTCTCAATGGATAGGCGGTTCATCGCCTCCGCTGTCAGCATTTCGAGCATCTTTTCAGCGGTTTTTGCATCAGCATTCAGTAAGGTAAAAGCCGAAACCATCGCTGCTGTGCCCACGTTTTGCATGGTTTTTTGAGAGACCTTGTCGAGCCGGTCATTGTCCGTGTGGTAAAACTGGTCCGTAAAGTGCCAGAGTAAGAGCCCGGGAATATCCGCCTGCAGGAATGGCGTGTGATCGGAACCTCCTTCGAAGGGGTTGGTTTTCACCACCCAGTTCGCATGTTCTCCTTGCGCTTCAAAGACATCGATGATGTAATCATTCAGGTAGTGCGGTTTCATGTCCTCCAAGTTAAGTGGCTTACCGCCCCATTCGCTGTGCTTGTCCTCGCCACGTGTCCAGATCGCACTTGGATCGGGCATCTTTTCGATGAGGAAAGTGCCTCCCGTCAGGTCGGTATTTTCTCCCACCATATCCAGGGAGATGCCCCATTTGATTTCAGCTTCTCTTTTTTCTTTTTCCTCGATATAGCGACGGGTAGAGATGATCTCGTCTCCCCACAAGAAAGTCAGCGTACGCTTCAGATCCAGCTTTTTCTCCCGCATCAGTTTGGCGCTGAGCATGGCCATCTCCAGTTGGGTGCCGACTCCGGTAGCATTGTCGTTGGCTCCGGGTTCTTGGATGTGGGCGGAGAGGACGAGGCTCTCCAGCGGCAGTTCGCTGCCCTTGATATTGGCGACGACGGTCAGCTCCTCGGAGTCGTAGATCTTGGTTTGGATCTTGACTTGGACTTCCACGTTGCCTTTTTCCAGGGCTGATTTGAGTTTTTCTTTGGCTTCGAAAGACATCGCAACCGCCCAGGCTGGATGCTCCGGGTTGTATCGCAAGCCCCGAAATTGGATGGACGTGGCGTTTTTCTCAGGTTGCAGGTATTCGGGGTTGTCGTAGGTGAGCGTACCGATGGCTCCGCCTTCGCTGATCCCTTTTTCATAGGTTCGGTAGCTGCCCTCGGCAAAGATGATCTTGCCTCTGAGGTCGGTGGTTTGCAGCTCCTCTTTGTTTCGCAGAAAGACCACTTCAGCCGTCACTCCCTCAGCCGGAGTAGAGCTGGAATTCAGGTAAGTCATATTCCGGTTGGTCTCCGAAGAAAGTAAAAACTCCTCGCTTCCGACGATTTTCAGGGAAGCCGAGACGGGCTCCCAAGTCGGGCGGTCCATGGTGCGGGTTTCGATCCGATAGGTGAAGCGATCCGCAGCTTTCGCCTTTTCCTCCAGCACATAGCCCGCCGTTTCCAACTTTTCGGCGATGCGATAGACCGTTTCGTTGAAGCCTGTATTCCCGGCGATCCTCCAATATTGCTCTACAAAAGCCACTGTCTCATAGGCCACATCGCCCTTGAACTCAGGCCTGATCAGCTTGAAATAGGGATCGGTGATTTTTGCCAGCGGAGCTTTTTGGGCGAAAGAAATATAGCTCAGGCTAAATGACAAAAGGGTCAAGACTGCTTTAATTTTCATGTTGAGTCTGTGGAGATCTGCTTGGTTATCGGCTGCTAGTTAGTATTTCGCAGGGAAAATGGAAAGCTAGACTTTTGATCTTTTAAGATTAAGTGAAACACGATGCCTGCCCATCATTGACGATAGCCTACACCAAAAAAGTTGATCACTACTCGGAATGGCTGTCGGTATCTGGCTGCTATTACAGTTGCCCAGTGACACATAGTTCATTGAATAGTGCCATAGAATTCTGTTTTTTTGACCGCCAGCGACCAATCAGTCCTTTTGCGGACAGAATAGAAGATGCGCAAAAGGCCTCTGAGCTACTCCCAAACCTTTTTTTTGTGCTGGCACTTTCTATGCAACCATTCCGATAAAACCTGCATCTAAAAATTGAAGCTAAGCCAACTCTTCTTTTTCTCCTGACTTTCCCCCTTCCAACTATGCTGAAAAACCACCTCCTCATTGCGCTCCGGAATCTCAAAAAGCATAAGTTTTACTCCGCGATCAATATCCTTGGTCTCTCAGTTGGGGTGGCGGTTTGCATGATCATCTCCCTCTTTGTAGTCAATGAGATTTCGTATGACCGACACTTTGCCAATGCCGAGCGGATCTATCGGGTTCACAGTGACATCATTTTTGGTGGCAACCACTGGGATATGGTGCTCGCACCCGCACCGATGGCGGAGGTGCTGCCGGAGGATTTTCCCGAAGTGGAGGCGGCAGTGCATTTTCGCTCTCGCGGCTCTTACCTGGTCAGAAAGCAAAACGAAAGCAACAATATCAAAGAGGACGGCGTCATCTGGGCCGGAAAGGATTTTTTCAAAGTCTTTGACCTCGCTGTTCTTCAGGGTACTGCCGACGGCGCGTTGTCCGAACCCAATACTATGGCGATCAGCCAAAAAGCCGCGGACAAGTATTTTCCTGGGCAGGAAGCTGTCGGCAAATCCCTGACCTTGGATCATGACCAAGAATTCAGGATCACGGCGGTCTATGAGGATATTCCTGAAAACAGCCATTTTCATTTTGACTTTTTGCTGGCAGCAGCGGGACTCGACGAGGCCAAGCGGATCGTCTGGCTGAGCAACAATTTCCAGACCTATCTGCTTCTTCGAGAGGGGGCCAATGCTGCAGCTTTGGAGGAAAAGTTTGACCACTTGATCAAAAAACACATCGAACCGGAGATCGCCCAGCTGTTTGGAGAGGGAGCAGGGGTGAATGACTTGGTGAATGCCGGTGGCAAGCTGGAGTTCAGCCTACAGCCGCTTCTTGATATTCATTTAAAAAGCGACCTGATGGGTGAGTTTGAGCCTAATTTCAATATCACTTATGTCTATCTTTTTATAGCAATTGCCCTGTTTATCCTGGTGATCGCCTGTATTAATTTTATGAACCTGTCAACTGCCCGTTCGGCCAACCGAGCCAAGGAAGTGGGGATTCGAAAGGTAATGGGTTCCTTTAAGTTTCATCTGATCCGACAGTTTTTGATGGAGTCTATGGTGATCAGCAGCGTGGCTTTCATTCTGGCGATTCCCGCAGTTGCATTAGCTTTGCCTGTGTTTAATGAGCTGGCAGGCAGAAACCTGAGTGTGCCTTTTTCCGAAGTGGCATTCTATGGAGTTCTGCTGATGGGAGCCGTTGTGACGGGCGTTTTGGCTGGGATCTATCCGGCTTTTTACCTGTCGGGATTCAAGCCGATTGAGATTTTGAAAGGAAAAGTGTCTCTCGGAATGCGGAGTGGTATGATCCGCAGTTCGCTGGTGGTATTTCAGTTTTCTATCTCCATCATCCTGATCATCGCGACGATGATGGTGTTCAAGCAACTGGACTACATCCAAAACAAGAAAATTGGCTTCAACAAGGAGCAGGTCATCACGGTGGATGATGTCTATGCGCTGCAGGACAACAGGCAGGCGTTTAAAGACGAAGTGCTCAAGAACAGCATGATGGAGAGTGGTACGCTGACGGGCTATTTGCCGGTCTCCGGTACTTGGAGGAGCGATTCTCCTTGGTGGTCTGAAGGGAAAGACCCCAAGCAAACCGAAAATCTGGTCAGCACCCAAAACTGGGAGGTGGACTACGATTACATCAAAACCCTTGGAATGAACATCATCGAAGGCAGGGATTTTTCCCTTGAATTCCCGTCTGATTCCAATGCGGTCATCCTCAATGAAACTGCCGTTCGCAATCTGAACTTTGTGGGAAATCCCATTGGCCAAAAGATCTATTCTCTGGCAGATGGAGAGCAGTTGAACATGGATGCCACTACCGCGAAAACCGTAGTCGGCATTGTGGAGAATTTTCACTTTGAATCGCTGAAGGAAAACATCGGCGCGGTGATGATCTTTTTGAGTGAGAAACCAACGGGGATAGCCTCTTTCCGCTTCCATTCTCAGGATACGGAAGCGGTGACTGCCCATTTGGAAGCTACCTGGAATCGTTTTGCTCCCGGTCAACCGTTTAACTATTCATTTTTGGATGATCGGTTTGGGAATATGTATGCCTCAGAGGTTCGCTTGGGGAAAGTGTTCGGAATATTTGCAGGCTTTGCCATCCTGATTGCCTGCCTGGGATTGTTTGCATTGGCGGCATTTACTGCCGAGCAGCGAACCAAGGAAATCGGGATCCGAAAAGTGCTCGGTTCCAGCGTCGGCAGTATCGTGGTTTTGCTCTCCAAGGAGTTTACCAAGCTCGTGTTGATCGCCTTTGTAATCGCAAGTCCACTGGCTTGGTGGGCGGTTCAAAGTTGGCTCGCGGACTATGAGTTCAAGACCGAAATCGGCTGGGCGGTATTCCTTGGTGCAGGGCTCTTTGCCTTGGTGATCGCTTTGGCGACCATCAGTTTTCAGTCGGTGAAAGCAGCGACTTCCAATCCGGTCAATTCGCTGAAGTCGGAGTAAGAGAGTATCAAGTAGCTAGTAGCAAGAGCCAAGAATTTACGATATACGAAATACGATTTACGAGGTGAATAGGCGAGGAGACGTATGAACAAGGCTTGACGCCTGAAGTACCGATCTTTACCACTTTCCCACTTTACAACCTTCCGACTGTCCGTCACCCCAATTTTACAATTTTAGAATTTTCAAATTTTCCAATCCGTCATGCTCCAAAACTACCTGAAAATCGCGCTCCGAGGCTTTGCAAAGCATAAACTCACTTTTTTCATCAATTTGTTTGGCTTATCACTCGGCTTGTGGGCTGCGATCCTGATCGGCCTTTGGGTGGATTCCGAGCTGAAGATAAACCGAGAATTTGCGGATCTGGATCGGCTTTATCGGGTCATGGAGCATCAGAGCTACGGAGCGGATATTTTCACGACCAACTCCACTCCGGGAATTTTGGCAGAAAGCATGAAAGCGTCGCTCTCGGAGGTGGAATATGCCTCTACCTATACCTGGAGCCAAACCCAGCTTTTTATCCAAGGTGAGAAAAGGATCAGACTGGAAGGAATCTATGCCATGCCGGATCTGCTGAAGATCTACCAATTCGAGGCAGTCCAAGGAGACCCAAATCGCATGCTGACAGAAAACAATCACGTGGTGCTGACCGAAAAAGGAGCAATTTCTCTCTTTGGGCGGACGGATGTCGTGGGTGAAGATGTGGAGATCCGGCAGGGTACGGATTCCAAAAACTTCATTGTGCAGGGTGTCTTAAAGGATCTGCCCAAAAGCTCTTCGCTACAGTTCGACTACCTGCTGCCATATTCACTGTTTTTTGCGGAAAATGACTGGCTGGCAGACTGGGGAAACAACGGGCCGAGTACGATTTTGAAGTTAAGAGATGGGACTGACGGAGAGGCTTTTTCCAAAAGCATAGCCCACTATATCGCAGACAAAAATGAGGAATCCAATGTGGAGTTATTCGCCTATCCGCTGGGCGACCTGTATCTCTATGGACAATGGAAAGATGGACAAGCGGTCGAGGGCAGGATCAAGAATGTAAAGCTTTTTGCTATGATCGGGGTATTTGTTCTAATCATCGCCTGCATCAACTTCATGAACCTCAGCACGGCCAAGTCGCAGAAACGGGCAAAAGAAGTAGGGGTGAGGAAAGTGGCCGGAGCGGACAAGCAATCGCTGGTATTCCAGTTTCTGAGTGAATCCATTCTGATCAGCCTGTTTGCGGCTTTTCTTGCCGTGATTCTGGTGGCACTGACTTTGCCGATTTTCAATAGCCTAACGGGAAAGGAAATGAACGTGCCGTTTTTCTCCGGAATCTTCTGGCTTCAACTGATGGCGGTTTTGCTGGTCACGGGCTTGGTGGCGGGCAGCTATCCGGCTTTTTACCTCTCGGCGACCAAAGTTGTGTCTGTGTTTCGCTCTTTTACCAAAGCAGGAAAAGGAGTGGTCATTGCGCGTAAGACGCTCGTACTTTTCCAGTTTATCTTAGCTACTATCCTGATCGTTTCCACGCTGGTGGTCTATCAGCAGATAAGTTTTGCGATGAATCAGGACCTGGGCTACTCCAAGGATCAGCTGATTCAGATCAGGCTGGAAGGTGAGCTTCTGGACAGATTTGACATCTTCAAGACTGAGCTGGAAAAAAATGAGGACATAATCGCGGTAAGCCGATCCTCCTTTGGTTTTCAGGGGAGAAATTCCAATACCGGAGGAGTTTCTTGGGAGGGAAAAGACCCAGAAAATGCAGCGCTCTTTGAGGTTATTCGTGTGGATTACGACTTTCTGAAGGCGTCAGGAATTCAGCTGGTGAAAGGGCGGGAATTTGATCGGGCGAATGGATCAGATTCGATCACTGGTACGATCCTGAACGAAACCGCCTATCAATTGATGGAACAGGATCACGAAGGAGCTGAGTTTTTCAGGATGTGGGACGTCGAGCGCTCGATCACCGGCGTAGTTAAAGATTTTCATTTTGAGAGCTTTCGCCAAAATGTAGCTCCGGCCATCTTTCTCTTGGATCCTGAAAATACCTGGCAGGGCTATGTAAAAGTAAATACAGGTAAGATCCGCGAAACGGTCGCTTTTCTGGAGGCCACAGCCCAAAGGCTAAACCCCGAGTTTCCGTTTGACTACAGCTTTATGGACGAAAACTACGCCCGGATGTACCAGGAAGATGTGCGATTGCGGGATTTGGCGCAGTACTTTAGCATCCTGACGATCCTGATTTCCTGCCTGGGACTCTTGGGCTTGTCTGCCCATATCGCGGAGCAAAAGACCAAGGAAATCGGCATCCGCAAGGTGCTCGGCGCATCCACGCTCTCCATCCTGCAGGTGATCAACCGGGAATTTATCCTGATCGTGCTGCTGTCGGTGACGATAGGTTCGGGGATCGCCTTTTGGCTGATGCAGGATTGGCTTTCCGGCTATGAATATAAGATCAGTTTTGAGTGGTGGTTTATCCCCGCAGCCGCGCTCTTGATCCTAGGAATCGCGCTGTTGACGGTGTGCCTGCAGTCTCTGGGAGCGGCCAAATCCAATCCCGTACAGGCGATTAAGTCGGAGTAGAGGAAGTTCGGAAGGAAGTGGTCTGTGAGGACACAGACCAGGGTGATGGATGACGGTTGATTTTCACCCTGGCCTGTGTCACCACAGGCCAGTCAAATCTGCAACCTTAGTCCGTGGAAGAATGTTAGTCCGGATAGTTTTTATGGCGAATAAGAAGTGGTTTTTGAGGACACAGAACGGTGAGCAGGACTTCACCCGGGTTTGTGTCCCACAGACCCGCTACACGGCTCAGTATTCTTTCACATGTCACTGCATTGGGTTAGATATAGGATGGGGTGAAAACGAACTCGCTTTTTTAAATAGCTAGTCTATGGCAAATGGAGAATCTTTTCGCAATTCGCATATGGAGTTTGATGCCGTGTATTTTTGGACAGATACAGTTAAAGATTGGAAATGTCTGCTTGCCAGCGACAGATACAAAGAAATCGTAGTTAAGTCTTGGAGGGAATTGGTTTCAAGAGGGATGGTGATTGTCTATGGGTTTGTGATCATGCCCAACCATCTTCAGGTGATTTGGGAGATGAAGGAGCCAAATGGTAAAGAAATGCCTCACGCCAGTTTCAACAAATTTACCAGCCACATGATCGTGAAAGATTTGAAAGCGGTGAGCCAAGGGAGATTGTCGGACTTCAGGGTGGAAGAGGAGGATCGGGCGTTTCGGGTTTGGCAACGGGATCCGTTGGCGATCTTGATGGACTCGAGGGAAAAGTTGGAGCAAAAACTCAACTATCTCCACCAAAACCCGCTGCAAGCACATTGGAATCTTGCCGATAGACCCGAAAACTATCGCTGGTCTTCGGCTTTGTTCTATGAAAGGGGTATCGATGAATTCGGGTTTGTCACCCACTATATGGATAGGTTTTAATCGTTTTTTGAGAGGAATACTGGTGGTCTGTGGGGACACAGACCACGGTAGATTCGAAATCCCGAGGGCTTATCGCAGGATTTTCAATCCGCACTTAGCTTTGGTCGGATTGTAAATCCTAGAATACTGCTTCGGAATTGCAAATTCCGAAGAGCTGCGGTTCTCGAATACCTTTTCGGGATTACAAATTCCGAAGAGCGAAAATCCGACATCCGACTTCCCAAATTTTTTAAGAATCCTCCTGCAACCTTTTCCCCTGGACCAGCATCTCCTTTTCAGAAAGCTAAACCAACTTCTTTTTCCCAATCTGGATACAGCAATAACCCAACCATGGATCCCTGTGTTATCGTCCGCTGTCGGTCAAAATTGACTTTTCTCGGACAAAGTATTTGATAGAAATCCGCTTGAGATGCAGGAAAGGGGTGATTCTACCTTGGCACAATCTCTGGCACTTAATAAATCCGAAAACTAACCCAACTATTCCACATGAAAACATCTAAGATTTTCGCATTGGTTTTTGCCCTCTTCCTGATGGGATCGGCCACCATGGCCCAAAAGTCAGAAACCCGTACTCCAGGCAGGTTTACCCAAATCGAAAACAGCGGAAGCTGGGACGTGGAGATCGTCAAAGGCCCCAAGGATGAAGTGAGATTGGAGTCAAACGGCTTCGACCTAAGCAAAGTCATCACCGAAGTAGAGGGAGAGAAACTTGAAATTAAGCTCGAAAAAGGCAGCTACAAAAATGTGAATCTCAAAGTCTATATCACTGTGCGTGAACTCGAATCTGTCGGAAACGGCGGTTCAGGTCACATGAGGCTGGTTTCTGATTTTGGAGCCAATTCCTTCAACATCGGACAGTCTGGCTCCGGCAGCATTTCCGCAAAAAACATCAATACCGAAAAGCTGAATGTAGGCATGAGTGGATCCGGGAAATTGACCATTTCAGGTGGCCAAGCAGAAGAAGCGAATATCGGTCAGTCGGGTTCCGGTGACTTTGACGGAATCAACTTCACAGCAGATGCCGTGAAGATCGGTAAGTCAGGTTCCGGCTCCACTTCTATCGGGGTCAGTGAAGTGTTGACTGTCGGGGCGTCTGGTTCTGGGAATGTCTATTATCGAGGCGATCCGGAGAAGAAAAGCATCGGAGTATCTGGCTCTACTAAAGTGATTAAGCAGTAGAGGGAGTAGCGAGTAGCTAGTATCAAGTAGCTAGAATTGGGGATGTACGATTTACGAAATACGATATTCGAGGCTGTGAAGGAGTTGAGGCCGTAGTCAAAGGTAAGGTGATTGAAGCGCTGAACCTTGCCACTTTAACACTTTACCAAATTACAACAATAGCCTTCGATATCCGTGACTCTCGTCACTCCAGTGCTCAGCCTGACACCATAATTTTTCAATATTTCAATTTTCCAATTTTGAAATCTGATGCTCAAAAACTATCTGAAAATAGCCTACCGAAACCTGGTCAAAAACAAGGTCTATTCTTCGATCAATATTTTTGGATTGACGCTGGGCTTTGTCTGCTGCATCCTGATCATGCTTTTTGTGAAGGATGAATTGTCCTATGACCAATTTATCCCAAACAAGGAAAATATCCATCGGGTGGTTTTGGAGCGGATTTATCCAGATCATGTCAGCTTCTATGCGATCATTCCAGACAGCTATTCGGAGGTAATCGCCGATGAAATCAAAGGGGTGGAGGAGTCCACCCGACTTTTTGGTTTGGGAGATGGTTTTGTGATTGAGATTGGGGATGAAAAATTTGACGAACAACACGGAGCAGCCGCCGACTCCAATTTTTTTCAGGTATTCGACTTTGAGATCCTTCAGGGTGCGCCTCAGCAGCAGGCACTGGCCAAGCCCAATACACTCGTCGTAAGCCAAAGTGCCGGCAGGCGACTTTTTAAATCTGAAAACCCGGTGGGGAAGGCTGTCAAGATCTTCGGGTTGGATTTTGAGGTTTCGGCTGTGATGGCGGATCTGCCTGATAATTCCCACATGCAGCTGGATTTCCTTTTTGCCGCGGTGTCTTTTCCCGGACTGGACCAGGAAAATTTCACGGGATTCTCTGCCTATACCTATCTCAAACTAAGTCCCGGAGTAGATCCAAAACTTGTGGAAAACCAAATTCCGGCCCTGGTATCCAAGTATGCCGCCGGTCAGATAGAGCGGGACTTGGGAGTTTCCTTCGCTGACTACACGGCCGCAGGCAATGGCTACCGCTACTTTCTCCAGCCGGTGACTTCGATTCACTTGCACTCCAATCTGGAAGGTGAGATGAGGCCCAACGGAAACTCGCTTTACGTCTATATCTTCATATCCATCGCCATCTTTATCCTGGCGCTGGCTTGTATCAATTTCGTCAATCTGGCAACAGCCCGCTCGGCTGATCGCGCTCGCGAAGTGGGCGTGCGCAAGGCGATGGGTTCAGACCGCAGCCAGATCATTACCCAGTTCCTACTGGAGGCACTTGCTCTGACCTTTGTGTCCCTATTGTTGGGGATTTTACTGGTAAGTTTAGTCTTGCCCTTTTTCAATGATTTGGCAGAAAAGTCACTTACGGTTGATTTGAATTCCATCCTCTTTGCCCTGCCTGTCCTGTTGGGATTTGGCGTATTAGTCGGACTGTTAGCCGGTTATTACCCTGCTTTTCATATCTCCAAGCTCAACACCATCAGCATCCTGAAAGCGAAACTGGAAGTGAACGGCGGGGGCAATTGGCTGAGAAATGGCCTGGTCGTGTTTCAGTTTGGTATTGCAATCATGTTGATCGCCGGCACCCTGATTATCAATCGGCAGATCGATTTCATCCAGTCTACCAGTTTGGGCTTTCAGAAAGAAAATGTGCTGGTTTTGGAGCGATTTGGCAATCAGGAAAAGCGTGACATCATCAGAGATGAACTGGCCAAGATGCCCGAAGTGCTTTCTGTGGGAATTTCCAGCAGCTTGCCCGGCAAGGGTAGCAATGGAATTCAGTTCACCAAGCCTGGGCGGGGAGATGTGTTGACTACCAAGAGTTTTGCGGGAGATGACTTTTTCTTCCAAACCATCGGGATCAAACCCCTCCAAGGGCGTGTATTTGATGAGAATTTCAACGATTCACTCTCGCTGGTTCTCAATAAAGAAGCCGTCAAGGTATTCTTTGGAACAGAAGATCCCATCGGCCAAAAACTCAGGACGAATACGGACATCAATGGTCAAAATCAGGATGTTGAGCTCACCGTAATCGGGGTTGTGGATAATTTCAACTTTGAATCGCTTCATACCCCGGTCACCCCTTTGGCCATCTTTCACGTGGATAATCCCCGTGGTTTTCAAAATTTCCTGACCATCAAATTCAACTCCGGCCAACAGGAGGCTGTAGTCAAAGGGCTGGAGGCAAGATGGGCCGAGCTTTCGGACGGGACCGCTTTGTCGTTTTTCTTCCTGGACAATGATCTGGCCGAACTCTATCGCAGCGAGCAGGTGTCTGGTCAGATATTGGGAGTATTTTCCATACTGGCCATCTTGATCGCCTGCATCGGTTTGTTTGGATTGGCGGCTTACACTGCCTTTTTGAGAACAAAAGAGATCGGCGTGCGGAAAGTTCTGGGAGCAACTGTAGGCAGTATCGTATTTCTTCTCACTTTGAATTTTGCAAAATTGGTGGCAATTGCCTTCGTTTTTGCGATGCCCATCGCATGGTTTGCGATGGATTCCTGGTTGGGATCTTTTGCATTCCACACTCCTTTGGACCCCTTCATCTTTCTCTTGGCCGGGGGAATTACGCTTTTGATCGCCCTGCTGACTGTCAGCTACCAGGCCATCAGCGCAGCGATCGTCAATCCGGTGAAAAGCCTGAAAAGCGAATAGAAGTATCTAGACATTAGTATCAAGAGACTATAACCAAGAACCTAGAATTTATGATTTATGAAGTACGATTTACGAGGCTAAAAAACAGGTGAGGTTATGGTTCTAGTTTAGCCTCTGAAGTGTTGAACCTTACCACTTTGCCACTTTACAACCTTTCCACTCCCTGTCGCCCCAATTTTAAAATCTTCCAATCTTTCAATCTTCCAACCCAATAAACCATGTTCAAAAACTACTTCAAGATCGTCTTTCGCAATGCCAAAAAGCATCCGATGTATGTGCTGATCAATCTGATCGGACTTGCCATCGGTATGGCTGTGAGTATTGTGATTTTGCTTTATGTACAGTTTGAGCTGAGCTATGACAAATACCATCCGGATGCTGATCGGATCTACAGGGTTTCCCGCGCATGGTACAATCAGGATGGAGAGGAGAGTCTCCATCTCGGTCATTTGGCACCTCCGTTTGGACCGCTGATGAAAAGCGATTTTCCGGAGGAGGTAGAAGTGTCGGCCCGGCTATTCAATTTTGATGCGCTGATCAAGAATGGTGGAAATGCGATGGAGGAGAATCGGCTTTTCTTCGCTGATCCGGAAGCGTTTGATCTTTTCTCTTGGAAAATGATCGAAGGAGAGGCCCAAAAAGCGCTGACAGAAGCTGATGGAGTCATCCTGACCGCAAGTACCGCAAAGCGTTATTTTGGAAATGAGTCAGCCATCGGCAAGGAATTGCTCGCTGATCTCAACGGACAAGAGTTCACCTTCCAAGTGCGCGGCGTGATGGAGGATATGCCCGAAAACTCGCACTTCCATGTGGACTTTCTCGCTTCCATGGTTCCTGTGGTGCAGTTTTACGGAGGACAGGATGCCTTCATGTCCAACTTCGGTTCCAACAATTTCTCGACATTTATCAAGCTGGCCAAGGGAGTGGATTTCAAAAATTTTGAATCGAAGCTTCCCGGGATGATCGACCGCAGAATGGGCGAAAACCAGGCAGGAATCCCGATGTCAAAAGGCACGGCCCTCACGCTTTGGCCCATCACCGATGTCCATCTCCATTCCAATTTGGCTTCGGAGATCGAGGCTAACGGCAACATCGATTATGTCTTTGTCTATCTGGCAGTAGCCCTGTTTATACTGTTGATTGCCTGCATCAATTTCATGAATCTCTCCACGGCGAGGTCTTCCCTGCGATCGATGGAAGTGGGGCTTCGCAAAGTGATGGGTGCGGACAAGGTGATCCTGATCCGCCAGTTTATGGGGGAATCGTTCGTCATGACATTTTTTGCGATGATTATAGCCATCATCATGGTTTTCCTGTTTTTACCGGTGTTTTCTGACTTCACGGACAAGCCCCTCAGTCTCAATTTCATCACGCATCCGGAGTACCTGCTCTCGATATTCGGTCTGGCGCTTTTCGTGGGCTTGATTTCTGGAAGTTATCCAGCCCTATTTCTTTCCGGATTTATGCCTGCAAAAGTGCTGAAGGGCGCATTTAAGGCGGGTAAAGGTCACGAAAGCTTCCGCTCGCTGCTGGTGATTGGCCAGTTTGCGATCTCAGTGATGTTGATCGTGGCGGTGCTGGTGGTCGTGCGCCAGTTGGATTTTATGCAAAACAAAGACCTGGGCTTCCAAAAGGAAGATCTCATTGTCTTACCCAATAGCAATCAGATCAATGAAAATTACCTGATCATCAAAGACCGTCTGGAAAATCACCCGGGCATCCGGGAGGTGAGCATGTCAAGTCGGGTGCCTTCTGGTAGATTGTTGGATTCTCAGGGCACAACTGCCGAAGTCAACGGGGAATTGACCCAGCTGAATGTGCGAATTGCCGACATCCATGTGGCCCACAATTTCCTCGATACTTATGGGATTCCCTTGGAGGCTGGAAGGGATTTTGATTTTCAGAGGGCAAGTGATTCTACAGAGGCTTTTATACTGAATGAAGCGGCTATCCGCGCGGTGGGTTGGTCCAGTCCGGAGGATGCAGTCGGCAAGCAGTTTTTGTATGGTGGCAGACGTGGATATGTGACGGGGGTAATGAAGGACTTTCACTTCGAAAGCCTTCACCAGCCGATCGTTCCCATTGTGTTTATGATTTCCCAAGACAGAAACAATCTGGTCAGTATCAAGATCGATGCGGATCAGCGCGAGGAAGTCTTGGCATATCTGGAAGGGGAGTGGGCGCAATTGAGACCGGATTATCCGTTTGAACCCCAGTTTGTCGATGAGGGATTCAACCAGCAATATGAAGCGGAAGCGAGGGTGAAGACGATTTTCACCTTTTTCTCCGCATTGGCGATTCTCATTTCCATCCTTGGATTACTAGGCTTGGTGACGTTTGCCACCGAGCAGCGAACCCGAGAGATCGGAATCCGAAAAGTCATGGGAGCCGAAACGGGAAATATCTTGGTGCTGTTAGGTAAGGACTTCCTGAAGCTAGTTGCAATTGGTTTCCTGATTGCGATTCCGATTTCCTGGTTTGGGATGAGCAGTTGGCTGGAGGATTTTGCGTACAAAACTGGAATCACCTGGACGATTTTCCTCTGGGCGGGTGTGATCGCAGGGCTGATTGCAGCCATCACAGTAACCTCTCAGACGCTCAAAGCTGCCTGGGCCAATCCGGTGAAAAGCATTAAGAATGAGTAAGAAAGTACCAAGTATCGAGTACAAAGTACCAAGTAGAAAGACTTTGATGCTCCACTGATTTTCCAATTTTAAAATTTTCCAATCTTTCAATTTTACTACAATGAAACACTTAACAAAACTTTGGATGCTGGGCTTTGTCCTTGTAGCCGCATGTACATTTACTCAAGCGCAAGAGTCTGAGACGCGATCTCTGGGTTCATTCTCTGAAGTTCATTCCGGTGGAAGCTGGGACGTGATCTTGGTTGAACGTGACAAAGAAGAAGTCAAGATCGAAGCAAAAGGAATTGCGCTCAGCAAGGTGAAAACCGAAATAGACGGAGATGTGCTGAAACTGGGACTTGAAAGAGGAAACTACAACAACGTAAATCTGAAATTCTATGTGACCTATCGAAATCTTGAGGGCTTGAAATGTTCCGGTTTTGGCAGGATGACCGTCAAATCGGATGTAGTAGCCGATGATTTTTATATCTCGCTTTCTGGCTCAGGCGATGTCATCATGCAGAGTCTGCGAGCAGATGAACTTGAGGCGTCTATCTCCGGTTCGGCCAAGATTTCAATTGAGTCTGGCGCCGTGGGTGATGCCGAAATCAAGCAGTCGGGTTCTGGAGACTTTGTGGCCGAGGATCTAGCTATCGAGGATTTGGACGTGTCTAAATCCGGCTCTGGCAGTACGAAGGTTGGGGATTTGGGAGAAGTTTCGCTTCGTTCCTCCGGCTCAGGTGACTTGATCTATTCTGGTTCTCCTAGAATGGGCGAAATCAAAGTCTCAGGATCAAGCAGCATCAGGAAAAGATAGGTCGAACCTGTTTTCGATAGGTCCGGGGGACAAAGTTGGCAAGTCTTCTTATTCCCAGTGAAATCCCCCTTGAGATATTCAGGGGGGATTTTTCGTAGGGTTCTTGTTGAGGGATTATTGATGGCGAATTAGCTGAGTAGATTAAATGTCACCAGCAGTTTGTCATCACGCTCCCATTGAATCCAGCCTTTGCCTACTTTTTGAAAATTCGCATCAAGTAGCAGTACTTCCATTCAATCTCCTCTAATTGCTATGCCAGGCATGCACTCGTGGTCAAGATTGGTAGTTCCTGATTAAGCGAATTGTGTGAAGTGAATTTTTTCAGATTTTCCCGCTTTTACTCATCCCCGTATTGTTGGGCCTCACGAGGTTTTCATTCTATAATCTCTAAATCTGGTTACCTCTTGTGATCGCTGACATTTAGAATTTTGCAATGAATTACTAGTATTTAACCGCAATGATTCGCTGACAACAGACAGGAGCGTTTAAACTTTTGTTTTTTTTAGAACCAGCCAAAAAGTATCTTCGCGGAATTAAATTCCGAAAATTACCTAAAAAGGAAATTAAATTCTATTTACTGAGTACGAAATTCAAAAAACTCTATCCAAAAAAATGACGATGAAACGATTTAGTCTAGGTTTATTGGTGTCAATGCTGTTTTTGGCATCTTGTCAGGACACGGATTCCGATCCCCAAGCGATTTTGATTAATACGGACAGCGAAATGCTTAGCGAGCGGATTTCCTTGGACGGAAGCGGAGTGATTTCTCTGATCAATCCCGATGCGGCAGGGGGAAGAATTTTGGAGACTTCTTCAGAACTGCCCATTGTATTGATTTCCCAGGTTGATGCACCCGAATTTCAGGGGGTGAAACTTAGAGCTACTCACGTCGATATTGATGGTGACTACGCCTATGTAGGGTATAATATGGAAGGTCCGAGCTACTTGGGAGCGGTAGAGATATTTGACATTTCCGATGCCTACAATCCAAAGATTGTTTCCCAGGCCCTATTTACGGACGCTGAAGTGAGCTCTTTGGAGTACTCAGACGGTACACTTCAGCTGGCAATGGCTGTCGACATTGACGGTGATTTTGGGGTGAGCTCTCCTGCAAATCTTGGGAGAGTGTCTGTTTCTGGCGGTAAGTTCACTTCGGGCTTTTCGTTTACCTCTATGGATGGTTTTGTCGCGACCGATGTTACTATGGTTGGCAATTCTACGGCCGTATCTACTGGGAATCCCGGTATTTTGGGCCTCGTAGATATCGCTGGAAATGTATCTCAGCAGGTCGAGCTTGAAGATTTGAGAAGTGTTGCTTTTGGCAATGATAAACTTGCCGTATTGAGTGGAATCGAGGGTGCCATCATTTACAATCCATCCAACCTGAGCGAGTTGGCTAAAATCAGTCTTGGGAATTCAACTCCAGAGTCGAAACGAACAATAGCGATCGCTGACAATAACTTGTATGTGTCTGAAGGGGCAGCTGGTGCCGGAATCTACAATCTCAACGATGGTCAGTTGTTGAGCAAATTGCCTATCCCAATCAATCCGGAGGGGACAGATCCGGGAGATGTCGTGACGAATGCGGTTTCGGTTGACAAATCATTGCTTTTCATGGCAAACGGAGCTGCTGGGATCTCCGTAGCCGATGTGAAAAATCCCTCAGCGGCAAAAAGCATGGGAATACTTGATCTGGATGGATCTTCGAACTTTGTGAGAAATGAAGAGAATTTTGTCTTTGTAGCGACAGGTGCAGGTGGATTGCAGATCTTGAAGTACAGCATTCCCGTCGGGAATCCAACCGAAGCACTTTGCAAGGATTTGCCTACTTATTCCGGAAACAGTAACCTAAATGTGAATTCGAATGAAAAGATGGCATTCACAGGTGCAGTATCTCTGAAAAATGTGAATGTGGGTGGAGAACTATTGTTCTGCGGATCCATGGCGATCGAAAATAGCCTGAATGTCAACAGCAATGGGGTAATGCAGGTCGTGGGTAGTTTTGCCTTTGGTCAGTATAAGAAGAACACTAGCTTGAATGTAAATAGTAATTCCTACCTGAAACTGACTGGAAGTACGGTAATCTGGGGAGATCTAAAATTGAATAGCGGTGCAACGCTGGAATTTGTGGGGGAAGGCAACACGATTCACGTTTACGGTGACGTTACCATCAACAGTGGTGCGAAAATTATCGGCAACTACACGGATTCATCAGGGAAATTGAAATAACGAGGTTTCGTTTGCTGAAATTCAATAAAAAAGAGAGCCAACACGGTTCTCTTTTTTATTGCAAAAATGGATCTGGAAGAAGCCCTCTTCTCTGTTTTTTAACGAATTACCAAGTTGGATGTCTCTTCATCCAGTTGTCAACAGAAAACTTACCGGATCCATAAATCAAAAAGACGATCAATAGTATCAGCACGATCAGCGAAATCCCAAACTCCAGATTGTTGGTGACTGATACAAAGCCTGGTTGAGCGTTCACCAGGAATACTGCTCCAAGCAAGATTGGAAGCTGAAACAGTATCGCAAAACGGGTGACCAAGCCCATTGCAATCAGAATCCCGCCCACCAGATGTGCGAAAGCCACGTAGTGTGCGAGGCCAAGGTTTACAAACTGCAGATCTGCTCCTTTCATAATAGCCAACAATGCATTGGTGTCAGAGATAAACAGAATTCCTTTGTAGAGGATAAATAGTCCGAGAATGATTCGGACGAAGTCTATCCATTGCGGATGATGGGTGTCAGCCCAGTGTTCGATTTTGGAGAGGGTATTCATGGCTTTTGGGTTTTGATTTCCAATAATTTACAAAAAATATTGCTAAAAATGCTGATGTTCAGTAGTGTGCTTTCTGGGGCAAGGTGCGTCAAGCGTCTTTGAGTTGAAGGGATAAAATCCATCGGACCAATGTGAAGCTGAGAGACCTTAGGAGATTTCTCTGTCTTGACTCAGCATTACGTGTTGTGAAATCAACTTTAATTGTTTGTTTTGGAGTAGGTCTGAAAAATATGGCAAGCGAATTTGGCGTACATCCCCATCAACAACTGGTCTTTGAGCTTTCCAAGGGCGATGAGAAGGCCTTTGAAAAACTGTATGGCCTGTTTTCGGAAAAAATCTACCACGTATCCAGACGCATGCATCTCAGCCATGAAGATGCGGAAGGGATAGTCCAGGAGGTTTTTCTGAAGATTTGGAAAAAACGGGAAAAGCTCGATCCGCAGCTGTCCATCAATGCCTACATGATTTCCATCGTGAGATCTTTGGTGATCAAAAAGGCCAAGAAGGAGGCCCGGTTTTTTGCTTTTCAGCACTATGGAGTCCCTTTCTACGAGATTGAGCGAAACAACGGCCCCGAGGAGGAGCTGATTTTTTCTGAGTTTCACAATATCTCCAAAGAGATTATTGATCAACTTCCCGCTGGACAGAAGCAGATCTTCGCCCTGCGGCATTTTGAGAATCTATCGGTAGACGAAATCGCCGAAAGACTGAATATCTCCCGGAGGACAGTCGAAAACCAGATCTTCAGATCCACAAAGGCCGTAAGAGAGAAGCTGGTCAAGCTGAAAATTATTTCGGCGAGCGTTTTCACAATGATACTGAATTCGGTATTAATGCAGGTCTTGGACTAAGTATTCCATAGGATTTTCCGGCTTTTTGAAAAAAGAACAAATTTCTTTCAAAAGGACGTGAGTATTTTTTCCGCCTTGGGGCTATAGGTGGTAGTAATTAGCCCCAGATGGATCACAAGAAACGAATAGATGATTTTTTTGCAGGAAAACTGACCAAAGAACAGGCCCAGGAACTCCTAGATTGGCTCGAGTCTTCCGAAGCGGAGGAATTTTTGTCTGCGGAAATTCTGCAGGTGTGGTCCGAAAAGATCCGCAGCCAGCATGCCGAAAACTGGGATTCTAAGCCGCTTTGGGAGAAGATCAACCAGGCGAAGGAAGGCTACTCCAAGCCGTACCTCTTGGTTGATGCGAAGCCTGCCCGAAAACTCTTCCCAAGTTGGCTCAAAGCCGCCGTTGTGCTGTTGGTGGTTGGCATCTCGGCGGTTTTCTATTTTGAACTCCAGACGACCGGGGAGCTGCCTCGGGAAATTTCATTTGAGATTCCGGCGAAGATTGTGCGGGAAAACCCGGCCGGCCAAAAAACCAGGATCAACCTTCCGGACGGGTCCACAGTCTTTCTCAACTCAGAGAGTAAGATCACCTATTCGGAGGATTTCCTGACCAACCGTCAAATAGAGCTGGAAGGGGAAGGCTTTTTTAAAGTAGCCAGAGATGAAGCACATCCGTTCACGGTCGATGCGAAGGGGATTTTGACCACTGCCCTCGGCACCTCATTCAACATTTCGACCTTCAATCAGGAGGAGAAAGTAGCGGTCACTCTGGTGACAGGCAAGGTTCGCCTTAATCAAAAAAACACCCAAAACTTCTTGGACTTGAACCCGGGGGAAGAGTCTATCCTCTCTTTGCAGGAGTCATCATTGACCAAACACTCGGTCGAAGTAGCAGATAGAATCAGCTGGACAGAGGGAGTACTGCGGTTTTCGGATACTCCTTTCGAAGAACTGATTCCCACACTGGAGCGATGGTATGGAGTCCAGATCCAGATTCTGGGCAACCCTGGAAAAATCAACGCCACGGGGACATTTGACAGTAATGAAAGCCTGAGAAATGTACTTCATGTACTGAGTGCTTCCATGGATTTTGAGTATCAGTTGCGTGAGAAAGAAGTCGTCATCAATTTCAATAAGAGGCCTATGTGAGATCCAAAAGACATAAAAAAAGAACAGGAACGTACTGCGAATACGCTCCTGTGAAAATCAAAACACGGCACCCACGGACTAAAGCTTAGCGGTCTGTCATCCGGGGGTATTTCAATGTTTCAACTTACAACCCTAAAATATGAAAAAAACGATACCATTAATAGTCATGTCTATTAAGCTATTGGTCAGAGGTGTGGCGATCCTTTGTCTGACATTGAGCCCCCTGATGGCCAGCACCACTACTGCCCAGGTGAAAAGCATCGATGAGGTTCACCTCAGACTGGAGAGAAAAAACTATTCTCTCATGGAGCTATTCCGTGAAATTGAAAACAAAACCGACTTTAGCTTTTTCTACACCGAGACGGCGGTCAGTGGACTGGCAGGTCTGAGCATCGCCAAGTCATCGGGAACCGTCGAGGAGCATCTCTACCAGATCGCTACGCAGACCAACCTCCGGTTTAAGCAGGTCAACAACACCATCAGCGTGATCGCCAACAGCGGTAGTTTAAGTTTGGTGGAGACTGAAGCGCAGCGGGCCAAAATCTCCGGCACGGTAAAAGACGATACAGGAATGCCCTTGCCCGGAGTTACGGTCTTGGTGGAGGGCACTACTACTGGTACGGTTACGGATGTGGATGGGAATTTTACCATTGAGGCATCCGAAGGACAGGCATTGATTTTTTCATTTATCGGATTGCAAAAGCAGCGAATCACTGTCGGATCGGCTACGATCGTGGACGTCGTGATGGTAACTGAAGAAAACAATCTGGATGAATTTGTAGTGGTGGGATATGGAACGCTACAGAAAAAAGACATCACAGGAGCTGTGAGCGCCATCAGCAGTGAAGAGATCAAAGATCAGCCCGTAGCAAGCATCGACCAGGCCATCGCAGGTCGAATGGCCGGTGTGGTAGTCACTCAGGCGACCGGTGCGCCGGGGGGAGGAGCATCCGTGAGAATCCGTGGGGCAGGTTCACTCAGTGCCGGAAACGAACCGCTTTATGTGGTGGATGGCTTTCCGGTCACCAATGACTTTGACCAAAGGAACAACCCACTCAACACGATCAATCCCAACGATATCGACAACATTCAGGTACTGAAAGACGCGTCTGCGACAGCGATCTACGGTTCCAGAGGTTCGAATGGCGTGATCCTGATCACCACCAAATCCGGGAAGTCCGGCATGTCCAAGATCGACTTTAGCATCAGCACCGGCGTGCAGCAGGTAGAGAAAACCCTGGATGTCCTGAATGCAACTGAATTTGCCCGGTATGTCAACGAATCCCGCAACAATGCCTGGGTAAATTCTGGTCCCGGTCGCTCGGCTTCCGACCCGAATTCAGTCCGACTGAACAATGTCATGTATCTGTTGCCGGAGTCTCTCAGTGACCCGGAGTCTTTGGGCGAAGGCACCGACTGGCAGGATGAAATCTTCCGAACTGCCCAGATGAGCAACTACCAATTGAATTTTTCCGGAGGAAATGAGAAGACAAAATACTTTGTCTCCGGCGGATATCTGAGTCAAGATGGGGTCATCCTCAATTCTGATTTGAAAAGATATTCCTTCCGTGTCAATGTGGAATCGCAGATGAACAAGCGGGTGAAAGTCGGGGCAAACCTGACGCCTTCCTACACCTTCTCCAACCAATCTCTTGCCGAAGGCAACTGGCAGGGTGGGGGAATCATCCAATCTGCGATCACGGCCAATCCCGTCTTGACGCCGTACGATGAGTTTGGTAACTATACGAAGATAACCGGTCAGGGAATCGGCCTCTCTGAAGTCGACAATCCGGTAAAAATCGCCAAAGAGTACTTCCACGAGCAACAAAATCTCAGGCTTCTGGGGACCTCTTTCGCAGAATTCCTTTTGGTGGACAATCTGAAGTTCAAAGCGCTCGTAGGTGCGGACATCCGAAATTTCCGCGAAGACATCTTCAGCTCTTCGATCATCAATCCAAACAGTGTGAACCCGACCAAGCCTGCCGTCGGCACCAATGGTACTTCGCAAACGAGAAACTGGCTTTCTGAATTTACACTCAGCTACAACAAGAGCATCGGCAAACATAATTTTGACGCTGTCTTGGGCTACACCGTCCAGCAGGAATCGCTGGATATCAACCGGATCACCGGTACCAACTTTGCCAATGACAACATCAAAACTATCAACGCGGCGGGATTGATCTCCAGCGCCACTTCTACCAAAGAAGAATGGTCATTGATTTCGTATCTGGCGAGGGTCAACTATAATTATGACGACCGATACCTGGTGACAGCGACTTTCCGCAGGGACGGTTCCTCCAGATTTGGAGAGGACAACCGTTGGGGGTCATTCCCCTCTGTTTCCTTGGGCTGGAGGATTTCTGAGGAGGAATTCATGAGTGAGGTCGATTGGTTGTCGGAGTTGAGACTGCGAACCAGCTATGGCTTGACGGGTAACAATTTCATCACCAATTATGGCTCTATAGGTCTTACCGGGATCGAAAATTATCCCTTGGGAATGAATGGAGGTACCGTCAGCAACGGGATTCGCCTGACCAATATCCCAAACAGTAAGTTGGGCTGGGAAAAAAACAGCCAGACGGATATCGGAATCGAGATCGGACTGCTGCAAAACAGAATCTACGCCTCTGCGGATTATTACAACAAGCGTACTTCTGATCTATTGCTCAACGTACCCGTGCCTACCTTGACCGGCTATGCTACTGCACTTCAAAACATCGGTGAGATCCAAAACAAAGGCTTTGAATTCACAGTGACCAGCCGAAATACCGTCGGCGAGTTTAAGTGGACCACGGACCTGAACTTCTCGACCAACAATATAGAGGTACTGGCCTTAGGCCCTGACGGCTCGCCGATCATCTCCAGACAGGCTACTTCAGCAAGTGCCCCTACGCACATTACCGAGATTGGCTCTGCTCCGGGCAGCTTCTTTGGATACAATGTGATCGGTGTCTATCAAAATCAGGAAGAGATCGACAGCAGTCCGGTGATCAAAAATGGCAACGGTACTGTCCAGTCCAAGCCTGGCCAACTGAGATTTGAGGATGTCAACGGGGATGGCGTAATCACCGCAGATGACCGGACGGTGCTGGGAAGTCCTTTCCCTGATTTCACCTGGGGCATGACCAATAGCTTTACTTACAGAAACATCGATTTTGCTTTCACCCTCCAGGGCGTGCAGGGATTTGAAGTTCTAAATGCCGCCAGACGATATTACGGCAACTATGCGGGTTCGTACAATGTACTCTCCAGTGCTTCGGACGGATGGATGTCTGAGACGGATCGCGGTGACGGTGTTTCTCCGATGATAGACAGAAACTTCAATGCGTATGCGGGAAGCAACGTCGTGAATAACATCACCTCGCTTTTCGTCGAAGATGGCTCTTTCCTGAGAATCAGAAACATCACCCTCGGCTACAACCTGTCGACTTCTCTGTTGGAAAAAGCAAAGCTTTCCAGCCTGAGACTGAGCTTCACGGTACAAAATGCCTACACCTTCACAGACTATGAGGGCTACAATCCCGAGGTAAGTGCGCAGGGCGGTAGTCCGCTGGTGCCCGGTGTGGACGCAGGCGGCTATCCACTCGCTCGCACGTATATGTTCGGTTTAAATGTTGGCTTCTAATCAGAAAATAGGTATGAAAAACATAAAGATATTAATCGCAGCTGGTGCCGTTGTCATGCTTTCAGCAGGGGCTTGCAACAGTGATTTTCTGGATCTGGCACCGATTTCACAGGAAAACAGCAATAACTTCTATAAGACCGACGAGGATATGAAAAATGCCCTCACGGCGGTCTATGGGTCCTTGCAGTATGGAGGACAGTACTATTCTTCCATCCATGTGATGGGGGATCTACGATCGGACAATACCGAAATCACCAACCCGAATGCCGGGGCAGATCTACAGGCCATCGACAACTTTACCAATACGCCGGTGACTTCGATCAGCAATACGACCTGGTCGGGACACTATCAGGGGATTCAAGCAGCCAATATCGTCATCGAAAAGATCGAAGCCGTCAACATGGATGCTGCGACCAAAGCCCGCTACATCGGTGAAGCCAAGTTTTTGAGAGCGCTGATGTATTTCAACCTCGTGCGGATTTACGGGGATGTTCCTTTGGTGACCAAAGTGATCAACAACCCCCAAGAGGGCTATGAGTACGGTCGCAACGCGACTGAGGAAGTCTATCAGCAGATCATCGCCGATTTGATGGCGGCGGAAGGCTCCCTTCCTTACACCTATGCCGCGGCAGAGGTTGGTCGAGCAACCAAAGGAGCCGCGATGGCTTTGCTCGGCAAAGTATATCTGACCAGAAAGAAATGGACACTGGCAGGCCAAAAGCTGAAGCAGGTGATCGACGAGGCCGCGCAGACCAAATACAAACTGATGCCTACGTATGCGGGTGTTTTCGGAATTCCAGCTGAAAACAACGCCGAGTCCATCTTCGAAGTACAGTTCAAGAGCGGTTCAAACGGGGAGGGAAGTCCTTTTGCCAACCAGTTTGCGCCGATTGGATCAGGGACTGCCGTGGTCGCAGTTGGGAATCCTTTGGGGCAAAATATTCCGACCGCTGAAATGGACGCAACCTATGAGGCCAATGACCTGCGAAAGGCCGCTTCCATGAAAAACAGCTATGTTCTCAGCGGAAAAACAACGCTGCACAACTACGTCGTGAAATACTCCGGAACTCCCGCCGCCAACTTGGACAGCGACAACAACTGGATCGTACTGCGGTATGCCGACGTGCTGCTGATGTACGCAGAAGTACTCAATGAGCAGGGATTTGTGGCTGATGGGCCTGCATTTGACTATTTGAATCAGATCAGAACCAGAGCCGGTTTGCCTGTGAAGACTTTCTCCAATGAGAATCCTTCCCTTCAAATTACCTCTCAGGCCGAGTTTCGACTGGCAGTGGAGCAGGAGCGAAGGGTCGAACTCGCCTTTGAGGGGCACCGCTGGTTTGATCTGGTGAGAACCGACCGGGCACTTACCGTGCTTGCTGATAAGGGCATTCAGCCTCACCACGTCCTGTTGGCGATTCCCCAGAGCCAAGTGGACATCAATCCGGCCATGATTTCCCAGAATCCCGGCTATTAATTCATTGTAAAAGGGGCTAAAATCGCTTTCTGTTTTATCAAATGTGATTGACTTTTAAAGGATTTTTAGCCCCTTTTCTTTTCCTTGTCTTCAGTTAAAGACAACTTCATTTCTTTATGAAAAAGATCCTCTTACCTCTCTTTTTGGGGTGTATGCTACCTCTTTGCCTTTTTGCGCAGCAGCCCTTGACGCTCAATAAGCCGGATACCGGCTATCGGGGAATCTGGTACAGCAACGAGCCATCCAACGATGAGTATGTCTACAAATACAGCGGAGGATTGGCTACCTACCCTGCCAATCACTATCCTTTTTCGATCTATGTGCCCGAGGTGGACAAGACCTTTTTTTGCTATGGCGGAACGGACCCTTCAGGGAGTACCCTTTTGCACATGGTCTCCTATTTTGATCACAAGACAGGGCTGGTTCCTCGACCCACCATTGTCCTAGACAAGGAAACTGACAATGCCCACGACAATCCAGTCCTAAACATCGATGCAGAAGGCAATCTCTGGATCTTTTCGACGGCGCACGGCACGAGCAGTCCGTCCTACATCCACAAAAGTAAAAGACCCTACGACATCGCTGAATTTGAACAAATCCACGCGACTAAGACAGAGGCTGGGAAGCCGGTCGCTATGGACAATTTTTCCTATCTGCAGACTTGGTATCAGCCGGGGAATGGCTTTATCAACCTTTTTACCCACTACGACCGAAATGTAATCGCCGGGCAGCCCTCCAAGCCGAGGAGGACCATCGGATACATGACGAGCCCGGATGGGATCACCTACTCCGAATGGAAAGACCTCGCTGCCATCGAAGAAGGCCACTACCAGACGAGTGGCCAATCGGGGAATACGCTCGGCACTTCCTTCAATTTTCACCCAGTCAAGGAGGGGGAAAACGGCCTGAACTACCGAACCAACCTCTATTACATCCAGACGACCGATTTTGGTAAAAGCTGGCAGACCGCCAGTGGAGAGGATGTTCAAATTCCGCTGAACAAGATTCAAAACCCCGCTCTGGTCAAGGACTTCTTTTCCCAAGGACTGTTGGTGTACATCAATGATCTGGCTTTCGATCAAGATGAAAGACCGGTGATACTTTTTGTGACCAGCAGGGGCTATGAGGCTGGTCCACAAAACGAGCCCCGAACCTGGCATACCGCAAGATTTACCGGATCGGATTGGGAGATTCTCACAGTCACCGGTTCCGACAACAACTACGACATGGGCTCGCTATACATCGACGAAGAAGGCATCTGGCGGATCATCGGCCCGACAGCTACGGGACCCCAAGCTTATAACACGGGCGGAGAGATGGTGCTGTGGACCAGCCGTGACCAAGGCAAGACCTGGAAGAGCAAACCGATGACTGCCAACAGCCTCTTGAATCATTCCTACGCGCGTCGTCCGGTCCAGGTGCATGACGATTTCTACGCCTTTTGGGCGGATGGCAATGGTCGGGAGAAATCGATTTCCAGGCTGTATTTCTCCGACAAGAAGGGGAATGTATTCCAGCTTCCTACTGAGATGACCGAGGATTTTGCAAAGCCCGCTAAAGTCAAAAAAACCGCTAGAAAGGAATGAGAAACCTATATCTGCTGCTTTTCTCGATTTGTCTTTTGGGAGCTTGCCAAAGGAAAACGCCTCTTCAGCTTACTCAACTGGATACGGTTCGCTTGGCCGATTCTTGGCTCAAGGTGGAGGTGTTGGCAGATTCGCTGGTGGTACCCTGGGACTTAGAGGTGGACTCGGAGGGTTTCATTTGGGTAGCGGAGCAGGAAGGAAAAGTCTCCCGGATCAATCTGGAAACGGGAGAGAAGAAGGTCATGCTGGTCCTTACGGACGTCTGGCAGCATCGGACTTCCGGTCTTTTGGGAATGGCCGTCCATCCTGATTTTGACAAAAATCCTTTTGTCTATCTAAACTACACCGCCAGGCAGGACTCGGTGATTACGAGCAGGCTTTTCAGGTATACCTTGGATAAGGAGAAGCTGACTGACGGTCAGCTTTTGCTCGAGATCGAAGGCGGAACCTCGCACAACGGCTCCAGGCTCGCTTTTGGTCCGGATGGAAAGCTCTATTGGGCGACGGGAGACACCCACGATTTTGCCTACGCACAGGACGATCTAAAGCTGAACGGGAAGATTCTGAGGATGTATGCGGACGGCAGCATCCCCGCGGACAATCCCGATGCGAGCAGCTACGTCTGGGCCAAGGGCTTTCGAAATATGCAAGGACTTACATTTTCTGACAGGGGACTTCTCTATACTTCCGAGCATGGAGATGCAATCGAGGATGAAATAAACCTGATCGAGCGCGCGGGCAACTACGGCTGGCCGAAGATCGAAGGAAAGCACGACCTGCCGACTGAAAGGACGTTTGCCGCCGCAAATCAGGCCATCGAACCGATCCGCTCTTGGACGCCGGTCATAGCTCCTGCTGGCCTGACTTTTTATGGAAAAAAGGAAATTGCCGAATGGACCAATTCCCTGCTGCTGACCACGCTCAAAGGAAAAAGCCTCAGAATCCTTCAGCTCAACAAGGATGGCAAATCCATCTTGGAGGAGGAAATTCTTTTTGAAAATCACTATGGCCGCCTTCGCGATGTAGCGGTTGGCCCAAGCGGCGAGATCTACCTCAGCACGAGCAATAGAGACTGGAATCCCCAGCCGGGATTTCCACTGGATGGAGATGATAAGATATTAAAAATCAGTGTAACGGATCGTTTGAATTCCAGTGCTCTGGAAGTATCTGCAGCCCAAGAATCTCTTGTCTTAAGCGGAAAGCAATTGTACCAGAACTACTGTGCTTCCTGTCACAAAGAAGACGGGAGCGGAGTGCCGGGCGTATTTCCGGCTTTGGCAGGATCGGGGATAACAACGGGCGATGCCGGGCCCCTGGTGAGGTTGGTAGTAGAAGGAAAAGATCAAATGCCGGCCTTTGGCTTTCTCAGCAATGGAGAGACTGCCGAGATCTTGAGCTACATCCGACAAAACTGGGGGAACCGCCTGTCGGGAATTTCATCACAACAAGTAGAGGAAAACAGATAAGCATGTCAGAAAGCAGATTGATTAAACTTTTGAAGGGACTTGGACCCGGGATTATCACCGCCGCTTTGGTCTTTGGGCCGAGCAAGATGACCATCACCTCCAGGTTGGGAGCCGAATACGGCTACGCGACACTTTGGGTGGTGCTGATCGCCATCTTCTTCATGCTGGTATTCACGGACATGGGGGCTCGGATCGGTCTGAGCAGCTCTGAGAGCTTGCTTAGTCAGATCAGAAACAAGTGGGGAAAAGCCGCCGGGGTGGCGATCGGATTAGGTGTCTTTTTGGTAGCGACGTCTTTTCAGGCCGGCAATTCGATCGGAGTGGGGATTGCAGTTGCGGAAGCTACGGGTACTTCGACTTGGGTCTGGGTGCTGGTGTTTAACCTGCTCGGGATCAGTTTGCTGTTTTTCGGGAGTTTTTATAAGACGTTGGAGAAGCTCATGATCGCCCTGGTTGGGTTGATGCTGTTTTCATTTCTTACCACACTATTTCTGAGCAAGCCCTCCTTCAGTGGCATTGCAGCTGGTTTTGTTCCCACCATTCCTTCGGGTTCCACGGGTTTGCTGATCGCCTTCATGGCTTCCTGCTTTTCCATTGTGGGGGCTTTTTATCAATCCTATCTGGTACAGGAAAACAGGAAACCGGGAACGGGCGACGAGGCCAAAAATCGAAGTGCAACCGGGATTCTGATTCTCGGTGTGATGAGTTTGGTCGTCATCATCTGTGCCGCGGCGGTCCTGAATCCGCAGGGAATCAAGGTGAACAGCGCCTCGGAGATGTCCAAAGCACTCGAGCCGCTGTTCGGTTCATATGCTGCGCATCTCTTTTTGGCGGGGCTTTTTGGTGCTTCATTTTCCTCCCTTGTCGGAAATGCCACGGTCGGAGGAAGCCTGTTGGGAGATGCCCTGGGGTTTGGAAGCAGACTCAACTCCAAAGCTGTGCGGGGCTTCATCGCATTGGTCATGGTCTGTGGGGCGAGCATCTCGCTGATCTTTGGAAAGCTGCCTTTGGAGCTGATCATCTTTGCCCAGAGCGTGACTGTGTTTTTGGTTCCGTTTATCGGCATCGCGATGTATTTCATTGCCAGTGACCCCAAAATCATGGGCCGACGGGTCAATTCCCCCTTCGCAAAAATCGCCGGCGCAATCGGGCTGCTCTTGCTGACCGGACTGGCTGTTTGGAATTTTAACGAACTCTTTATCAAATAAATAGAATCGACGTATTCAAATCGATTAGAATAAGAAGCATTTGTGAAAAATTATAATCCTATGAAAGATTTATTTCAATTAGAGCAAGAACTCTCAGTACCGTCACCGGCGCTGATTGCAGATATGGCCAAGATCGAGGGCGATATCCTGCTGCTGGGAGTCGGAGGTAAGATGGGGCCGAGTATGGCCAAGCTGGCGGTAGCTGCCGCAAAAGCTGCCGGAGTGGACAAGAAGGTTATCGGAGTCTCGCGTTTTTCGGATGCCAAAGCAAAGGCTGAGCTGGAAGCGGCAGGGATCACGACCCTCTCCTGCGACTTGCTCAACGATTCGGAACTGCAGGCCTTGCCAGAGGTGGAAAATGTGATTTATCTGGCTGGAAACAAGTTTGGGACCACCGGAAATGAAAGTTTTACCTGGGCGATGAATGCCTACCTGCCGGGACGTGTGGCAGAAAAGTACAAGGATTCTAAGATCGTCGCTTTTTCCTCGGGCAACGTCCTTCCTTTTGTGCCCGTGACTTCGGGCGGACCATCTGAAGAGACTGCGCCAGAGCCGCTCGGCGAATACGCCCAGTCCTGTCTAGGTCGGGAGCGGATCTTTGAATATTTCTCCAAAAGGAACCAAACGCCCACGCTGATCTATCGCCTCAATTATGCGGTGGACTTCCGCTACGGGGTCATGCTGGAAATTGCAAAATCGGTTTTGGGTGGGAAAGAGATCGATCTCCGAACCGAAAACGTCAACGTGATATGGCAGGGGGACGCCAATGAGATTGCCATCCGCTCACTGCTCCATTGCGAGTCGCCGGCCAAGATCCTGAATGTAACTGGCCCGGAGATTCTTTCCGTGAGGTGGATTGCGAACCAGTTTGGAAGGATTTTCGGCATCGAACCCAAATTCATCCATGAACCTACAGGCACGGCACTGCTAAACAACGCTTCGGAGTGCCACCGGATCTTTGGCTACCCGCGGGTGACCGTGCGGGAGATCATCGATATCACGGCGACTTGGCTGTCCCATGGAGGTGACGAGTTTGGCAAGTCGACCCATTTTCAGGAGAGAGGAGGGAAATTCTGATGAAGCAGCTAAGCAACGAATTGAGGTACCACCTCCATGCAGGCACGGTGATTCCGGCACATCCCCTCGCACTCAAGGCTGACCGCACGATCGACGAAGCCAGACAGAGACAACTCAGCCGCTACTACATGGCCAGCGGTGCCGGAGGCATTGCTATTGGGGTTCATTCGACCCAGTTTGAGATCCGCGATTCGGGGGTCGATCTCTATGAGACGGTCCTGAAGTGGGCTGCTGAGGAGATCGCAGCGGCGGATTTGGATCGGCCATTTCTGAAGGTCGCAGGTATCTGTGGCCCTACGGACCAGGCCGAAAAAGAAGCCAAGCTGGCAGCGGACTACGGCTACGACATGGGTTTGCTGAGCATGGGAGGATTGCAGGATTGGTCCGAGCCGGAGATTTTGGAGCGGGTCGGGGCTGTGGCGGCGATCATTCCGGTCTTTGGGTTTTATCTCCAGCCCTCCGTCGGGGGGAGGATTTTTTCCTACGAATTCTGGAAGGAATTTGCGGAAATCGACAACGTCGAGGCAATCAAATGTGCCTCGTTCAACCGCTATCAGACCTTGGATGTGATGCGCGCTGTAGCGCAAAGCAGCCGCCGGGAGGCCATCGCCATGTACACCGGAAACGATGACAACATCGTCGCCGACCTGCTGACGACCTACCGGTTTGAAGTGGAGGGGAAAATCTTCCAAAAAGAGTTTGTGGGTGGCCTGCTGGGACACTGGGCGGTCTATACGCAAAAGGCGGTGGAGCTTTTGGCCGAGATCAAAGCCTGCAAAAAGGAAGGCACGGCGGCCGATTGGTCGAGGCTTTTGACCAAGGGGATAGAAGTGACGGATGTGAATGCAGCCATGTTTGACCCCGCGCACCATTTTCACGGCTGTATCCCCGGAATGCATGAGATGCTGAGAAGACAAGGCTTGCTCGAGGGTATCTGGTGTCTGAATCAGAAGGAAGTATTATCTCCTGGACAGTCGGACGAAATCAGCCGGGTGCATCGGGCCTATCCCCATCTCCATGACGATGCTTTTGTCGCCGAGTTTTTGAACCAAGAAAAATCCAAAAAATGAAAATTTTTAAATCGCTTATAGTCTATCTCTTAATTTGTCTTTTCTCTTTACCAGGTTTAGCGCAATCAGACACGACCCGATTCACCAATCACGGTCCGCAGCTGTTTGCATCTATGATTCAGGGAAGTGTCTTTGCCAAGGATAAAAACGGAAACGATTTGGTTTACACGGTGGTGCGGGGTGAACCGGCTCACCTACTGGGCTACGATATCAAGACCAAAGAATTGATCCTGGACAGGGCGCTTCCCAAAGCGGATGGCGCTTGGGACCTGGCACAGTCCAGCGATGGGACGCTCTACGCTCCTGGTGCAAACGGAAGTCTATTTGCTCATACGCCCGGAACGCAGGAGGTCACCGATCTGGGCGTGGCGTTGGAGGGAGAAACTTACCTGTGGAGTTTGACTCCGGGTGAAGCGGGAGAGGTTTTCGGAGCGACCTATCCAGGTTGCAGGGTTTTCAGATACCATCCCAAGGACGGCTTTTCGGATGTCGGGAGAGGCGCTTTGGTGGAGAAAGAAAACTACGTGCGGAGCTTGGCCTTTTATCCCAAGACCGGAATGCTCTATGCTGGAGTAGGTTCCCAGGCTCATCTGATTGAGATCGATCCCAAAACGGGGGCAAAGACGGAAATTTTGCCCGAAAAATTCAAGAACTATGAGTTCGTCTATGGCCTGGAGATCGTGCCGGGAAAAGACGGGAATGATCGCCTGTTCGCCCTGATCACCAACGGAAGTATTACCCTGGTATACAATTTGAAAACCCGTGGGTTTGAGCAGGAGATCGAGGGGATGGACATGCGGGCGATTGCAGGGGATCAGGACGGAAAGGCGGTTTATTACACTTCGAAGTCAACTTTAAGATCTTTTGATCCAGCTGAAAACGAAACTACTTCTCAAGTGTTCGGCGAAGAGGTCGGGACTGCCAATGCATTTAAGATAGCCGAGGATGGGCAGGTTTACTTCCTTACTTCGGGCGCAAACCTTTTCGCCTTTGATCCATCGGATAATTCATTGGAAAAAACGAAACTTAAAATTCCTGCTCAACCGATTCCCATTCATTCCTTGCTCACAGCTCCGGATGGCAAAATCTGGTCGGGTGGCTATTTGGCCGGAGGCAACGCTACTTTTGATCCCGCGACGGCGACCCATACCTTCTTGCCGGGATTGGATCAGACCGAGGCGATGACCGTGCAGGGGGATCAACTCTTTTTCGGGGTCTATCCCAAGGGAAAATTCTATGTTTTTGACACGAAACAGGAGTGGAAACCGAAAGAGGGCAATCCCAAGTTTCTCGGGCAGACCGAGGGACAAAGTCGCTCCTTTGCGCAGGTGAGCATCCCCGAGCGAAGGCTAATGGTCTTTGGGATGATTCCTGAATACGGCAAACTCGGTGGGGCGATGGCCACGTATGATTTGGCAAAAGAGGAATTGAAGTTCTTTGATAGCCCGGTGGCCAAGCAGTCGATCGCGTCCCTGATCTATACCGAGAATTACGTGCTGGGCGGCACGACCATCTCGGGCGGCTTGGGAAAAGCACCGGAGACCAAAGAGGCAGTCTTGTTTGGCTGGGATCCGGCGACTGGAGAGACTTTGTTCGACACCGTTCCTGTGCCAGGTGCCTCGGCGCTGACCGGCATGATCAAAGGACCGGATGGCAACATTTGGGGAATGGGTGATGGAACGCTGTTTATTTTTGATCCGGTGAAGAGAAAAGTACTGTCAGCGACCAAACTCTACGATTTTCCGGCATTTAAGAGCCACATCTGGAGAAGCGCATTTCTGGTGCTGCATCCCGATGGCAATATCTATGGGAGCGACTGGGAAAAGCTTTTTAAATTAGATCCGAATACACTTGAACTCACTCAACTGACCAAGGATGCGGCGCTGTTAATCATGGGCAAGGACGGTAAACTTTACTTTAAAAGGGGCACAGAGTTGTGGTCCTACCAGCCTTAAACTGGCAGTTGAAGCATAGCTACTAATTTTTTCTGGATTCGTATCAAACAGCGGTGAGTCCTCGCAACTTAGGTACCCGTCAAGGGATTGATCAGTCCTGTGGCGGGTACTTTCTGTTTCCGATTCCCGATTTTCTATATATTTGGTTTGTTGAGCTTAGTTCATATTGTTTTTATCCTAGTAAACCCAAACCAATGAAAACAGCAGCACTCATCCCAGCCCGGTATGCATCGACTCGTTTGCCAGCCAAATTGGTTCAGGATCTCGGGGGTATTTCGGTGATTCAACGGACCTATGTCAGTTCGGTGGCTACCGGGGTTTTTGATGAAGTGTGGGTGGTGACGGATCACAAAGAGATCGAGAAGCAAATCTTGGATTTGGGCGGCAATGTGTTCATGAGCAAGAAAATCCATCAGAGTGGTTCGGATCGAATCGCCGAGGCACTGGAGGCTGTAGATGCCGATTTGATTGTCAACGTTCAGGGCGACGAGCCGTTTCAGGATCCCGAGTCATTGCAGGATTTGGTGGCAGTTTTTGACAAACCCAAGGTGAAGATGGCTTCGCTCATGTGTAGGATTTCGGAAGATGAAGCTTATAATCCGAACACCGTTAAGGTGGTTTTGGATGACAAAATGCACGCGATCTACTTTTCCAGGTCTCCGATTCCTTTCAATAGAGAGCGGACAGAAGATATATTTTATTGGAAGCATGTCGGCGTTTACGCCTATACCAGAGAACTTTTGCTGGAGTTTACGTCCTGGCCCAAAGGCCGTCTGGAGCAGATCGAGATGCTCGAGCAACTGCGGCTGATAGAGCGCGGGGTGAAGATTAAGATGGTGGAGACTGAACACCAAGCCATTGCCATCGATACCAAAGAGGATCTTGACCGAGCAAGGAATTTCCTGAAGAGTATTTTGTAACTGCCTGAACTATGAAGAAACGAGTCACTGGAATTGGAGGGATTTTTTTTAAGGTAAAAGATCCCAATGCGACTAAATCCTGGTATCAGCAACACCTGGGACTGAATACGGATGCGTATGGAACTACCTTTGAATGGAGAAGCAGTGAGAATCCGGAGAAAATGGGTTTTTCTCAATGGTCTCCGATGAAGGATGATACGGACTATTTTAAGCCTTCTGAAAAGGATTTTATGGTTAACTATCGGGTGGAAAATCTGGTCGAATTGGTGGAGGAGTTGAAGGCAGAAGGTGTCACAGTCTTAGATGAAATAGCTGTCTACGACTACGGGAAGTTTGTTCATATCCTGGATCCCGACGGACACGCTATTGAACTTTGGGAGCCTGTCGATGACGTCTACGACGGAATTGTCGAAGGCAGAACGAGAAGTTGATATTGAAATAAGTATCAAGTGACAACCATTTTCAGGCATAGTCAAAGAATCAAGAACTGAGTATCAAGAACCAAATGATGGTGAGACTGCTGTCTGCGAACGATTAACAACTAATTTTCAACCCTTTACTTTTCCCATGAATATCCAGCATCAATCAGACGGCCACCGCGGATCTTTCTTTTTCGGAGAAGCCACCAATCCGCTGGCAGAAATGGTCTACGTGATGGCGGGGCCAAAGAAGATGATCATCGAACATACCGAAGTGGACGAAAGCCTGAAAGGACAGGGAGTCGGTGCGAAATTATTGGAGGCGCTGGTGGACTTTGCCAGAAAAGAAGAAATCAAAGTCATTCCGCTCTGTCCTTTTGCAAACGCTACATTCAAAAAAAGGAAGGATTTGCAAGATGTGTTAAACTGAATTTGAATTTAGTTTCAAACCCTATCAACCTATGATCAGGATTCAGGCAGAGCAGGCCGTTACGCTGGAGGAATTTGTTTTTATCCTTCAGGACTCCGGACTTGGGAAGCGGAGACCCATGAACGATCCCGATCATCTAAAGCGTATGCTTGTCGGCTCAAACCTGCTGGTGACAGCGCGACAAGACGGGCAATTGGTCGGGTTTCTCAGAGGACTTTCTGATCACTGCTACCGTTGTTTTATTGCTGATTTGGCGGTCGCCAAAGCCCACCAAGGAAAAGGTATTGGCAGAAAAATGCTTCAATTCACCCGCGACTTGGAGCCGGATGCCCGGCTGATTTTGTTTGCAGCGGAGGATGCTGAAGCTTTTTACCAAAAGCTCGGGTTCAAAACCCATGTGCGGTGCTATCAGCTGCGGCCCGGAGAGCCACTTTTCTGATTAATCTTTTATCTTGAGGGTATCAACCACCAATCAAATACCCTATGAAGAAGATTTTGCTCTCAGGCGTTGTCCTGATGCTATCCTTTACTGCATTTGCGCAGAAAACCTACATCCATGCAGGTCGCCTGATTGATGTGAAATCCAAGAAAGTCCTGACTGAGCAGACCATTGTGGTCGAAGGAGATAAAATCCTTTCGGTGTCAGCCGGGTATCAAAATAGCGGTACTGGTGACACTGCAATAGATTTAAAAAATGCGACCGTAATGCCGGGATTGATGGATATGCACGTGCACATCGAGAGTCAAACCAGCCCCACTAGATACGTGGATGGGTTTCGTGACAACGAAGCTGACGTTGCATACAAAGCACTTCCCTACGCCCATATTACTTTGATGTCCGGTTTTACCACGGTTCGTGATCTGGGTGGATCTGGCGTCAATATCGCCCTCCGAAATGCCATCAACAGCGGTTTGGTCCTTGGACCAAGGATTTATACTGCCGGAAAATCCATTGCTCCGACGGGCGGTCATGCAGACCCTACCAATGGCGTAAGGCGCGACCTGATGCGTGATCCTGGCCCTGATGAAGGGGTGATCAATGGAGATGACGACGCTCGGAAGGCCGTCCGTCAGGCTGTCAAATATGGCTCAGATCTCATCAAGGTGACTGCAACCGGTGGGGTCTTATCGGTGGCCCGTGATGGCTCGGCACCGCAGTTTCAGCAGGATGAGTTGGATGCGGTGGTACGGACTGCGAAGGACTTTGGTATCACGGTGGCTGCACATGCCCATGGAGATGAGGGGATGAAACGAGCCGTGAAGGCCGGAATTCATTCGATAGAACACGGAACTATGATGACCGAGGAAACCATGGATATGATGATTGCTGCTGGCACTTGGTATGTGCCTACAGTGACAGCTGGAATGTCGGCTGCCGAATACGCTAAAATTCCGGGTTATTACCCTCCAGTAGTCAGAGACAAAGCCATGAACATCGGTGCTCAGATTCAGGAGACTTTTGGGAAAGCTTATAAAAGAGGGGTCAAGATAGCCTTCGGAACGGATGCCGGCGTTTTTCCGCACGGCGAAAATTACCGGGAGTTTCTCTATATGACCGAAGTCGGGATGCCCAATCTGGAAGCTATCCAATCCGCCACGCTCAACGCCGCGCAGCTGCTGGGTATCGAGGCAAAACTCGGAACCATCGAAGTAGGTAAAATCGCCGATATCATCGCAGTATCCGGGAATCCCGACGAGGACATCAAAGTCATGAAGGATGTGACCTTTGTGATGAAAGAGGGAAAAGTATATAAACAATGAGGAATTGTCATTGCTCACGTACCAAAATTCTTGAAAGTTGAACATTGAGTTTGAACCTTGAAAATTTAACTTCCGACTTTCGAGCCTCCTAAACTCCAAAGCAGCATTAAATCCAGAATTGAACAACTATCAAATAATCATTGCTCAATGCTCAAGTACCAAAACCTTGAAAATTAAATAATGAATTTGAACATTGGGAAATTAACTCCCGACTTCCAACTTCCGAACCTACTAACATTCAAAGCATTATGAAAATCAGATTTTTACTTGTCTTCTTATTCTTGGGGACTTTTTCTTTGGCACAAGAAAACAAAGAAACTCCTCAGGCTCCACAGCCTATCGCGCAGGTATTTGAATCCAAGCAATCCGTCACGATCGACGGGAAAGTGATCAACCTCAATGCGAAAGCCGGTACGATGGAGCTGCGCGATGAAAACAATAAGCCTATTGCACTTTTTGGTTTCACGGCGTACTTCAAGGAGAATTCAGAGAAAAACAGGCCGATTGTTTTTGCTTTCAACGGCGGTCCTGGCTCATCCTCTTATTGGCTGCACATGGGGATCATGGGGCCAAAGCGGATCGTGGTGGACGATCCCAACTACAATCAGGCTGCTCCGTATGAGTTGGTAAACAACGAGTACTCCATCTTGGATGTGGCAGATGTCGTAATGATGGATCCTGTGGGCACAGGATTAAGTGTGCCAATAGGAGAGTCCAAGGGCGCTGATTTCTGGGGAGTGGATCAAGACATCCGAAGCGTCAGTTTGTTTGTCATGCAGTTTTTGAAAACTCATAACCGACTAAATTCTCCAAAGTACATCCTTGGCGAAAGCTATGGAACGTTCCGAAATGCCGGCGTGATGAGCTATCTCCTAGACCGGGGATATGCACTAAATGGAGTCATCATGGTGTCGGCGGTACTCGACCTTCGCACCTTGTTTTTCGCTCCCAATGAAGATATGTCCTACATCGCCTACCTCCCCACGATGGCCGCCACTAGCTGGTACCATGACAAGGTTGCCAATAAAGGAGCAGACTTGCCTTCTTTTGTCCAAGAGATGAGGACTTTCACCGAAAACGAGTACGCTCCGGCCCTGTTCAAGGGAAATCGAATCTCCGAAGCAGAGGAAGAGGCAGTCGCGCAGAAATTGGAAGACTACACCGGGATTTCTACGGAAATTTGGAAGAGAGCTGATCTGAAGATCAATGCGGGGGAATATTTTCAGGAATTGCTCCGGTCTACAGGCGAGACGGTGGGTCGTCTCGATTCCAGATACAAAGGAATCAACCTCGATCCCATGTCAATGCAGTCCTTTACAGATCCGCAAAGCGACGCGATCTCGTCCGCCTATACTATGGGGTTTCTGGACTACTTCCATGGAAGTTTGGGAGTGAGCAAGGACTTGTTGTACGCAACCTCAGCTTATTCCAAAGAAGGCTTCAAATGGGACTGGAAGCATCAAGGAAACAATTTTTGGGGGGCAGACGCGGCTGTGACTACTGTGCCGGATATGACCGATGCCTTGAGTAAAGATCCGAATGTAAAGGTTTTGATCATGAACGGTTACTACGATTTAGCGACGGTGTTCTATGGGGTTGAGCATTCGATCTCCCATATCGACCTGCCCAAGTCTGCTACAGATCGCATCATCATGACCTATTACGAAGCTGGACATATGATGTACACGCACCTTCCTTCGGCAAAGCTGTTTCGGGAGGACTTAAAAAAATTCATAGAAGACACCTTAAGGAAATAGTACATAAAACCTGCATCTCAGCTGATAGACTTACCGCATTTAACGGCAGGTTGCTGGGATGCTGGATTTTTCTTGCCTTTAGTTCTGAAAATGAATTGAAGGCTCACCAGACTTGCGAGCTTTATTTTTCGCTTAATGAAACGGTTGCCTAGAGGAGAAAACTTCGCTGCCAGAACTCGGCATGACTCGGTGATCAACAGAGAGCTATTGGCTGTATTTTTCGAGCTGACTGTGGATTTTGTCCAGTGTTAGCGGCTTTTCCAGAAAACCCGAGACTATAGCGTATTCATCGGCTTTTTGCCTGTCTTGGAAATCTATGGAGCTGGAAAGAATTACGATTTTGTCATTTCGGTCTGGATAGACTTTCATGTATTTGTTTAAAAACTCCCAGCCGTTCAAAACCGGCATGTTGATGTCTAAAAAAATGATCAGGCTGTGATTAGGGTTCAGCTCACTGATTTTCAAAAGCGCATCTTCTCCTCCCAGAAATTCTTCGACACGATCGCTTATCCCTGTTTTTGCTAAAAGGCGCCGGTTGATGAGGTTATTGATGGGGTCGTCATCCACTAAAAAGACAGCGTCAAAGTAAACCATTAAATCGATTGTCGGGCGTTAAGGTTGTAAGTATGCCAAAATACAATTATTCCTTAGCCATATAAAAGGATTTACTTCCTTTTTATTTTCGACGCATTCCAACTACTCAAAATCAGGCAAATAAAAAAGGAGGCCTCAAGACCTCCTTTCTATTAGCTGGGTGATGAATTACATCATGCCACCCATTCCGCCGCCACCCATAGGAGGCATAGCCGGAGCGTCTTCTTTCACATCAGCTACCACACACTCAGTGGTCAATAGCAATGCAGCAATAGAAGCGGCATTTTCAAGAGCCAATCGAGTCACTTTAGTAGGATCGATGACGCCTGCTGCAAACAGATCTTCGTAAACATCTGTTCTTGCATTGTAACCGTAATTACCAGAGTTTTCTCTGATCTTGTTGATCACTACTGATGGCTCACCACCAGCGTTAGCTACGATAGTTCTCAGCGGAGACTCGATCGCCAAGCGGATGATGTTGATACCTGTATCCTGATCTTCGTTTTCGCCTTTGAGGTCAGCAAGTGCGTCGGCAGCTCTTACCAACGCCACTCCACCACCTACTACTACGCCTTCTTGTACGGCCGCTCTAGTAGCGTGCAATGCATCATCTACACGGTCTTTCTTCTCTTTCATCTCTACTTCAGTGGCAGCACCGATGTAAAGAATCGCAACTCCGCCAGACAATTTGGCAAGTCTTTCCTGAAGCTTTTCTTTGTCGTAGTCAGAAGTAGTCTTTTCGATCTGAGCTTTGATCTCAGCGATTCTGCCTTTGATCGCGGCTGCATCACCCGCACCGTTTACGATAGTGGTGTTGTCCTTGTCGATGTTGATTTTCTCAGCTCTACCCAACATGTCAGTAGTAGCATTTTCCAATTTGAAACCTCTTTCTTCAGAGATTACTGTTCCGCCGGTCAAGATCGCGATGTCTTCCAACATTGCTTTTCTTCTGTCACCGAAACCTGGAGCTTTCACCGCGGCTACTTTCAAAGCGCCTCTGATCTTATTCACTACCAAAGTAGCCAACGCTTCACCGTCCACATCTTCAGAGATGATCAACAATGGCTTGCCAGACTGAGCAACTGGCTCCAATACCGGAAGCAATTCCTTCATCGAAGAGATCTTCTTGTCGTAGATCAAGATGTATGGTTGGTCCAGTTCAGCTTCCATTTTCTCCGTGTTAGTGACGAAGTAAGGAGACAGATAACCTCTGTCAAACTGCATACCTTCTACAGTCTTCACGTCAGTTTCAGTGCCTTTTGCTTCCTCTACCGTGATGACACCGTCTTTGCCGACTTTGTCCATCGCGTCGGAGATCATATTACCGATTTCTTCGTCGTTGTTTGCGGATACAGTAGCTACCTGAGCGATCTCCTTAGAAGTGGAGATTTGCTTGGAGTCTGCTTTCAGTTTAGCAACTACGGCAGCGACAGCCTTGTCAATGCCTCTTTTCAGATCCATTGGGTTCGCACCGGCAGCTACGTTTTTAATGCCCACGTTGAAGATAGATTGAGCCAATACCGTTGCCGTGGTAGTTCCGTCACCAGCATTGTCAGCTGTCTTGGAAGCCACTTCTTTCACGAGCTGAGCGCCCATGTTTTCGATTGGTTCTGACAGTTCGATTTCTTTTGCCACGGATACACCATCTTTGGTGATCGTAGGAGCACCGAATTTTTTGTCAATGATGACGTTACGGCCTTTAGGACCCAAAGTAACTTTTACTGCGTCTGCCAATGCATCCACGCCTTTTTTCAGACGGTCTCTAGCATCAGTATCGAAATACAATTGTTTTGCCATGATATTTTAGATTTTCAGTTTGTTGATTTTGCTTGATTGATTAAAGGATCGCAAAGATGTCAGACTCTCTCATGATGAGGAAATCCTTGCCTTCTACGCTCAGTTCAGTGCCGGAATACTTTCCGTACAAAACAGTATCGCCCACTTTCACAGTCAATGGCTCATCTTTTTTGCCGTTTCCAACTGCTACGACAGTTCCTTTTTGAGGCTTTTCTTTAGCAGTGTCAGGGATATAAAGTCCTGAAGCAGTCTTCTCTTCCGCTGCAGCAGGTTGTACCAAAACTCGGTCTGCAAGAGGTTTGATGTTCACGTTTGACATAGTATTAAATTGTTTAAGGTTAATTTTTAGATTAAAATGCTATAGCCCTCTTATCACTTCCTGTGCCAAGGGATGTTTCATGGCGAAAGGCTGACAAATCGGCTGTAAAAATCGCCGGGCTAACGCTCGTTAGCTTTTAATAAGGCACTTGAAACCTGTCAAATTTTCGCCTGCTTCGATAAAAAATGTCAGAATTGCGTATTTTGATACAAACCTTAAAACCTTTTGAGCCTATGAGAACATTGCCTAAAAATTGGATCACCGACGGATTGATCGATTTTGAATACAAAAAATATCAACTGCTTGCCTACTTGCAGGAAGCTGAACGGGAATTTCAGGCAGTCAAATTGTATCCCATGCTGTCAGACCTGATCGACCATCATCGGCTATTGCAAGAGCTGAACTCGGGAAAAACGGAGTTGAACAAGCTCTTTCCAAAAGCACTCAATGGCATAGACTTTCAAAATGCACAACTCCAGTTTGAGAAAAAGGTCGAAGACGGGGAGGTCATGAAGGAAATCTCCCAAATCACTGCCTATGCCTTGCCTCGGCTTGCAACTCAGATCGAAGAGGGTAAATCCATCTATGATTTTGTAGAGGAGCAGGTGGAGTTTGAACCGGTGGGCATTCAGCCGATTTACAATCGCGAAGGTTTTATCCTAGTGACGCAGGAAAATGCCAGTGATGTACATACCTATCGCTACAAGTCCAATTTTCTTCAGCTCGCCGGTGAAAAGTTTCGAAGTATTACCTTTTGGTTTATGGGAGTATTCCAGAAAACCCTGGTCAACACGCTGGAAAAGCTAAAAATGCAACTGATACGCGAAGTGAAGGAGCTTCCGAATCCCGCTACGTGGCGCCTGCATAGTCACCATACCTTTCCGATCGAGGAGACGCTTATACCTATTTCCAAGCGGCTGGTGTTGCAGCAGATAAAATGAAAAAATCCCGCTTTTGGCGGGATTTTTCACTTGGGTTCAATTGAAATTAATTTCCTGTAGAGTCTGGAGCTGGTGTAGCCTCAGGTTCTGCCGCTGGAAGCAAACTTTCGTCACCGAATGCCGGCGCTACTACTTGCTGTTTGGCACTTTCAATGTTAGGAGAGGAGAATTGGTTTGGCTGGCTGTTGGTGTAGAAAGCGGAAGAAGCCAAAGACAAAGCTAAGATAGAAATTGCCAGAATCCAGGTCGCTTTTTCCAGTACATTTCCGGTCTTGGTTACGCCCATAATCTGAGAAGCACTGCCTCCGAAAGCCGCTCCGGCTCCGCCTTTTGAGTTTTGGCCTAGGATCACCAGGATCAGTAGCACCGCCAAAATCAAAATAATAGTAATCAATACTGTAAACATATCTGTTAAATTATTCCTTCAGTTTTTCGATCAAGTCCGCAAAGTAAGCCCTTTTCTCGGGAAACTTCAAAATCAGCTTCTCATATATTTCTTTGGCCTTGACTTTTTTCCCTTGATTGATCAATATTCTGGCAAATGTCTCCGACAGGAGATTTTCATTGAGCTTAGTGCTGGCTTCGGCCAGATTTTCGGTATTTTGATTGGCCTCGATTTCCTTGATCGTAGCCAGTTTGATGTCCTTTTTGCTAAACGCCTTAATCAGGTCAATTTGCTCTTTTTTCTTGGCATCCAGAATAGCCTTTTTTTCTTTTCGCTTGATGGTTTCGAGCAGATCATCTTTTGGTGGTTGACGCCGTCTAAGTTTCGATTTATCAGTATCGATACCCTCTGGCTTTGCTGCCGTACCGTTCTGCTGTTCATCCAGATTATTTGGGGCCTCGGTTTGATTTTCTGAATTCTTTATTTCAGGACTTTCAGGAAGCAGGTCTTTTTGAGTTTCCGTGGGTTGAAAATCCTGGGTAGCCGGACTTTCCACCAAGGTTTTCAGCCAAATTCGGTCTGGACTGGTAATGGCTGCCTGAGCCAAAATATTACTTTTTATTCGGCCGTTTTTTAAAAAGTCGTGCCGAGCCGCCAGTACATGCGGAATCTGGAAATAAGGGAAATTCTCCTGAATCTTTGTGAGTTGGAGTAGATCGTCCCTTTCCAGGTGATCGGTTTTTTGAATTAAATCTAGGAATTGAGCTGCGTTCACGTTCCGGGTTTTGATTTCAAGTTAGCAAAATTACCAGTTGGCAACTGTCGCTGTGAAGATATCCTGGATGATCACCTCAAATATTTCTTCCACCAGTTGATTTTCCACATCGAGCAAAGTGACGTTTCGGGGATCATAATCCTTGAAAAAAGTAAAGGGTTGATTTTTACTTTCCTCTTCATTGCTGAGGTTGATGTATTCTACATTGACCGTAATGGTCAATCTCATTTGGCCAGCCCGGTCGGGAAGGTTGGGGTCGCCACTGGAGACGGCCGCCTGAGGGGTCAGCGAATATCGGCTAATTGCCCCAGAAAACTGGAGGTCTCCGTTGTTTCGAACGAGCTCCAGCTGCGTATTTCGTTGGTAGTATTCTTTGATTGCTTCGGTAAATCGCTGCTCCATGTTGGCTGGTCCTCCGCCTGAATCATTGAAGAAGTTCTCTACTGAGAAGGTCTTTACAAATTCGTAATTGATATTGGTGCCGGTGAAGCTGTACTTCACTGCGCATCCCTGTAGTCCTAGCAAAGCGACGATTATAAAGGAGAAAAAGCGCCTACTCAATTTCATATTGTTTGATCTTGCGGTAAAGTGTTCGCTCCGAGATTCCTAGGTCACCGGCTGCATACTTTCTCTTGTTATTATGCTTGCGCAAAGCTCTGAGGATCATCTCCCTTTCCTTTTTTTCCAATGAAAGGGAATTGTCGTCTTCCTCATGGATGATGTCTTCAATCACTTCCTCTTCGTATTCGTCGTTGCTGAGGGAAGTGTTTTTCTGCGATTCCAAAACCAATGGAAAAGAACTACCGCTGTCCATGTTTTCCTTTTGAGAAAATCCGGAATCCAAATCTTCAAAAAGTCCTTGGTGCTTTTGCATGATTGTGGAGTTGATTCCGCCGTTTTGATAGGATTCGAGCACGAGTTTTTTCAAGTCATTCATGTCCTTTTTCATATCAAAAAGGACTTTGTAGAGGAGGTCTCGCTCTGAGAAATCATGCTGTTCACCGGAGGTCGTGGAAGGCAATGCCATCGGCAGGCGGGAGGTTTCAGCAGGTAAATATTTCGCAAGCGTCGGGGCATTGACTTCTCTGTTTTCCTCCAAAAGAGAGATTTGCTCTGCGATGTTTTTGAGCTGTCGGATATTGCCAGGGAATCCGTAGCGCATCAATGCAGCCTGCGCATCTGGATCGAGGCTAATGGGCCTGACGTGGTACTTTTCGGAGAAATCTCCCGTGAATTTGCGAAAAAGCAGCACGACATCTTCCCCTCGTTCCCGCAAGGGTGGAACGTATATTGGAACGGTATTCAGACGGTAATAGAGGTCTTCGCGAAACTTCCCTTTTTCGACTGCCTTGAGTAAGTTGACATTAGTAGCCGTGATGACTCGGACATTGGTCTTTTGAACTTTGGAGGAACCCACTTTGATAAACTCGCCATTTTCCAAAACCCGCAGCAGGCGTGCTTGCGTGCCCAAAGGCATTTCCCCGATTTCATCGAGGAAAATCGAACCTCCATCGGTGACTTCAAAATACCCTTTCCGGGCTTCGTGCGCACCGGTGAAAGAGCCTTTCTCGTGACCAAATAGCTCCGAGTCTATTGTGCCTTCGGGGATCGCCCCGCAGTTGATCGCGATAAACTTGCCGTGCTTTCGCAGGGAAAGTGAGTGGATGATCTTGGAGAAGCTTTCCTTGCCGCTCCCGCTTTCTCCGGTGATCAGCACCGTCATATCGGTCGGCGCCGCTTGCATGGCCACCAAGATAGCCTGATTGAGTAAAGGGCTAAATCCAATTATCCCAAAGCGTTGCTTGACGCTGTGAATTTCCTGAGGAGTGATCATACCCAATTTGGTTTTTCGACAGATAGATTGCTTCGCTTCCCTAGCAATGAATTTGGGGTCATCATACCAGGATTGGATTTACTTCCAAAACCTCCCCAAACAACGTCGCCTGGGATACTTCGGTGATTTTTACCCGGACGTAATCACCCTTTTTGGCATGCCCTGCCGGGATGATCACGACTTTGTTGGCCGAATTCCTTCCTTTCAATTGCTGGTCAGATTTCTTGGCTGTTCCCTCAATCAGGATCAGTTGCTCCTGGCCAAAGTCAAGCTTATTTCGCTCTGACGAAAGATGCGCTTGCTTGGTGATTACCTCAGCTAGTCTTCTCTTCTTAGTTTCGAGGGGGATATCGTCTTCGTATTTCTTTGCGGCCAAAGTGCCCGGGCGCTCGGAATAGAAGAACATGTAGGAGAAATCGTACTTGACGATGTCCATCAGCGACAAGGTGTCCTGATGCTCTTCCTCTGTTTCGGTACAGAATCCCGTGATCATGTCGGATGAGATTCCGCATTCTTCGCCGAGGATTTCCCGAATGGCATTCACGCGATTGAGGTACCACTCACGGTCGTAGGTTCGGTTCATCAGCTCCAGCACTCGGCTGTTGCCGCTTTGGACTGGAAGGTGGATGTATTTGCAGATGTTGTCGTACTTCTTCATGGTGTGAAGAACCTCATCCGTAATGTCCTTGGGATGGGAGGTAGAAAAGCGAACCCGCAAGTAAGGGCTCACCTGCGCGACCATCTCCAGGAGGTGGGCGAAGTTCACCACGTGAGTCACCTCTTCCTCCTTTTTGTTGAGTCGGGCTTTGTTGTTTTCCTCAGGCGACCACTTGTAGCTGTCCACGTTTTGGCCTAGAAGTGTGACTTCCTTATAGCCTTTGGCAAAGAGATCCTGGGCTTCTGCTACGATCGAGTGTGGATCGCGGCTTCTCTCTCTGCCTCGTGTGAAAGGCACCACGCAAAACGAACACATGTTGTCACAGCCACGCATGATGGAGATGAAGGCCGTGACTCCATTGGAGTTTAGCCGGACGGGTGCGATGTCGGCGTAGGTCTCTTCACGGGAAAGAAAGGTGTTGACACCTTTTTCACCCTCTTCGGCGGCGGAGATCAGGTTGGGAAGGTCACGATAGGCATCTGGCCCTACGACCAAGTCCACGATTTTTTCCTCGGCAAGCAGGTTTTCCTTCAGCCGCTCTGCCATGCAGCCAAGTACTCCGATAGTCAGTTCTGGTTTTGCTTTTTTCGCCCGTTGGAAATCCGACAGGCGCTTCCTGACGGTCAATTCTGCTTTTTCACGGATCGAACAGGTATTCAAAAAGATCACATCCGCTTGCTGAAAGTCAGCGGTCGTGTCAAAACCGTTATCCTTCATGATGGAGGCGACGATCTCCGAGTCCGCAAAGTTCATCTGACAGCCGTAGCTCTCGATGTAGAGTTTTTTGGACTTGCCGGTGTTTTCGTCTGGCGTGGTTTTGAAATCGCAAGCCTGGGCTTCCTCCCCAGAGATGATGTCAATGTCTGCAATTAAATTATTCATTTACTTCTTTTTTCCTTCTTTCGGATCGCGAAATTACGAAAATGCGGACAAAATGGCAGGGAGTTTCGAGATTTAGTTTTTCAAAGATTTCGAATATTACTTTTTGAATTCACACTGGATCTATCGTTTCAGTAGTAAAAGTGTTTCTTGTATTTTTTTTTAAACGCTTTTAGTTGTAGGTTAAAAATTAAACTTTTAAAAAACCTATATGAAAGTGACGAAGAAAATTACACTCGTATACATCATTGTCATTTTCTCAACCGCATTTTTTCAATCATGCAACTCCAAAGAAGGGGATGACCAGAATCCACAAAATCTAAATGACAAATATTTTGAAGGAAAGGATATTCGAGGCAGGATCCTATTGCCGGAGGGAATGTCATCGGAAGATCTCGAGGTAATGAATGTAATGTCTAACACAGATGCTTCACCGTATAGTGAGGGGGAATTTGGGCTGGATCTGGATGGTACTTATACTGCTTTTTTTGCGAGATATTCGAACTCTGAGGTCGCCTTAATGGGCTATTTTTATCCAGGAGCTGCGGATTTCAATATCACTCCCAGATCTACTGCGCTTGCAATGGTGATGATGACTCCGGCAGTTGTTTCCCTTTCGGATGAAGGGAAAAAGTCCTTTATAGCATAAGCTATGGCGGACCCTGCTTTTGCTCTTTTAGAATCCGAAATACTTAAAAACCTTAAATTGAATAAGCCACTTTTTGACGAAACCAACACTGGAATCGCAGCGGCTTTGGTTGAGCTTTTTAGTTCCGCATCGGCGAGGATGGCGGCCGAAGAAAAAGAACTTCCTGTCAATACATTTAAAGCGGGGAATAATTTTACTTTCAACAATAAAGGCTCAGCGGTAACCACCGTTATCGGGATTTACAAAGGTTCAGACCGGGTTGGGAAGGTGGTAGTGGAAGGACTGAAAATCGTTCCGGCTTCTATTCAGGAACTAATAAGTGGCAAAGGTGAAATTGTGAGCGAATCAGGAGATCAACAATTTTTGGTTGAAGGAGAAGGGAATTTCACTTTTAAATATCGAACCGGGCGACCAGGGTCTTCCAGCGGGGCTGAACACGATGAGGCATTCTATGAAAATCTTGGACAGTTTTCATATAATCTATTGCAAACGTTGATTCCAGTTTTGGATCCAAAACAAAGCTGTAAGAAGACTGTAATATTCAATCTGATTGGTTTGATACACTCCTCTACCAATTTTAACAGCAGCACAAGTATTTCGGAGATTTTATATACGGTTCGAAACATCACGATGTCCAATGTAGAGGGACTGATAAAGAATTGCACTTTGGATGGGTTTCTTAATATAGAGTGGTTTGGGTATATGGTCAAGAATTGGAATTTTATTGATAAGGCCTTTGCAGTCATTGCCAATGGTGCAAATACCACGGCCATAGGTGTAGCCTGGATTGCTGCTGAACCTGAGATTGATGTTTGCTATCTTGCCAACGGAAATCAAGTAGAACTAAATGAAAATTGCTTGGGGACTTTCACAGATCCGCGTGATGGCAATGTCTATAAAACAGTTAAGATCGGTGATCAAACTTGGTTTGCGGACAACCTGCGTTATGAGGGGGATATATCTCAAGTCATCTCACAGCAAGTCTGGGCTGCGATATGGAATAACAATAGGCCAACCGAAAAGCCGGCTTGGTCTTATTATAGTAATAGTGCTACTAACGATTCTGACTTCGGAAAACTATACAATTGGTTTGCTGTAAATAAAACTAAATTGTGTCCCGAAGGATGGCATATACCCTCTAGTAATGAGTGGAAAATACTTTCTGATTATTTAGGAGGCGCTGCCGTCGCTGGAGGTAAAATGAAAACAACGACAATCTGGAAAGGTGAAAATGTCGGAGCAACCAATGAGTCAAATTTCTCTGCACTTCCAGGTGGTGACAGGACGGTAGATAAGGGTTTTGGTAATGGGGGGTATTGGGGTAGCTGGTGGAGCTCTACTTCAGTTAATGATTTGAGTGCAATTGGGTATTATTTGGAAAGCAGTAAAGCTTCATTGGGAAAAGACGGTAATATAAAGGGAGACGGATTTTCATGCCGCTGCATCAAGGATTGATAAGGGTTGTAATAACTTATTATGGGATAGTTCATTAAACTGTGTCTAGGGTTTAAACTTTGTATCAACCCATTCCCTTAGTTGGCCTAGGCCAACTAAGGGAAT